>JAUMUA010000002.1:78594-91609 GCA_030530925.1 Rothia sp. (in: high G+C Gram-positive bacteria) | reverse complement strand
TAACGGCATCATTTTCACTATTCAAATGGGCTTGCAATCATGCCTAGTAGTACTCATGGCGCCCACACTAGATGGACCTTTTGCCCGTAGCCTTGACGCCATAGTGGGTGGAATCTTTGCCTTTCTTCTCATGTTCCTCTTCCCCAAAGACCCCCGCACTTCGCCCCGTCGTAATGCCGAAAAACTGATTGATTCGTTCTCTGAGGTACTACGTAGCGCGGCGCGTTCCATGCGTGAATATAACAGCGACGGAGCCCAACAAGCCCTAGAACAGGCTCGCGATTTGCAACCTCTCTACTCTGCCGCCGAAGGTGATGTGGTTACGGCAAAAGGAATGGTCAAGCTCTCGATGGTGGGCCGGCGTCATAGCGTGGAAATCGACGAGCTCGCTCAAGTACTTTCTGGCGTTGATCTGGCAATTCGCAACACTCGCGTGCTCAACCGCAGAATGGCATCAACTATTAGCCACGTTCAAATTACCGATGACGCCATAGAATCTATTGCCGGCACCCTAGAGCAGATTGCAGAAGCGGTCACTACCCTGGGGGGATCCGTTGCCCAAACGAACACCGAGGACCGAAATGCGCTCAAGCTTAAGGCTCGCCAGGAACTTGCTTTAGTAGCCGGAATACTTGACCCCAGTGTTATGGGGGTGCGAACCCTAGAAGCTGAATCGCTGATTCTTATAATTCGCCCCCTGGTTATCGATCTTTTAGAAGCAACCGGGCTCACCCATGACGATGCCGTTCCGCTACTCATTGAACTGGGAGAATCAATGACCGAACACGCCCCACGCACTACTGAAATGCCTATTATTCAGCCTCAAAAACGCGTGGTGAACTCGTTTGCGCAACAAAAAAATTACGTGCAAGAGGGTCTCTAAGACCTCAAGATATAAAGGCTCTGAACGTGGTGTTACGCCATCAACAGAAACGACCCATCAAATCGTAAAACACCAACTTTCAGCCTTTCGAAAAAGCCTCTTATCTTGTCAGTGCCATCACCTACGATAAAGATATGAGCCCTCGAAAGTCATCACGAACCACCAATACCTACCGTTGCGTTGAATGCGGCTGGACCACCGCTAAATGGGTAGGTCGTTGCGGGCAATGCCAACAATGGGGAACCGTTGAAGAAATGGGTGGCTCTGTGGTGGCGAAAACTACTGTAGCCTCATCGGTGCAAAGCCCCGCAAAACCTATTGCGCAAGTGGATTCCACGATTGCGCAATACATGAGCACCGGCAACTCTGAGTTTGACCGGGTACTCGGTGGTGGACTAGTACCCGGCGCCGTCATTCTTATGGCTGGTGAACCAGGCGTCGGCAAATCAACCCTTCTCTTAGACGTCGCTGCCACCTTTGCCAAAAATCCGGCGCAGAAGAAACCTCATGATGTGCTGTATGTGACCGGTGAGGAATCAGCGGCACAGGTGAAACTCCGCGCAGACAGGATCGGCGCGGTAGCGGATACGCTTTATCTCACCGCAGAATCAGATCTTGGCACCGCATTGGCACATATTGACCAGGTCAATCCCTCGCTGTTGGTCGTGGACTCCGTACAGACTCTGGCTTCTGCAGAAGTAGAGGGTAGCGCCGGCGGCGTAACTCAGGTGCGTGAAGTTGCAGCCTCAATTATTGCCGCTGCCAAAACACGCAATATGTGCACCCTGCTCGTGGGGCACGTGACTAAAGAAGGCACTATCGCAGGTCCACGCCTTCTTGAACACTTAGTCGATGTGGTCTGCCAGTTTGAAGGTGACAAACACTCTGCTATCCGTATGCTTCGAGCCATCAAAAACCGTTATGGACCCACCGACGAAGTCGGTTGCTTTGACATGCACGAAGACGGCATCGCCGCCGTCACCGACCCCTCAGGGCTCTTTGTCTCACGCACACCACACCCGGTTTCGGGCACCTGCGTGACCGTCACCCTGGAGGGACGACGTCCGCTGTTGGCAGAGATTCAGGCTCTGCTCGATCAATCCGCCATGCCGCAACCCCGGCGAGCGACGTCGGGGCTCGACAACGCACGAATCTCTATGTTGCTCGCCGTATTGCAAAAACGAGCGGGTTTCAACGTGGGTAAACTCGACTGTTATATTTCTACCGTTGGGGGCGCCAAAATTACCGAACCAGCCGTTGATCTAGCTGCGGTGATGGCGCTGGCATCAGCAGCGCAAGACAAACCCCTCCCCCGCAAACTAGCGGTATTTGGTGAAGTGGGCTTGGCAGGAGAAGTACGCGCTGTCCCCGGCATTCGCCAGCGAATTGCCGAGGTAGGCAGGCTAGGTTTCACGCATGTTATTGTGCCCGCCTCACCCAACGGCATCGGTGAAGTACCGGCAGGGGTGACGGTGCGCGAGGTCGCTTCGCTACCCGAAGCACTCGCACTACTTTTCCCGCAAAGAAAAGTATAGGCAAACGATAACGTAATCCTGGCATAAACTAGAGAAGTGCTAACTGCTTATAGTGAATCGTTACTCAGAACTATTGCCCGGATTGCACCGGGAACCGAATTGCGCGAAGGACTCGAACGAATCCTTCGTGGCCGCACCGGCGCTCTTATTGTGTTGGGTAGCGATAAAACTGTGCAGGCAATATCTTCGGGTGGTTTTGATATTAACACCGAGTTCTCGGCTACCCGCGTACGCGAATTAGCAAAAATGGACGGCGCCATAGTGTGTGATCGAGGCGCCACCATGCTACTCAACGCCGGGGTACAACTTCTGCCTGATCCCTCCATAGAAACCCACGAATCCGGTACTCGCCACCGCACCGCTGAGCGCGTTGCTGTTCAAACAGGTTTTCCAGTTATTTCGGTCAGTTCATCGATGTCGCTCATTTCGATTTACGTGGATGGAATTCGCTACACCGTTGAAGACACGCAATCGCTGATGAGCCGCGCTAACCAAGCGATCCAAACGCTCGAGTCATACACCAACCGCCTCGAACAGGTTTTGCAGTCCCTTTCATCGTTAGAAATCGAAGCCAGCGTAACGCTTCGCGATGTTGTAGCAACTTTACAGCGCATGGAGATGGTGCGCCGAATCTCTATTGAAGTTGGCTTCTATGTACTGGAATTGGGCACCAGTGGTCGTCTCATTGCGCTACAGCTCGAAGAACTAACGCGGCCCGACATGCCCGGTGCTGAAGTAATCTTGCGTGATTACCTACCGGTCACCGCCAAACAACGACAAAAAGCAGTGACGCGCAGTTTAGAAAAATTAAAGAATTTAGATGATAAAGACATCGTGGATTTAGCAATGATTGCTCAAACTATGGGCTTTGAAAATTTCGATCTGGATACCACTTTATTCCCCCAGGGTTACCGATTACTCTCTGGCATTAAATCAATGCCCGGTGCCGTAGTTGATCGCTTAGTAGATCAATTTGATGGCCTCCAGGGGCTCATGGCAGCAAACCTTGAAGACCTTCGCGCGGTTGACGGTATTGGCGGTCAGCGTGCACGAGTGATCCGAGAATCTCTCTCGCGCATGGCAGAGTCATCTTTGCTTGAACGATTTATGTGATACAGCAATAAAAAAGTGGGGCGGTTCAAATGAACCGCCCCACGTTTTATAGTTACTAGTTTTTATAGTTACTAGTCTCATTAATTGGCTTTAAATTAGCCTTTGACCACAATACGAGTGGGCTGCGATGCTACGCCGTTGACGGTAGCAGTTGCCCAGTAGTAACCGGGCTTAATGGTCTGAGTAGTACCGCAACCAAGAGCGTTCAATGAACGGTTCCAGGTAACAACCTTAGTATCGCTAGCACCTGCGGCAACCTCAGTTGAAGGAGCTTTCTCGGGGGTGCACTGCGCCAAGTTGTAAACCTGAGCAGGACCGGAGGTAATGTTGACGTCAACCTGGGGAGAATCGCCCCCCACGGTGCAGGGGGTATTCGAAACGTTGGTGTAGGTGACCGACAATGCAGGGTTCTGACCGGCGGCGTAAGAAGCTTGGTCTGCGGTGAGCTCAACCTTCATATCGTTAGCGGTGCAAGCGACAGGTGCGGCAGAAGTAGTAGGCGTTGCAGCAGCGGTCTCGGTAGGCTCAGCGCTTGCTGAAGCGGAGGCACTCTCACTAGGAGTAGCTGAGTCGGTAGGGTCTGAAGTCGCTGATTCGCTAGCAGTTGCTGAGGCGGTATCAGATGCACTGGCGGTATCAGATGCAGAAGCCGAAGCTGAAGCAGATGATGATTCAGTGGCGCGATCAGTAAAATCGCTAAATGGCTGCGCCGAAGAAGATGCCGGAGCAGCAGCGTTTTCATCAGGAGATTTGTCTTTATTCATGGCACCGATGAGTGAGGCAATACCCCAAATAATCAGTAGAACCACGAGCAAAAGCGCAGCAAGGGCAATGAGGCGACGACGGCGGTATACATCGGGGGTGGGTTCTTCGCCGTGGGGATCTTCGTAACTTACAGACATGCATATAGAGTACCTGTTTTTATCCGGACAAAAGTACCTATTACCTATATTTACGCCAAATCATCTAAGGTGTTTTCGTGGCTTCTTCAACCGTTAAACCCCAGCTCAACCCGCAAACTATTAAATTCCTGCATGAGCATATAATCGATTGGTTCACGCAGAATGCGCGAGACCTTCCTTGGCGCGCAACCGATCGAACTGCCTGGGCAGTTATGGTGAGCGAATTTATGCTTCAGCAGACTCCTGTGGTGCGAGTTTTACCCATCTGGGAACAATGGATGCAACGCTGGCCCACCCCAGCGGATCTTGCATCAGCAGACTCTGCCGAGGTAGTCAGGGCATGGGGACGCTTAGGATATCCCCGCCGTGCATTACGCCTACACGCAGCCGCGCAAGCCATTGTTGAACGACGCCAGGGGCACGTCCCCTCAGACTACGAGGAACTCCTCGCTCTGCCAGGAGTTGGTTCCTACACCGCCGCCGCCATCAGCGTCTTTGCTTTTGGACGCCGCGCCGTCGTCATTGATACCAACATACGCCGAGTGCACGCCCGCGCTGTGAGCGGCAAAGGCTTACCCTCTAAATCACTTACTGCGGCAGAAACTCGCCTGGCAGAGGCACTGATGCCAGAGACTCTTGAAGATTCCGTGGTATGGAACGCAGCCACCATGGAACTTGGGGCTCTCATTTGCACAGCACGCTCACCGCAGTGCGAAGTATGCCCGGTTCAGAGAGAATGTGCCTGGGTTAAAGCGGGCAAGCCAGAACCAGATTACGTTCCTAAAGGGCAATCTTGGCACGGCACTGATCGCCAACTACGCGGTGCCATGATGGCTGTTCTGCGTGATGCGCTGGCACCAATTTCTCAAGACGTTCTGCTCAAACCCCATGCACCCGACGTAGTCATTCCCGCAGAAACCGCGACGGCGGTTGAATCGCTCAAGAAACTAGAACCTAGCCAAGAGCAAGTAGAGCGTTGCTTTCAGGGCTTGATCCGCGACGGACTAGCTCAAGAGCATCAGGGAATGGTTTCTCTATAAACGCTCCCCCACTTTCTAAATAAACACTCCCCCGCTTTCTAAAAACGCACTAGAAGCATAAAAACAGCAAAGGGTTCGGCACTACATGTGCCGAACCCTTTGCTGTTGAACCTTAGCGGATCACATCTTATTTACTCAGTGTCTTCGCCAGTCTTAGGCAAATCAATATGAGCATTCTTGGTTTCAGATTCAGTTGATTCCGATTCCTCAACGTGCTGCTCAGCAGCCTCGTTAGCCACCTGCGCCTCAGGTTCAGCAGGTACGTTCTGCTCGTCGTTTTCATACGCCGAGAAGTCCATAGCTGCCTCATCAAGATCAGTCATAGGCTGCGAGGAGAAAGTGAACTTAGCCGAATCGCCTTCGCCCTCGGCGTCCACAGTAATCTTTTCGCCAGCCTTGATGTCGCCAAAGAGAATCTTCTCTGATAATACGTCTTCAATGTTGCGCTGCATCTCGCGGCGAAGCGGACGAGCGCCCATCGAAGGATCATAGCCCTTGGTTGCCATCAAAATCTTGGCAGCGTTGGTAAGCTCAATGCTCATATCCTGCTCAGCAAGGCGCTTAGCCAAGCGACCTACGAACAGATCAACAATCTGCAAGATTTCCTTTTCTTCGAGCTGTGGGAACACAATGATGTCGTCCACACGGTTCAAGAACTCAGGGCGGAAGTGCTCTTTCAAATCTTCCATGACGCGAGCCTGCATACGCTCGTAGTCACCTGAAATATCGCCAGCGCTCTGGAAGCCCACGGGAACCTTACGGGCAAGTTCACGCGAACCGAGGTTGGTGGTCATGATGATGACGGTGTTCTTGAAATCCACTACGCGACCCTGTGAGTCGGTCAAGCGACCGTCTTCAAGAATCTGCAACAACGAGTTGAAGAGATCGGCGTGAGCCTTTTCAACCTCATCGAAGAGAACCACCGAGAACGGCTTGCGGCGTACCTTTTCGGTAAGCTGGCCTCCCTCTTCGAATCCAACGTATCCGGGAGGTGCACCGAACAAACGTGACACGGTGTGCTTCTCCTGGTATTCAGACATATCAAGAGTAATCAGCGCAGATTCATCGCCAAAGAGGAACTCAGCAAGAGCCTTAGCAAGCTCGGTCTTACCAACACCGGTAGGACCAGCAAAGATGAAGGAACCACCGGGACGGTTGGGATCCTTGAGACCTGCACGGGTACGACGGATTGCACGGGAGAGAGCCTTGACGGCGTTCTCCTGACCAATAACGCGCTTGTGCAACTCTTCTTCCATCTTGAGCAGACGGCCAGATTCTTCTTCAGTGATCTTGTAAACAGGAACACCGGTAGAAGCTGCGAGAACCTCTGAAATGACGTCGGGAGTTACCTCGCCAAACGCATCACCGTTTTCGCGCCATGCCTTCTCTTGTTCGTCTTTTTCACGCACAAGCTTCTGCTCTTTATCGCGAAGATCGGCAGCTTTCTCAAATTCGTTGCTAGCAATAGCGTTCTCTTTTTGAGCCTTGAGCTTTGAAATACGCTCCTCAAGAACCTTGATTTCTGGCGGCGCAGTCATGCGCTTGATGCGCAAACGAGCACCGGCCTCATCAATCAAGTCCACTGCCTTATCTGGCAAGAAACGATCTGAGATGTAGCGGGCCGAAAGGTTAACCGCAGATTCCAGGGCTTCGTCAGAGATTGAAACTCGGTGATGAGCTTCGTACTTATCGCGAACGCCCTTGAGGATTTCTACAGCCCGTGCCTGCGACGGCTCGTCTACCTGAATTGGCTGGAAACGACGCTCGAGAGCGGCGTCTTTCTCAATATGCTTGCGGTACTCGTCAAGGGTGGTTGCACCGATGGTCTGCAGCTCACCGCGAGCTAGCATAGGCTTCAAGATCGATGCGGCGTCGATGGCGCCTTCCGCAGCGCCAGCACCTACAAGGGTGTGAATTTCGTCGATGAAAAGAATGATGTCGCCACGAGTACGAATCTCTTTGAGAACTTTCTTAAGGCGCTCTTCGAAGTCACCACGGTAACGGGAACCTGCAACCAGCGAACCCAAATCTAGGGTGTACAGGTGCTTGTCTTTGAGAGTCTCAGGGACGTCGCCGTGCACGATTGCCTGCGCAAGACCTTCTACCACTGCAGTCTTACCAACGCCGGGCTCACCAATGAGCACCGGGTTGTTTTTGGTACGGCGAGAAAGAACCTGCATAACGCGTTCCATCTCGGCGTGGCGACCAATAACCGGATCTAGCTTGCTTTCCCGAGCCGCGGCGGTGAGGTTAGTACCGAACTGATCCAAAATAGCGGAACCAGCAGGTGTGCCTTCTTTCGACTGACCAGCACCAACACCTGCAGTCTCTTTGCCCTCACCGTTGCCGGGGTAACCGGAAATCATATCGGTGACGGTTTGGCGAACCTTGGCGGGCTCTGCGCCGAGCTTAGATAGCACTTGGTTAGCTACGCCCTCATTAGCCCGCACCATACCCAGCAAAATGTGCTCGGTGCCAATGTAGCCGTGGTTGAGCTGAATAGCCTCACGCATTGAAAGTTCAAGAACTTTCTTAGCGCGCGGAGTAAAAGGGATGTGTCCACTTGGTGCCTGAGGGCCAGAACCAATGATGTCTTGAACCTGCTCGCGCACTGCGCTGAGGGTGACACCCATTGATTCCAAAGCTCGAGCAGCGATGCCCTCACCCTCGTGAATCAAACCGAGCAGGAGGTGCTCGGTGCCAATGTAATTGTGGTTGAGCATGCGCGCTTCTTCTTGCGCAAGAACCACTACGCGCCGCGCACGGTCGGTAAATCGTTCAAACATTGAACACTCCTAACAAATCTAACGTTAGGAAAAACATTACTTGGAATTAACGCGGCATAGAGGGCTGTTCGCACGCGGTGAAAGCTCTCGCAGAGCGTATTCTGCCCTAAGCTTTCTGCGGTCAATTACCCTAGAGTTTCAGCCTGGTTTAGCTAATAACTTTGACCGAAGTTACTATTCGTCGGAAACTATGTGCGCAACCATTTAGGGGATATTGTCTAACTGTTTTAGACATCAAAAAGATTATTTTCTGGTTTTTACCTGAGATTTCAAATCTTCATTCCGCTACTCATATGGAGTTTTACAATTTTTAGCTTTTATTTGGAGGAGCCCCTAAATAGCCCACAAATATCTGAGCGCATATTTTTCAGCTCTAAAACAAAACCCCTGATTACCTTCTTCGTAAAATAAAAATGGAGAAAACCTCAAAGAGTTTTCTCCATTTTTCACTAAAACTAACTACAGAAATTAATCCTGTTTCTGAGCTGCGTAGTATTTGTCCTGAATATCCTGGTGGATACGACCACGGTCAGAAACCTCATAACCGTTATCCTTAGCCCACTGACGAATCAATGAAGTCTCAGGATTACGCTTGGTAACACCGGTGGTACGCGAACCCGCAGGACGACCAGGAGCACGGGTGCCCTGAACGCGACGAGCCTTAGTAGCAAAAGGACGAATCGCATCACGCAAACGCGCAGCATTAGCACTGGAGAGATCGATTTCGTACTGGCCACCGTCGAGACCAAATCGTACGGTTTCTTCTGCGGGACCGCCGTCAAGATCATCTTCAAGAATGATCTTTACTTTCTGAGCCATTACTCTCTCCTGAGTCATCTAGTAAAACGAAAGATAAACACTAACCACACACTAATAGCCGCCAGTGTTCACCTTATCGAATCAAAGTAATATTCTGATTTCCTCAAATATAACAATAAAAGTGAAATATTAGAAATCATTGTGATATTTTTTACTTCACACTAATGCTCTTATCGATTCTTGCCCGAATCTTCTACATCTTTATCAAAGGGATTACGCGTACCTTTAGAAGCTTTTACATTCTCGTACCACTGCGCCGCGTCGTCCTGCAAAGAACGCTGTACCAACCGCTCAGTACGATCAGCTCGAGTAATCCACCGCAACACAAAATAGAGAATTAAGCCCGCGGCTATCGAAGGAATAAGTGCAATTATGTAATCCATGCCAACCTACTTGTCTCTAAAATTCTTTTTCTACCTTAACCCTAAAACCTCAAAAGCACTGCCCCTCTCAATAAAGGTGCAGTGCTTTGGGGTAAGTCCACAGGCTCAGGTTATTTACTCAGCTTCTGGTTTCATCAGCGGGAACAAGATAGTTTCGCGAATGCCCACACCGGTAAAGAGCATAATCAAACGGTCAATGCCGAGCCCAATACCGCCCATGGGAGGAGCACCATGTTCAAGTGCACGCAAAAAGTCTTCGTCCAGTTGCATCGCTTCGTCGTCGCCAGCAGCAGCCATGCGTGACTGCTCGGTCAAACGCTCACGCTGAATCACGGGGTCAATCAGCTCAGAGAACGCGGTACCGCGTTCCATGCCGCCAATAATGAGATCCCATGCCTCAATAATTCCAGGCTCAGAACGATGCGGACGAGCGAGCGGCTGGGCAGAAGGCGGGTAGTCGTACACAAAGGTGGGGTTCAACAAAGTAGGCTCAACGATTTCACCAAAGAGCTCAACAACCAGTTTCTCTGCGTCCCACTTAGGATCAACCTGCACCTGGTGCTTTTCAGCGATTTCACGCAGAGTCTGCGCAGAAGTTTCGGGGGTAATCTCTTGCCCAACAGCCTCTGAGAGACCGGGGTAAACGCCCAACCACTTCCATTCACCCTTGAGGACAATGGTGCCCTTCTCGGTCTCAATCTCGTACACGCCCAAAGCGTCAGCGCACGTCATAATGATTTCTTGCATGCGCTTTGCCATCACAAACTGATCAGCAAAAGCTTCGTAGCATTCCAAGGTAGTGAACTCGGGGCTGTGAGTGGAGTCGATGCCCTCATTACGGAAAACACGACCAATTTCGTACACGCGTTCCAAACCGCCAACTGCAGCGCGCTTGAGGAAGAGCTCGGTAGCAATACGCATGGTCATGTTCTGATCGAAAGCGTTAAGGTGGGTCTCAAAAGGACGAGCCGAAGCGCCACCGTGAACGAGTTGCAACACGGGGGTCTCCAACTCAATATAACCGTGCTTGTTCAAAACATCGCGCACAATCTGGGTAATTTTTGCGCGCTTGACCACGATATCGCGAGCCTCTTGGCGCACCATAAGATCAAGGTAGCGCTGACGCACGCGGGTTTCGTCGTTGAGATCGCTGTGCAGGTTAGGCATGGGGCGCAGAGCCTTCGAAGCCATCTGCCACTCGTCTGCCATGACCGAAAGCTCGCCGCGACGTGAAGAGATAACCTCACCGTGAACATACACGTAATCGCCCAGGTCAACTAGAGCTTTCCAGTCAGCAAGAGCGTCCTCGCCCACACCAGCCAAAGAAATCATTGCCTGAATACGAGTGCCGTCGCCCTGCTGCAAAGAGGCAAAGCACAGCTTGCCGGTATTGCGAACGAACACTACTCGCCCTGCAATACCCACGATGTCGCCGGTGGTGTCGTCAGCTTCTAGCTTGCCGTCGTACTGCTCGCGAATGGATGCGATGGTACGAGTAACGGGAACGCCAACAGGGTACGCCTCGCGGCCTGACTCCAACAGCTTCGAACGCTTTTCAAGGCGAATCTGCATCTGCTCTGACAGATCAGAAATAGCAGGAGTTTCGGGCGCTGACCCTTTTTGAGAATTAGTCACGTATAAAACCTATCGAAAGTTGTGTGGTCTGAAAATTTAGTGAAGTTCCATGTTGTCGATGAGTCGAGTTTCCCCAACGTATGCAGCAACCAAAGCCAAAATCTGCTGGGAATCCTGCGTAGGAGCCTCAAAGTTTGAAGGGTCCACTACCTCAAGGTAATCAAGGCGGACGCCGTCAGTTTCATTAATCTTCTGACGCGCGGTCTCAAGATCTTCAGAAGTAATCTGGCCGCGCACCACTCGCTCGCGCAACAGAGCAAGAGTGCGCGAAAGCACAAGTGCGCTTTCTCGTTCGCTCTCTGAAAGGTAGCGATTGCGTGAGGACAGCGCCAAACCGTTGTCTTCGCGAACAATGGCAACGGGCTTGAACACCACATTGTGGTTGAAGTCCTGAATCATGCGGCGCACCAGCGAAAGCTGCTGAGCGTCTTTCTGCCCAAAATAAGCGTTGATGGTGTGTCTACCCGCTGCGGGCTTCAAAATGTTGAAGAACTTGTTCACCACGGTGAGCGCGCCATCAAAGTGACCAGGGCGAGTCTTGCCCTCAAATAGATTGCCCAGATTACCGGAAGAAACCGTAATCAAGGGTCCGTTTGCTGGGTACATCTCTTCAACGTCAGGGGCGAAAATGAAATCCACTCCGGCAGAAGCTGCCAGCTCGGCGTCCTGCTCTAGCGTGCGCGGGTACTTATCAAAGTCTTCGTCCGGACCGAATTGAAGAGGGTTCACAAACACAGAAACAACCACAACATCGTTCTGCTCGCGAGCGCGGCGAATCAGTGTGGCGTGACCTTCGTGCAAGGCACCCATGGTTGCTACAAAGCCCAGGGTGGACGACGCAGCGGGAGCTTCTTCTGTAGCCTGCGCCGTAAGTTCTTGCTGAGCTTTTTTGAGTGCTTTGCGCACCTTTTTTTGCAGATCTTCAATCGATCGCACGATTTGGGGACTACTTGTCACGGTGTGAACAGTCCTTTCATAGTATGTACCAAAAGCATTTTAACTGTTTAAGGCAGAAATTATCTGCTCAAATTGGTGGTCTGTGAGTACCTTTCGCTCGTGGGCTCGTTGTGCTGTGGCGCGAGCTAGAGCGAGGTAGGCGGCTGAGATGTCTTCAGCGTTTTCTTCTTGGGCAAATCCTTGGAGTTCTTCTTTGTGTGTTTGCACGGTGTGAGCATCGCCGCGTGCTACCGGGCCGGTGAGGGCGTTTTCTCCTGATGCCAGCGCGTTATCTAGTGAGGCACGTAAGAGGGGTTCTATAAAGTGCGCGGGGTTTTCGATTCCTACGGATTCTAGTATTTGTAGAGACTGCCCGGTGATGGTGACCAGATGGTTCGACGCGTGGGCAAGTGCTGCATGGTAGAGCGCTCGGTCGCCTTCTGCGATGATGACCGGTTCGGCGCCCATCTCTACTGTGAGTGCCTGGGCAATAGGTAAGAAGGCGGCGGGGCCGGTGACGGCGAAGCTACAGTTTTTGAGGCGGTTTAGGTCCAGGGACAAGCCGGTGAACGTCATTGCCGGATGGATTGCTAGACCAATGGCGCCTTGCGCGCGGGCAGGTTCTAGAACGTTAGTGCCGTGCCTGCCGCTGGTGTGAATAATGATCTGCCCTTGTTGCCAAGCATGAGTTTTCGCTAGCCCCTCGACGAGCGAAGGCAGGGCGTCGTCGGGCACCGCCAAAATAACAACTTCAGAACGTTCTACGATTTCTGGAATGGTTAGAAGCGGCACGTTAGGCAAGAGCGCTTCGGCGCGAGTGCGAGATTCTTCAGATACAGCGTGAACACCTACGATGGCATGCTCAGCTTCTCGCAGGGCGGCCCCTAGCACTGCGCCTACTTTTCCGGCTGAAATCACGCCGATGCCAAGGCGCGCTGGTTTTGAGGAATTCACCCTCTGTATTTTACCCGCTATTGTTTTCA
>JAUMUA010000002.1:70559-78584 GCA_030530925.1 Rothia sp. (in: high G+C Gram-positive bacteria) | reverse complement strand
TCACCTCTAAAACTGCACCATGAGTAGCTCTAATACTGCGAGATCAGTTGGCGTGCTCGCTCTGCAGAAATGTTCTTAGCGCGCGGGGCGATCTGCCCTGCTACGGAATGAAAACTCACCGTTGCCAAATGAAAACGACGTTGAATCAACCCTTCTTTAAGTTCCACAGACTGCACACAATTATGCGGAACAACT
Source organism: Rothia sp. (in: high G+C Gram-positive bacteria) (assembly GCA_030530925.1). Lineage (GTDB taxonomy): Bacteria > Actinomycetota > Actinomycetes > Actinomycetales > Micrococcaceae > Rothia. The sequence goes on along the minus strand of JAUMUA010000002.1, from coordinate 78,389 downwards.
GTTAGACGGCGCGTTACGATACCTCTGCGTATCAACAAAAAGTGCTCGGTTACTCTATAGCCATTGCGGCGGTATGAAAGCGGGTCAAACCACTTGGACGATCGAGGCGCTAGATGGAATCCCCCAACAGGTTGGGCAGCACTAAATAGTTCAAGGAACTGTGCGCTTTCAGACTGCGCACCCCAGCGTTGCTCAATAACATAGGGCAAGATTTGGCTGATTTCTTGAGCAGTTGCCGCTACCATCAGGTTACTTTTGGCGAGCTCTTCTTTATTGGTGCTGAGACCATAGCCTGCCATGTTAATTTTGACGCTGTACCACCCAAAGCGTTTCCACGTGAGGGGTTGGTGAATTTCTAGTGCTTGGATTCGCCCGGTGGGAACACTTTGCGAGATGGTATTGAGAAAACCACGGCGGATTTTCAGCCCTTCGGCACCGTGCGAAATACGAAACTTATAACCGTTATTGAAGTCAGACCAGAGTACGCTAAGTGCCACTAGAGAGACTGCAAGGTTTCCAAATATTGCACCCCAAAAGCTGCCGGTGGCAATCGCCGTTGATGCAATAAAGGCGGCGCTGAAAAGCACGAACCCCCAAATTTTGGGCGAGAGCGCAATAGAAGCTAAGAGCCTTCTCGCAGGAAGAAAGGTCAGTTGAGTTTCTGACTCTGTAACAACGCGTCCGGCGCTCACGCTTTCATGAGGCTGCCCAGAGACTGGCTCAGCGATTTGCTCAAGGGAATCGCCGTCAAGTGAGGCGCCGTCGTCGCCAACCTTCGCTTCACGTACCAGCCGCAACACCACAGAACGTAGCTGTTCGGCGTCCTTTCGGCTCAAAAACTGAATAGCGAGCGCGTTACTTGATCCATCGGCAACGTCAACGTTCACCTGGGCAAGCCCTAAAAGGCGCGGAAGTAGCGGTTGCGTTATATCTACGGATTGGATGCGCTCAAGGTTTGCTTGCCGATAGGTGCGAAAAATAACACCTTTTTTCAGATGTACTGCCTCATCATCAACAGCAAAACGGGTAAAGAACCAGCCCCAATAAGTAAATACTAAGAAGATGAGGACGGCAGCAAGAGCGACTAATGGCAAAGCCCAAATCCCCACCACTGCACCTAATCCAAAGGGATCCACTGCTGTTAGAAATTGTTGAAGATCCCCTTGAGACTCTTTCCAGTCGTCATAGAGATCGCGCCAAAAGTTCCAGATCATCAGAGCAATAATGACCCACAAGCGGGTAACGGGAGATAGCCAGTGAGCACGCCGCCATTGCAACGGCGCCGTGGTTGCTTGCAGTGTAGGTTCGGTTTCCGTGTTCATTACATTTTTACTAACTGATGCTCGCCGCGGGCGGTAAGAACCTCGCGCAGGCGATGGGCTTCAGAAATTTCGAGTCCGTGAATTACCGCGTTTGTGCCAGCGGATGCTGTTTGCAGTTCCACGGTGGCAAGTTTTAGGACACCTTCTACGGGCCCAGATTTCACTTCTACAATCTGCATCCGGCCATAGGGCACCGTGGTGAGCCGGCGAGCGAGAATCCCGCGGGACACCAGCAAATGAGTGGGGCTCTCCGCGTATTTCCATGACTTCACTTGCCGTGGCACCATAATCCACAAAATGATTTGAAGCGTTAAAATTACACCCAGCACACACCAGCAGAAGACCGGTGAAAGGTTCCAGCCCCACCACAGGGCCCCAGCCCACGGCAGGCAAGCAAGAGCTATCCATATGATTGAGCTGATAGCTCGCTGAATCAACCGCAAGGTCATATATCTGGGCGAAACCGACTTCCACATTGGCTCAGATTCTTCTACGGTGATCTCTTCTAGGTTCTGCGACCTCGTGTTCATAGCACCTTATCGTGTAGGTGGTGAAGAAAATTTATGGACGACGCCGCGCGTACCCGCGGCTTTCTCGCTCGTCCGGACGGGCGCCCGAGTCGGGGGAATCAGAATCGTCGGAATCTCCCGGGGGCACCTTGCACATGTTTTCAACGATGATGCCGATAACCAACATGATCGCACCAGCGCAAATATCTATGACGCACTGCCAAATGGGCGCCCACGTGGACCGCACCGAGAGCATGCTGACGTGGTAGAAAACAATACCCACATGCCATCCCGCTAAGATCGAGCCAACGTAGGCACTCGTTTGAGCAAGCGCCACAGTTCGGGCAGCCAACAGCGGGTTCATGCGAGGGGCGTCCTCGCGGGACGCACGGTGGCGAAATTTAGACACCTGAAAACCCAGCCAAAGCACCATTGCAGAGAACGCCACGCTGACCAACAGAAGGGTTGTTGGAAGCTGAAGTGCAAAGCCACCCGCACCCACGCTGAGACCATTAAGAATTGCGCCCAGTGCTAGAGCGAGCACAAAGCAAAGAAGCAGAATTCGCATTTTCAGCGAGTTCATGCGCACATCACCGGGGCTTCGCGGAACTCTACAATGCCGTCATAATCTTCTGCGCGTTCAGCCAATGCCTTGACTGATTCCCCTTCAAATTCTGCGGTGGGATCCATACGAGCCCAGGGTTCAAGTACAAAGGCACGACGACCAGCGAGAGGGTGCGGTAGCGTCAAATCGGGGTCGTCCATCTGCAACGTGCCGTACTCGATGATGTCGATATCGAGGGTACGAGGACCCCAGTGAACTTCACGGCTACGGTGATGCTTTAGTTCAACGCTTTGGCAAAAACGCAAGAGTTCGAAAGGGCGGTATTCGGTTTCAACCTCTACCACCAAATTCAAAAAGTCAGGTTGGTTTTCGGGACCGCCCACGGCTTCGGTAATCGCCATGGGAGAAATCTTTTTCACCAGGATCTTTTCATTACTGCACAGATCACCGATTGCTTTGATGAGCGTATCTTCTTTTTCGCCAAGGTTAGAGCCCAACGCAAGAATGGCAGTTACTGTCATAGCTTCTCCCTGAAAATCGTGACTGAAACATCAGAGAAGGTCACTTCAATAGGCGCTTTAGGTTTATGCACGGTGAGTTCCAGTGCTAGAACGGGAAAGCGTGCCAGAACTGCTTGGGCAATGTTCTCTGCCAGAGTCTCTATGAGATCTAGCGAATCCCCCATCACGACGTCGCGAATTAGCTCTGCTACTTCGGCGTAGTTCACAGTGTTTTGCACGTTGTCGCTTGTTGCGGCTTGCGTGAAATCAGTGAAGAGGGTGATATCAACAAAAAAAGGCTGACCGCTAATCTTTTCGCTATCGAGCACACCGTGATAACCCACGCATCCAACTCCGGTCAGCGTAATGCGATCGGCGCGAGAATATTTATCTAGGGGCAGTGCCGAAGAAGTTATAGGCTGAGTCACGGTCTCCCTCATGATGTTTTGTAATGTCGAGTGAAAAAATCACTTTCTTCATTATCACCAGATTTGATGAACACTTTTCGTTCAGATTGTTGAGCAATCTGGGGTCACTTTGAGCGGTTTTGGAGCAAAGTCGGCTCTAACTCGCGGTTTAACCTCACCTTATCAAGCTGTCTATTTCTTAAGAAGAGGTGAACATCACACAGAATTTGAAGAAAAAATGGTTCTGCGACGAAACATGACGCCACACAGCGACTACTCCGCAACGATTTTTCAACGCAATCGCTTAATAGATTCCACTACCGCGACGGCGTCAGCACTTGCTCGAACGTTATGCACACGCACGCACCACGCACCGCGCAGCGCTGAAAATGTACTAATAGCGGCGGTGGCGTCGTCCCGCTCTTGTGGCGGACGGTGATTGTCTGATTCACCGGTGCGGCGGTCGTCCTCAGCATCTAACAAATTCGCCACAAATCGCTTGCGCGAACCGGCAATAAGCACTCGATGCCCCAACTCGTTCAGCGCATCAATATTCGCCAGAAGCTCCCAGTCCTGAGCACCTTTTTTAGCAAAACCCAGACCGGGATCAACGATGATATTTTGAGGCAACACACCCCCGACGATGAGACGATCTCGCAACGTGGCAAGTTCTGTGCACACCTCACTGGCAGTATTTTGATACTGCGCATGCGAGTCCATCGTGCCTGAATCTCCGCGAGCGTGCATCAAAATATAAGGCACTTCGAGTTCGGCAACTGCCGCAACCATGTCGTTGCTCATGCTCATACCAGAGACGTCATTGATAATGTGGGCGCCTGCCTCAATCGCCGCACGAGCTGTCGCGGGGTGCATCGTATCAACGCTCATCACAGCACCCATTTTTGCCAGCTCGCCAATCACCGGCAGAATTCGCCGGCGCTCTTCTTCTGGGGTGATGCGCACCGAACCGGGACGAGTTGATTCGCCGCCGACGTCGATAATATCCGCACCCTCGCGGATCATCTGCAGCGCGTGCTCAACGGCGTCGGCTACTCGATAGTGTTGCCCACCATCAGAGAAGGAATCGGGGGTGACATTGAGAATTCCCATAATCAGCGTGCGGTCGGTAGGCAGATTCGCAAACGATCCCCAGCCCTGAACGGTGTGTGCCATAGCGTCCTCTTTCGTGTAAATGGTTTCATCCTATCGAGAGAAATGGACCGATTCACCCTTTCAATAATTAGATTACAAATAAGTAACTTAATTATTTGCACTATGACGAAATTTGTATAAGGTTTACCTAAGTAAGTCACACCTAACTCGCAACTTAGCATCTACATATATACATAATTTTGAAAGGCCATAATGAACCTCCTCAAGCCATTCGGCAGTTTGGCACTCGCCACCACCTTGCTCGCCTCTCTTAACGCATGCAGCTCCCCAAACAACGCCAGCTCATCCTCTTCCAATGCTGCGCTGAGCATTACCGATGTCGCCGGACGCACCGTAGAGTTCGATAAAGCTCCCGAACGAGTGGTACTTGGTGAGGGTCGAAGCGTTTTCGCCACCTCGATTCTCAATAACGACGACCCTTTCAAACACGTAGTAGCTATGGGTAGCGATCTCAAGAACAGCGCCCCCTCGTTCTACAACAAACTCGAAGAAACTAACCCCGAGGTCAAAGACGTGCCCACTATTGGCGCCATCGCCAAGGGCGACGTCACCGTAGAAAATCTGCTCTCTTACAACCCCGACGTCGTAATGATCACCAAAGACCATTACGACGCCGCTCAGGGCACCGGCATGATCTCAAAGATGGACGCCGCCGGCGTCAAATACTTGGTGACCGATTTTCGCCAGCACCCCCTAAAGAACACCACAAAATCTGTGGAAATCTTTGGCAAGGTGATGAACAAAGAGGACGAAGCCAAGAAGTTTAACGATCACTGGAACGAAGTAGTCAACGGCATCAAAGAAAAAGCGGCTCAAGCAGATGCCAAACCCCGCACTTTCTTGTGGCGAGCTGCAGGACAAATTGAATGCTGCTCATCTTTCAAGGAATCCAATATTGCAGAATTCATTAAGATTGCCGGCGGTGAGAACATTGGCGACACTATTCTTGATTCCGAAGAAGGCTCGCTCACCCCTGAAAAAGTTATCGAACAGCAACCCGAATACATCATTGCTACCGGTGGCTCATGGGCTAAGAAGACCGATAAAGCACAAGCAGTTCCTCATGCCTCATTGGGTTACGCCACCGATCAAGCTACCGCTGAAAAGACCCTCAACGGACTTTTGCAGACTCCTGGATTCGATCAGCTAGAAGCTCCTAAAGACGGCAAGTTCTACGGCATCTGGCACCAGTTCTACGATTCCCCGTTCAACTACCTAGCAATCGAACAGATTGCCCAGTGGCTACACCCCGAACTCTTTGGTGATGTGGATATGCAGAAAGAATTCTCTGACGCTCACAAGGAATTTATGCCTTTTGACGCCTCAGGTACTTTCTTTGTGCAGAACCAAAAGACCAAGTAATTAGCAATGTCTATAGCCACAAACACTTCACAGCTTGACGCACAACAGCTAGTCAACAAGCATCGACGCACCGTTCGGCATCGGTGGCTCATTATTGGGGCACTGATAGCGGTTGCCGCAATAACCTTTGTGGTGAGCACGGTGGTAGGCCCCATTGACCTAACGTTCTCGCAGGTCATTGGCGGGATTCTCAATTCAGATTCCCTCAGCACTACGCAACAAACCGTGCTGTGGAAACTACGCATGCCAATGTCTGTCATGGCAGTTCTGGTGGGCGTTGCCCTCAGCGCAGCGGGGGCTCAAATGCAAACTATTTTGAACAATCCGCTCGCTGAACCATTCACCCTTGGAATCTCAGCAGCAGCCGCGCTCGGCGGTGCCACCGCGATCGTCCTCGGGTGGGTTTTTCTACCTATTCCCCAACTTAACCTGGCGTTCATTGCGTGGATCAGCGCGATTGCAGCTACCCTACTGATTGTGCTGTGCTCAGTCTTTCGCGGAGCAAGCTCAGAAACCATGGTGCTCTTAGGCATCGGGTTGGTCTTCATGTTCCAAGCCCTGCTTGCCCTGTTGCAATACAAAGCCTCATCCGAAGCCCTGCAACAGATTGTTTTCTGGACCATGGGATCGCTGACGCGCGCCACGTGGGCGGCAAACGCCATCCTTGCGTTGGTACTGCTAATAGCCGTGCCCACCATGACCGTGATGGGCTGGAAACTCACCGCGCTTCGCTTGGGCGAAGACCGCGCTCGAGCCATGGGAATCAACACCTCACGGCTTCGCATTGTGATGCTGTTGCTCGTTTCGCTCCTCGCCGCAACCGCGGTGGCGTCCGCCGGTGTCATTGGGTTTATTGGGCTGGTGGGACCGCACATTGCGCGCATTCTGGTGGGTGAAGACCAACGTTACTTCTTGCCGGCGTCCATGGCAGCAGGGGCAGCAATTTTATGCGGCGCACACGCGCTGAGCCTCATTATTGTTCCCGGCATTGCCATACCCATTGGCATTATCACCGCCATGGTGGGAGTACCGTTCTTCTTCTTTATCATCATGAGCAGAAAGCGCACACAATGGTAAAAATCGAGCTGAGTATAGAAAATCTCTGCACCTCTTACGGCAAGAATCAGGTGCTACAGAATCTCACCATTGAACCGCTGCGCGAGGGAAAAGTAGTCGGTTTACTAGGGCCTAATGCCTGCGGTAAATCTACAATGCTCAAAACCATAGCGGGAGTGCATCGGCAAAACTCTGGAACTATTGCTCTCACGGTAAACGGTGCGCACGTTGATTCTAAGAAGCGCTTTACGCAGGTGGGTTATGTGCCGCAGGATTTACCGCACTCGGCAGCGCTGACCGCGTTTGAGACGGTCTTGGTTTCTGCCTCGCGTAATACCTCTCACGCAGAAGCTGAAACTCTGGCAGCACAGGTGCTGTGCGATCTGCATATTTCTCATTTGGCGTCGCGCTATCTGAGCGAGCTCTCGGGTGGACAGCGGCAAATGGTGGCGCTGGCACAAATGCTCGTGAGTGCTCCCGAGGTCATGCTTCTTGACGAGCCCACCAGCGCGTTGGACCTCAATAAGCAGCTCTTTCTACTTACCGAGGTGCAACGCCGGGTGCGCGCCAATGGCTCGTTGGCGCTCGTAGCGATTCACGACATCAACCTCGCCGCGCGATTCTGCGACGAGCTGGTAGTCATGAAGGACGGGCGCATCATTGCCCAAGGCGCGCCCAAAACGTTGCTGACCCCTGAGCTTCTCCGTGAGGTCTTCGATATCGAGGCCACCATTTTAGAACACGACGGGGTTCCCATCATTGCCACAACGGGATAGGTAAACCTGCACAGATAAATGCTGGCTGATAAACAGAAATAGCAACAGGGGCGGGGGGGGTCGTAAAAGTTTCCCCCCCCCGTGGTTTTAAAAAACACATTTTTTTTGTTTTTATAAAAAAAAACAATGTTTCTTTAGCTCCCTCTCCTTTGCTGTCGCT
>JAUMUA010000002.1:0-70549 GCA_030530925.1 Rothia sp. (in: high G+C Gram-positive bacteria) | reverse complement strand
ATTTACCTAAAGCTTTTTAGTGCTTACTCATAATCAAGCTCATGGCCTCGGCGCGGGTAGCCTCAGCCCGCAACTGACCACGCACCGCACTCGTCACCGTCTTAGCGCCGGGCTTACGCACTCCGCGCATGCTCATGCACAAGTGCTCGCCCTCAACCACCACAATCGCCCCAGCAGGGTTAAGGTACTCCTCCAGAGCATCCACAATTTGAGTGGTCATGCGCTCTTGCACCTGCGGGCGCTTTGAGAACAAATCAACCACGCGAGCTAACTTAGAAAGCCCGGTAACTCTGCCGTCGTCCCCAGGAATATACCCAATATGGGCAACCCCAAAGAACGGCACCAAGTGATGCTCGCACGTGGAATAGAACTGAATGTCTTTCACCAGCACAAGTTCCGAATGATCAATATCAAAGGAGGTGCTGAGAATATCGGAGGCATCCTGATTCAAACCGCTGAAAACCTCAGCGCATGCACGAGCCACCCGAGCGGGGGTATCTTGCAGTCCGTCGCGCTCGGGGTCCTCGCCAATAGCCGCGAGAATCTCGCGAACTGCCGCTTCGATACGTGGTTGATCAACAGCCATTAGCGGGCTCCACCCCAGGGGTTATCAATATCAGTTCCACGCAAACCGCCCTGAGAGGGGCCGTTGTCTGGGCCCAGACCGGGTGAGGGGTTCACATCGGTTGCTGGCTTATCTACTGATGAAGTATCGGGATCAACAACGGGTTGCTGAACGATGCCTTCGGTAGGTTCTTCGTTATTTTCCGAAGCGTTTTCCAGCTCAGAAGGAGCCTTGACGGGAGGAAGATCTGAAGGTTCGCGGTTAGGCTTTGAGTACCAGTACGCACGCTCATCGCGCTTACGAACACCAGCAAAAATATCGCGAAGCTCGTTCTCTAGCAACGTTTCTTTTTCAAGAAGTTCGTATGCCAAACGATCCAATACATCGCGGTTATCGCGCAAAATCTCGTATGCTTCGTCGTGCGCAGTTGAAAGTAGCTCAGCTACCTCTTGGTCAACGGTGTACGCCAATTCATCAGAGATGTTATTGCCGTTGCCACCGCCGCCGCCAAGGAACGGATCAGACTCTTGCGCCGTCAAACGAACCGAGCCAACGCGGGCACTCATGCCGTATTCGGTGACCATCTTGCGAGCGGTGTCGGTTGCTTTCTGAATATCGTTCGATGCGCCCGTTGAGGGGTCATGGAAGATGAGTTCTTCAGCCGCACGACCACCCATGGCGTATGCCATTTGGTCAAGAAGCTCGTGACGAGTGGTGGAGTACTTGTCGTCCTCCGGCATCACCATGGTGTAACCCAAAGCGCGACCACGGGGAAGAATCGTAATCTTGGTAACCGGCGCTGAGTTACGCAGTGCCGCCGCCACCAAAGCGTGGCCACCTTCGTGGTACGCCGTAATCTTGCGCTCGTGCTCTTTCATAATGCGCGAAGAACGCTGAGGGCCAGCCATCACGCGGTCAATAGCTTCGTCAATCGCGCGCTCGTCAATCACGTTGCCGCCATCGCGAGCAGTCAACAAAGCCGCCTCGTTCATAACGTTTGCAAGGTCCGCACCAGTGAAACCGGGGGTGCGCTTAGCAACGGATGAAAGTTCCACGCGGCGATCAATAGGCTTACCTGCTGCGTGAACTTCAAGAATGCGCTGACGACCCTTAAGGTCGGGTGCATCAACACCCACCTGGCGGTCAAAACGACCCGGACGAAGGAGTGCGGGGTCAAGAACGTCGGGGCGGTTGGTTGCCGCAATAACAATGACGTTGGAGGTGCCGTCGAAGCCGTCCATCTCAACCAGCAACTGGTTCAGAGTCTGCTCGCGCTCGTCGTTACCGCCGCCCATACCAACACCACGCTGGCGACCGACGGCGTCGATCTCGTCCACGAAAATAATCGCGGACTTGTTCGACTTTGCTTCCTTGAACAAATCGCGCACGCGAGATGCACCCACGCCCACGAACATTTCAACAAAGTCAGAACCTGAAATGGAGTAGAACGGTACGCCAGCCTCACCAGCTACAGCCTTAGCAAGCAAAGTTTTACCGGTGCCGGGAGGGCCGTAGAGCAAAACGCCCTTAGGAATTTTTGCCCCCAAGCGGGTGAACTTCTCGGGTTCAGCAAGGAACTCGCGCACTTCTTCAAGTTCAGCAAGTGCCTCATCAACACCTGCAACATCAGCAAAACGCACGGTGGGGTTGTCTTTGTTGAACTTCTTAGCCTTGGACTTTGAGAAGTTCATAATCTGAGAACCGCCGCCGCCCATGCGAGACATGAGAACCCAGAACACCCCGCCGATGAGCAAAAATGGCAGCAAGTAGCTCAACATCGATGTGAACCAGTTGTTTTCAACCGGCTGATCGGTGTAGCTATCCAAATTACCGTTATCTACGGCATGCACTACATCAGTTGCTCGCGGCTCAACGTAGTAGAACGTAATGTTCTTACCCAGATTGTGGCCTTCGGAGTTGGTGTAATCATCTTTAAGCTCAAGGTCAACGCGCTGATCGCCGTCGTACATCTTGGCGCTCACGGCCTTGTGATCGTTCAAAAGTTGCAGACCAACATTGGTATCAACACGATTAGCACCCCCAAAGAGGGTGCTCAAAGACATCGAGATAAAGATAATTACAGCAAGAATCACCCAGAACCAAGGTCCTGAGATGAGCTTGCTCATGAACCCCTTCTTCTCTGCAGGGTTCTTTGGGTCAGTTTTTTGCGCCAAGGCTAATAGTCCTCCATAAAGACGGTCACGCCGTCTCAACGATTCTGCCTCACGGCAGAGATTAAAGCTGCACATACAATGTACAAGGCAATCCTGAAAACTTGCGCACAGAATGAACCTGTTCCACTTGCGGCTAAAAATTAGTATGCACCCCGCCACATTGGGCGAGGTGCCATTCTAACTTTTGAAGATTAGGAATATACGTGAGGTGCCAGCGTAGCAATGCAATCGAGGTTGCGGTAGCGCTCCGCAAAATCCAAACCATAACCCACCACAAATTCAGGCTCGATATCCCAGCCCACATATTTGCACTGGACATCAGTCTTCACAGACTTAGGCTTACGCAACAGAGCGCAAATTTCAACTGAGTTAGCACCACGATGCTTAAGGTTTTCTTGCAACCATTGCAAGGTCAAACCGGAATCAACAATATCTTCCACAATCAAAACATCACGGCCGGTGAGGTCAGTATCAAGGTCTTTGAGAATACGAACAACACCCGAGGACTTGGTACCTGATCCGTAAGATGAAACAGCCATCCAGTCCATGGTGTAATGAGCGGTCAACGCGCGGGACAAATCTGCCATCACCATGATTGCGCCTTTAAGAACGCCAACAAGCAGAACATCTTTGCCCGCGTAGTCGCGGTCAACTTGAGCTGCTAGCTCTTTGATCTTTGCGTCGATTTCTTCTTTGCTAAAGAGAACGTGCTTGAGGTCGTCCTGTACGTCTTGTGCCTGCACGGGTTTCAGTCTTCTTTCTCGAGTTTGAAGCGTAAAAATCAGTGTACCGGTTGTAGATTCCCTCTGCCTAGAGACTAAAGCAAAGCGAAAAACTTTGGTTGTTACCTTTTAGTATGAAACCTATTGGTTTCCGATAAAAGCTATAACGCCGGTTTGTTTAAAGTTATATTCTCGGTCTTGCCTAAACAACTTAGTGGTAGGTCGCCGGCGATAGGCACTCACATGCCCCGCAAGTTGTAGCGGTCCTGCCTGCGAGTGTTCACGGGCGAACGCGGTGAGTGCGCTAAGGCGTTCAAAACCGGGGCTCTCTCCCCCTACCTTTTTAACGGCGAGCGCTAGCACCCGATGCATAAGCGCTGGGTGTAGCTCAGCCAGGATTTGCCGATTTAACAACAAAAGTGAGGGTGCAGAATCGGGAGAACCTGGCAGATTAAGCCGGTCTAATCCACCGACGTCCTCGAGCGAAACAGTTACCGACTCAAAAGCTTGAAGAGCTTGTTGGTGCAAAAAATCTGCGTCTGGCCCCGCAATGCTTGCGGTGCGCGCTAAGGAAATGGCGACGTCGCCGCCTAAATTCTCTTCTAGGTATGGCAGAACACTGTGGCGAACTTTTGCGCGCATTAGAGTTTGGTCGGTATTGGTGGGATCGTTCCACGGAGTGAGGTTTTCGGCGGCACAAATTTTTTCGATATCGGTTCTTCGCACCTGCAATAACGGGCGAAGATAGGTAACACCATTTTCCCCTCGAACTTTGGGCATGCCAGCGAGGGAGCGAGTGCCCGAACCTCGTGCGAGTCCTAGCAGAACAGTTTCTGCCTGATCGTCGAGGGTATGTGCTAATAAGATGGCAACGGCGCCAGTTTCTGCAACAGCTTCTTCAAAAGCACCATAGCGAGCAAGGCGAGCCGCCATTTCGGGCCCCTCATTGGAGTTATCCACCCGTACCGATTTTACTAACACCGGATGCACCCCCAGGTCCGTGCACTGTTGCGCAGCTTGTTGCGCTACCTGGCCTGAACCTTCTTGCAACTGGTGATCAACCACCACTGCGCCAACTCGCACCGAACCGCGGCGAGCAAAATGCGCACAAATCGCAACTAACGCGAGTGAATCAGGACCTCCAGAACACGCGACGAGTACCAGCGGTTTCTCGACGTCGGCATGTTCACCACTCGCTCGTCCAGAAGCTGCCACGGTGCCCGCGCCCAGCAAATCGTTCAGCGAATCGGCAACCTCATTGCGTGCCAACCCAACCGCTGGATGCAAACGCCCTTTACGCGCGTTTTGCATTAGTGTCCCTCGATTTCAGCACCGAGAACGCGGTCAATCCATGCCTGGGGGTTATGGATTTCAGCTTCGGTAGGCAGGTTTTGAGGGCTCTGCCAAATGGTGTTGAACTGCTCCATGCCGCGTGCATCCACAATGAACTGCACAAACTTTTGACCATCTTTGTACTGACGCATCTTGCGGTCCATACCCAATAGTTTACTAATGAACTTGGTCAAAAACTTTTGGGTTTCACTACGGCGATTAAAACGCTGGCGAATAGTTTTAACGGTGGGTACTACCGAGGAATCTACGGCGTCCATGACCACGTTGGCATGGCCTTCCATGAGGCTCATGACGGCGGTAATTTGGCTCAGAATCTCGCGAGCCCCGTCGCTCATCATCATCTCGGCACCCTTCGGTGCACCCTTTCCGCGTTCTTTGAGGGAGCTAGCCACCGCCAGCGCGCGTTCCATGAGGTTCTCAGAAGTAGAACCCAGCTCGTTAGCCATTTTTTGCATCAAATCGAGCATGTACTCGCGCAACCATGGCGCAGCGGCGAACTGTACGCGGTGGGTTTGTTCGTGCAGGCATACCCAGAGGCGGAAATCTTGCGGATCAACGTTGAGTTCTTTTTCAAGATTCATCAGGTTGGGCGCCACAATCATCAAGCGCCCGCCTTGAGCACCGTGCCCTGCCATCGCCGCGTAGGGTTCATACTGGCCTAAAACGCGGGTTGAAAGATAGGCAAGCACTCCGCCAAGCTCCGAAGAACCAGTGTAACTAGCTAATGCTTTTTGCGAGTCCGTCATCTCGGCAAATTTGTTACCCATCAGCGATCCGCTCACCGGGTCCAGCATTACAGCAAATGACTGTGTATTAGCTTTAACCCACGTTGCGCGATCAACAATTAGAACCTCAGAATCATGCAGGTTTTGTGCTGCTTCAAGCTTGGTGATGTTGTAAACATGATCCACCGACGCTATAGCGGCATAGCGCATGCTTTCGACGGCGGCGCGCATCTCTGCCGGTTTTACTTTAGGGCCGGCGGGCGTGAGGTTTTTAGCAACCTTAGCTGCGCTCTCCCAATTGATTACGGACTGCTGGTTTATGCTCTGCATGTTCTGTGAAGTCATCATGCCCCAGTCTACTGGTGAGTTTTGGAGTTCAGCCATAAAAGAAAAGCCGGCTTGGCGGATTTCTCCGCCTCACCGGCTTTGCTTTAGGGGGACTTATTTCTCGTCTGCCTCAGCTTCTGCAGCTGATTCGTAGTGCGATTCCTTGAAACGCTCCTGAGCTTCGCGAACGAGACGTTCAGCGGTTTCGCGGCCTTCCCAGCCCTCGGCCTTCACCCATTTGCCGGGCTCAAGGTCCTTGTAACGCTCAAAGAAGTGAGCGATTTCGGCCTTGACGTGCTCCTGAATGTCTTCGATTTCTTTGATTTCGTCGTAACGCTTATCGGAAGGAACGCAAAGAACCTTAGCGTCACCACCAGCTTCGTCGGTCATGTTGAAAACACCAACGGGGCGTGACTCTACAAGAACGCCGGGTACGAGCTCGTCGTTAATCAGAACCATAGCGTCTAGCGGATCGCCGTCTTCACCTAGGGTATCTTCAAAGTAGCCGTACGCAGTGGGGTACTGCATTGAGGTGAACAAAACGCGATCAAGACGCAGACGACCGGTCTCGTGATCGATTTCGTACTTCACGCGTGAACCACGGTTGATTTCAATGGTGACATCGAGTTCCATAAAACTCCCTTTCATGTGAGGTGACAGAGAGCAATGTTGCAAAGGAGCTCTCTTTACATTCGGTGTACAGTCTAACGCAGTACCCTTTATTCCTCGCAGTTTTATGGCTGATTTAACGCTTTGGGAGGTTACCCCCGTTGTCTTCTGCACGCTCCTCTGCTCGCTCTCAGAGCGATTCGCGCGGCTCTTCTAAAAAGCCGTGGATTATTACGGCGGTATTAGCGTTAGGATGCGCGGGAACCGGCGTCTGGGCTGTACCGCAGTTTATGCACGCGCAAGAACTCAAGGACGGTGCCAAGTCCTCGTTCTCCGTTCCCGCAGCGGTTGCCCCCAGTACCCCTGAAACCACCGGCAGCACCGACCCCAAAGAGCTAGAGCAGTCGCTGAACACCATTGCGCAGGGCTTCTCGGCAGGTAATATCTCGGGCAAAGTCATCGATGCCCAGAGCGGGCAGGTTCTCTTTGCCAGTGCAGCAGATACCCCGCGCGTCCCCGCCTCAAATTTCAAAATTTTGACGGACTATACGCTGTTTAAAGTCAGCGACCCTTCGGCGCGATACACCACTAAAGTTACGCAACATGACGATCAGCTCACCTTGGTAGGCGGCGGCGACACCCTCTTGGGAACCGGCGAATCAAACGACTCGCTCACCGTGGGCCACGCTGGTTTGCGCACGCTCGCTCAAAAAACCGTGGATTCTCTAGCGAACACGTCCACCAAAAAATTCACGGTGAACGTTGATACCTCTATGTATTCGGGCCCCGCCAAAAATAGCGCGTGGGATCCTGAAGATATTGCCGCAGGCTTTGTAAATAACCTTGCCCCCGTAGCGTTCTACTCGCACTACTCCCCAGGTGCCGACGGGCGCTCCACCACCGAGCGTCCCACCGACCCTGCGGGGCAAGTACAAAAGTATTTAGTGCAAGAGCTCAACAATCTGGGCGCTCAAAAGGGACTCACCTTTGAGGTGGGTGGCAATAAAACTGCCGATTCATCAGCTAAAACAATCGGAGCGGTGGAATCTGCAACGGTTGCAGAACAAGCCGCCTACATGATGCAAGAATCAGATAACATGCTTGCCGAAGTGCTCGGGCGCAACGCCGCCGTAGCCGCAGGGCGGCAAGGCTCTGAGGACGCCGCCAAGAAATTGGTGCGCGAAACTTTAGAACAGAACGGCATTTCTACCGAAGGGCTGGCGCAAACAGATTTGTGCGGGCTTTCTATGGATAACCAGGTCACCAACACCACCCTCACTCAAATTACGAGTGCCATGGTGGCAGGTCAGGACGGTGAAAGCGCCGCCCTTGCAGGCTTTCCCGTGGCCGGCGGTAGCGGCACCTTAGAATCACGCTTTGACGATTCAAACGAAGAAGCAGCTCGCGGCTACGCACGCGCAAAAACGGGAACTCTCAACAAGGTTATTTCGCTGACCGGTTACACCCAAAACGCCAATGGGCAAACCCTGGTGTACTCGTTCATCACTAATGACGTTACCGATACCGCTGCGGCAAAAAACACCCTGGACGCGTCAGTGGCGGCCGTTGCCGACCGCCACTGAGACAAAGTTTTGAAGGTTACCGAACGCTCACGCGACCGGTAAGAGAATTCCATGAAATCACGGTGTTGTTGCTGAAGTTCTGACGCACATAGATGCCGTCTTTGTACTCGCCGGTGGTGGGGTAACCGTAAGTGTTTTCAGCACCGTTTGCGTGCCACATAACACCAATCGCACCGCGATCATTGACCGCATTGACACCGGAAGTGGGGCTCCACAACACGCTGTGGCGAGCATTGCCCTTCTGGAAGATTTGGTAAGCGCCGCCGCCCACCAAACCACCCTGCTCAGCACATACGGGGTAACCCAGGCCGTTTTCATGACCCTGCCTCATCCAAAAACCCCCAATAGCGCCTTCTTGATAAATAGGCTGCGCCCCAAAGTCACTCACCCACATCATCTTGAAAGAGGCATCTGATCGTTCAAATATTTGGTAGGCACCCCCGTAGAGAAGTCCACCTTTTTCATTCATGACAGGTTCACCGTAGCGCTCCGCACCACCGTCGGAGTAATAACGCGCACCGATGCCGCCCTTGATGCTAAATGATGCAGTAGAAGCGGTTGCTTCAGTCACCGAGTTGCGAATATCTGAGGGACCACCATTGCCGTAACGGTAAATTGCCATGTTGCCCAAAATACGCCAGGGCAAACCCACACCGTTGCCGTAGCACAACCCGATTCCGCAGGTATCAGCTTCAGGAGCAAGAACTGCAGCGCGATGAGCTGGAGAGCTCTTCCAAAATGACAAAAGCTCGTTGATGTCATCGTTATAAGTCAACGCAATAACTTCGCGGGCAAAGGAGTAACCCTGAACACGGGAATCATTGAGAAATTGGGTGCTGTGCGAAAAAGCGTTTTCGTAGAATTGACGGCGCGCTTCCCCTTCCATCACCGTGGCAACAGTTGCCGAGTGACGCAACTTACCCAAACCGTTTTGAGCGCGAAATTCATTAACTAAATTCAACAAACGTTGTTGGTCAGCTGCGCGGTATTGAGCGCTTACAGAGCGAATATTGCTGGCAGATGCATGCGCCGCTGCACCTACTGAGAGCGTGCCAAGACCGGCAAGTGCCGCGAAGCCCAACTGGCGGCGTGAGGGGGCAAGCTGAGAGATAATTGAGGGGAAAGCCTGTGCCATTCGATGATTCTCCGGGTTAGTTCTGTGTGAGTTTTAAGTCGATATGCAGACCTAACTTTATAGAATCGTGACCTAACTGTGATGAGTTTATGTTCGAAAAAATAAATCGATATTCCAAAGATATCGAACATAGATACTATTGATATAATATTTCAAATCTAAATCTTTTTTAAAAGAAGAATATAAAGTTCACCGAGTTTTTGAACGAGATTCACACACTCAAGCATCATATTCCTGTTCAATAGGTGAAAAATTGGGTCACTGAAGTTTTCTTTTCTAGCAAATCTGACCTAGTAAATGCTTTCCATTGCACGTATTTTTTAAAGTTAGTTATGCGATTTTCACCCCGCGGGAAACCTATACTCGGCAAACTCAATCTTTATACCTGAATCGTCCGCTTCATTTTTGGTACGTACCTATTAATAAAGTTTGAGGGGAAATTTATCTCTTAAGATATGTTCGAAAGCCAGAGGTAGAGACCCCGATTTTGATAACAAATTAGTAACGAAAAAATATTTCTATGGCGTGTCGCACCGTCTGTTGCCTCTCGAAGTTGCCGATTCATACAAAGAATTCTGCCGATATGGGTTGATTCTCTCTAAAATGTCAGACCCCCTTGTTAATTTAGATACGTACCCGCTCACCAGAGAAAGCCGCGCTATGTTCTTTCTACCCGCTCATACGGACTCCCCCCAGCAATCCCTGGTTTTCTCTGCCAGCGACCTCTGCACAGCAGCTGTATGCGAATACGCGACCCTACAAACACTCGACGAAAAACTAGGACGCCGTCCGCGCACAAATTTCGCCGACGATGCCCTCCTAGAACGCACCAGCGTTTTAGGCGATGAACATGAGCATCGTATTCTGCAAAAATTTAGAGAGCAGTTTGGCGAATGGGACTCCGAAACCGGAACCGGTGTGTACGAGGTTGAACCAGCGCAAAGCTACTCAGCACAGGCATTAGAAGCCAAGCACCGCGAAACGCTAGAGATTTTGCGAGCTGGCGCCGACGTCGTCTTTCAAGCCTCATTTTTTGACGGCGAATTTCATGGCCGCGCCGATTTTTTGGTACGCACTGGCCCGGAAGAGTACGCGGTGTACGACACCAAATTAGCTCGGCACGCTAAAGTAACCGCGCTGTTACAGTTAGCCGCTTATGCCGATCAGCTGCAACGAGCGGGAATTGTTGTGAGCCCTTCGGCGGTTTTGATTTTGGGTAATGAAGAAGAATCGACGCACGATATTTTTCAGATTATGCCGGTGTATCGCGAGCGCCGAGCGCACTTTGTGCGGCTTGTAGCCACCCATTCCGCCCCAGACACCGCGCCCCTTGAATGGTTTGGCAATGATGCGGTAGTGCGTTGCGGGCGCTGTGAACGGTGCGTAGCTGAAATTGCTCAAAACCGAGACATGCTCTTGGTAGCGGGCATGAGCGTTCGCGCGCGAAACTCTATTGCCGCTCGTTTTGGCATCCGCACTATTGACCAGTTGGCGCAGCTTGAACCTGAGCGTAAGTTTTTGCCAGCTTCTGTTCAAAAGCTCAAAGATCAGGCGGCGTTACAGATTGGTTTGGCTGAACCAGATGGATCCACAACGTATCTAAAAAACGGTGAATACCACACGGTTTCGTATTCAATCTTGCCGCAGAATACATTGGGCTCACTCCCCCGCGCCAATTCCGGCGATATTTTCTTTGATTTTGAGGGGGACCCTCTCTGGCAAGATTCTGACGGTAGCTGGGGGCTTGAGTATCTCTTTGGGCTAGTAGAGACACCATCTACTGCTGAGGCGCCCCCTGTTTTCATCCCGTTTTGGGCCCATTCGCGGGCGCAGGAACGCGCGGCACTCATTGCCTTTTTGAACTACGTGCGCGAACGTCGGGTGCAGTACCCCGGCATGAAAATCTATCACTATGCGAATTATGAAAAGCGGGCGTTACGCTCGTTGGCCGCGCAACACGGCGTGGGAGAAGAAACCGTTGACGAGCTATTGCGCGAAAACGTATTGATTGACCTCTATGATGTGGTGCGCCATTCCTTGCGGATTAGCGAAAACTCGTACAGCATCAAAAAATTAGAACCGCTGTATATGGGCAATGATTTGCGAAGCGGTGAGGTAACAGACGCCGGTGCTTCGGTGGTGGCATACGCGCAATATTGCCAAGCCCGAGATACCCAACAGAATGATTTAGCCATGCACATTCTGGGTTCTATTTCTGACTACAACCAATACGACTGCGTCTCTACTTTGCGCTTGCGCAATTGGTTGTTGCAACTTGCGCAGCGAGACGCGCAAGAGGAGATTGAGCGTCCGCTCAGCACAGCTTCTACTGATGAAACAGTGCAAGAACTTCTTGAGGCAGCGGGCAAAGATCGCGAAGAAGCGTCTGAAGCTGAAACGGCACTCGTTGAATTTGTGGAATCGCTAGACGTTGATGCAGAACTTAGCGCCGATGATCAGGCGATTGCCATGGTAGCTTCTGCCACCGGCTACCACCGCCGGGAGCGAAAACAGTATTGGTGGGAGCATTTTGACCGCCTCTCCTCGGCGGTTCAGGAATGGGAAGAAACGCGAAACGTTGCCATTTTTGAGCGCGTTGATGTGGTGGAGGATTGGGGTAAGGACCCCGAACGTCCGCGCGCTTTGCCTACCCGTTTGTTAGGGGTTCGTGCCAGAGTGGCTGAGGGTTCCTCGCTCAAAGAGGGCGAATCAGGGTTATACCTGATGTACCAAGACGATTTTCCACCCCACGTTGAAGCCAAGTTGCAGGAGCAGGCAGAGAAATTTGCGGCGTCGAACGACGGCGTAGTGCCCGACGTTCTACGCGCCGGCGATTTTCGCGGAACCATCGAAGAGATAGAGGGAAATAGCGACGGCACCATAAATCTCAAGATTCGTGAGTCGTTGCCCAAGGGTGCAGAAGAATTTTCGCAACTGCCCATGGCGCTGACTCCTGCCCAACCGCTACAAACTAAGGCGCAGGAGCAATCCCTTCAAAATCTTGCCGAGCAAGTAGGTGCACTTTTACCCGATATTCCCGACGCACCTGAGCTTGATTTGCTCCGCCGTCGTGCGCCGCAACTTGCCCCTGGTGCCGTGCTTGAGCGCCCCGACGTCGCACAACACGGCTCGTTTGCCACAATTGAGGCGATTTATGCCGCCGTTTCCTCGCTCAATAATTCCTATGTGGCGGTGCAGGGACCGCCCGGTTCGGGTAAAACGTTTTTGGGTTCACACGTCATCGGCAGGTTGATCCGTGACGGTTGGAAAATTGGTGTGGTGGCCCAGTCTCATGCGGTGGTGGAGAATGTGCTGGCAGGTTGCATCGAAAAGGGCGGCGTGAAACCCGAGCAGGTTGCCAAGTTTGTGAAGAAAACCCAAATGCCCAATGCACCGTGGATCGAAGTGGATCAGGCAGCACTAGAAACCGCCCTCAATGGAGCCGCTGGTTTCTTGGTTGGCGGCACCGCATGGGATTTTGCGAGTGAGAAAAAGTTTGGTGATCGAGCCCTGGACTTGCTGGTGATTGACGAGGCAGGTCAGTATTCCCTAGCTAATACACTCGCGGTGGCACGAGCCGCCAAAAATATGCTTCTTCTGGGCGACCCTCAACAGTTGCCGCAGGTCACCCAAGGAACGCACCCTTACCCCGTTGATGAATCAGTGCTCGGTTGGCTCTCTGCTGGGCACGATACTCTACCCGAAGAATTTGGTTACTTTTTGGATGTTTCGTGGCGTATGCACCCCGATTTGTGTACACCGGTTTCGTTGCTTTCTTACGCCGGCAAACTTAAATCGGCTCATGCTGGTGGGCATCGCTCGCTTTGGGGGTGGGAACCGGGGTTGTACTTGCGCGAAGTAGAGCATCAAGGCAACACTACGTCCTCCATTGAAGAAGCGAACGAGGTGGTGCGCCTTGCTGAACAGTTCATTGGTGCGCAGTGGATTGAAGATTTAGAGAAACCGCAGGACGCGCGTGCCTTAGAACCTTCAGACATTTTGGTGGTTGCCGCCTATAACGCTCAGGTTGATTTGATTGCGCGAAAACTTAGCGATGCGCACCTGTTAGATGCTGACGGCGGTGTGCGAGTGGGCACGGTTGATAAGTTCCAAGGGCAAGAAGCGCCGGTGGTTTTGGTGTCTATGGCGGCATCCTCTGCTGGTGATTCCGCGCGAGGTGCAGAGTTCTTGCTCTCGCCCAATCGCCTGAACGTGGCGATTTCTCGGGGGCAGTGGTGCGCGGTCTTAGTTGCCTCTGAAAACCTCACTAACTTTTTGCCAGCTACCCCTGGTGGGTTAGCTCAACTGGGTGGGTTTGTGCGCTTGAAAGAGAACGCTATGGGTTATCCACAAGAGGATTAAAGTTATATACAAGCACCCTAGTCAAGCGCTCAATACGCGTAAAATTAATAGGGAGTTTTGCCTCCCCATTGCAAGGCTTTGAGAGGAGCTTTTAGTGCAATTGCACCCCACCCATCGCAAACGTACTCCGTACCTAATTCACTTTGAGGGCGAAACTGTAGCGCTAGGACAACCAGAGTTTTTGCAAGAGATTAACAAGTTGCTGGTGGCTGCCGGCGTCACTACTCGCCCCACGTTTTGGAAGCAAGAGTATCTTTCTGATGAATTTGGGGAGTTTCCCGAGCTGATCACTACCGGCGTCAATACATTTGGTGCCCCCGCTGAAGACGGCGTGCTCAACTCTGTGGGCGCCTCGCTATCTCGCGAAGATTTTTGGGTAGCCCTTGAGAAAGGCGTTTTTTTCACCACAAGTTGGCCAGTGGGTAACGCCCCGCTGTTTGTTCCAGAACTGCCGCATTGGTTGCAAAATGCTAGGGCATGGGAGTTTGACCCGGTTTTACCCTCTGACGGCGTCGGTGGAATTGGAGGCTGGGCGCGGCTTCAAGGGCGCGAAGGTAGCGGGCACCCGGTAGCTCTGTTTCAACTCACCGCACCAGATTCATTCTGGGTTCTGGGCTCAGCGGACGATCTTGATGGAGTCATGAACCTGTGCCGCGAACTGGCTTCGGTACGTACGGGATTTGAAAAAGCCACCGGATTTATTGGTGAGGACGGGCGATACCATTGTTTAGCTTTGCCCATTGAGTGCCACCAAGCTCTTGAAGAAGAGCTCTTTGTTGCCGGAGTAGATACCGAAACACTGCTCTGGGAAGAATAATTTTTTAGCATCCCTAGTGCGTAAAACAACTTAGAGTAGTTGTTTTTCTGAGATACTGGCACGGTGTACGTGCTTACAATAATCCGCCGTTCATCAGCGGCAACACTCGAAATCCCGGTTCTTTTAGAGAAACTAGAGCGGCTCTCCCCTACTGTTTCTTTTACACAAACTTATCCTGACGAAGTTCAAGGAGCCTTCGAGCTAGCTGAGCCTGCCGTTCGTGCACTGTTGTTAGCGGCGCAGGACGGTGGATACTGGGTAGGCATTGGCGTGGGAGCTTTCAAAGCACCCCGCTTTGCGGCGGCACTTGGCGCGGTTTTTACCCCTGAGTGCTCTGGCGATTCCATCGATTATTCCCGCCTTGCCGTAGAGCAAGCGCAAACAGGTTCGCCCACCCGCGCGGTCATCGTGTTAGGAGCGGACCGCGCTTTTTCAGAGCAAGCAACGGGGGTGGCGCGTCTGCTATATCGGGTGGCGTCGGTGCGTACGGAGTCTGAGAATCGAGTACTGAATCTTATGGTCCCCGGGGTTCGTGGGCAACAAAAGATGGTGGCGCAGGTGCTTGAAATCTCGGCGCAGGCAGTGAGCAAAACCCTGGTGCGTTCTATGTACCACGAGCAAGAAGCGGCAATACCAGCGCTCGTCGAGACCATGATTCGCTTAGGCAGTGACTAGATAGAACACCTACCAGAGCGGCGGCTCGCCACCGCCGCATAAACGGTTTCGGCAATTTTGCGCAGACCGGGAAACAAGAGTAGCTTTGCCACCCATCGCACCGGGGTAATTCGGCTCGTCTTCAACGCTAACGCGATGCCCACCACGCCATAGGCAATCTGCCCGTTATCTAAAACGTAGGGAATGGCGTGTTTAAACCTAACAAAATCGACACCGTGCACTAACAATTCTTCGTTCCAGCCCGGTTCGATCGCGGCTTGTAAGCTAAACCGCCGAGCAATCCGAGCTGACCACACACAAAGATTGCACTGCGGGTCATATAAAAGAACACCCATAGTCTGCCCCATTTCTATAGCAAAAGAGCGTGTACTTTCTACAAAGTACACGCTCTTTCATCTCAAGCCGCTATTGAGCCTCTTTGATAAATCCTTCAGAAACCATCCAGTCGTAGGCAACGTTAGCGGGGTCTTGCCCCTCCACATCTACCTTGTAGTTGAGGTCCATCATCACATCGTTATTGAGCTTAGCAGCCACTTGATCGTATCGTTCCTCAAGTTCTGGGTACTTCTTCACCATGTCCTCGTTGAATACAGCGGCAGCGTTATACGCCGGGAAGTAGTGCTTATCGTCCTCTAGCACCGTAAGGTCCAGCGCTTTAATACGACCGTCGGTGGTGAAGATTTCACCGAAGTTGCATGAGCCATCGGCCGTTGCCGAGTACACGGTGCCGGTGTCCATAATCGAGATATTGCTATCGGGTACGCCGTCAGCAGCACCGCGGTTCAGACCGTAAGTTTTGAGCATGCCATTCAAGCCGTCAGAACGTGAGTTAAACTCCGCTTCAACACAGATGGTGCGCTCGTCTACTGGGAGTTTTGCTATATCGGAAAGTTTTGTAATTCCATTTTTCTTAGCAAAATCAGAACGCACTGCCAATGAATACGTATTATTCAATTTACTGGGCTTACCCCAAATCAGGTGATTTTTCTGATCAGCTTGAGAAACGGCCTGCCACATCTTAGTTTGATCGGCAATGCTTTCTTCATTGCCCATGTACGTCAACCACGCAGTACCGGTGTATTCCCATTCCATGTCGACTTCACCGTTAAGCATGACCTTGCGAGCGGGTTGAGAACCGGGAATGTTAGACATATCAACGGTGTCAAAACCGGCAGCCTCAGCAGTAAGCACACCAATCTTTCCCAAGATAACCTGCTCGGTAAAGTTCTTAGCACCCACCACAAACTTCTGACCCGAGGCACCGTCAATGGGCTGAATTGAGCCAGATTCAGCTGTTGGCACCTCAGAGGTTGAGGGCTTCAAACCACACCCGGTCAGCCCAAAGAGAGCCACCGCTGTTACTGCACCAGCTTTGTGAAAAGTAGAAAACTTCATAAAAATTAGAGCCCCTTCGGCGTCACAATAGTCTCAACCACACGTGCCGCCCAATCCACTGCAAGAGCAAAAATTGCCACCAGCATCGAACCGAAAATAAGTACGCGATCAAGTGCAAGGTTCACACCGGTCGTAATGAGTAGACCAAGGCCGCCGCCGTTAATAAATGTTGCAAGAGTTGCTGAACCTACCAACAGAACCAGCGCGGTGCGAATACCGGCGAGCATCACGGGCACCGCTAAGGGCAATTCCACCTTGCGCAACACTGTCATGGGGCTCATGCCCATACCGCGGGCGGCTTCGATGGTGCGCTTATCAACGGCGTCCAAACCTACCATGGTGTTTTTGAGAACCGGCAAGAAAGCATAAACCACTAGCGTTGCCATAGCCGCGTTGGGCCCAAAACCCATCCAGAACGCAAAGAGGACGATTAGACCAACAATAGGCGCAGCTTGACCAATATTTGCAAGAGCCATGACGGGCGCCGAGAGAAATCGTAGCGGTTTGCGGGTGAGCAAAATGCCCAGCGGTATAGCCGTCACCAACACGATAACCGCAGAAATAACCGTGAGCTTGAGATGCTCAAGCGCGAGCGTCGTCAGGTTCTTTGGCGAAAGCGTTACCTGCTCGGTGGTAGAAAGCTCGGCGTGACTCAGCCACCACAACATGATGCCTAGAATAATGAGCAAAACGATGGGCTGAACAATCAGACCCTTCCACGAAGTCTTTGCAGTGGCAGCTCTTGTTGCGGTTTCGCTCATGCGCGCTCACTCCCCGACGATTCAGTGTGCTGCCACGGTGCAGTTGCGGTGGTTGCGGATGCAACCTCAGTTTCGGCCGCGGTCGCAGGCTCGGTTTCAGTTGCAATTTCTGCTTCAGGAACGGTTGCATTTTCACCGGTATTGCGCGGAGTAGACGAAATGATTTCCTGATCGTCCGCCATTTCGTAAGCGATTACACCGTTTTCACCGGTCACAACGTTAGGAATAGCACCAGTATTGTGCCCCACAGGCATCGAAACTTCGCGGGGTTCGGTAGATAAGTTATCAATTGCCTTGATAACCGTTTGCACGGTGATAACGCCCAGATACGAGCCGCGATTGCCGGTTACCGCAGCTTCGGATGAGCCCGCTACCAGCATGGTGTCAAGAGCGTCATCCAGAGTAGACGAATCAGAAACTACCGGGAAGTTCTTTACCTGAGGTGCCTGAACCGTGCTCATGCGCTCAAGCTGACGGCGAGTTGCCCAACCGACGGGGCGATCGCGCGAATCAAGAATGACGGCGCGTAGCGCACCAGATTCTGCAAGGTGACCAGCGGCGGTGCGTGCGTCCTCACCTTCCATAATGGCAGGGGCTTTGCGAATATCAACGTCTTTAACGCGAGCCAAACCAAGCTGCTTCAAACCTGAACCGGAACCGATAAAGTCTTCAACAAACTCGTTGGCGGGGTGCGCCAAAATTTGCTCGGGCGTGCCGTATTGCTCAATTTTGCCGCCCTCGTTGAAAATGACGATCCAGTCACCAAGTTTCACGGCTTCGTCAAAATCGTGGGTTACGAACACAATGGTCTTGTGCAGTTCTTTCTGCACGTGAATGAGCTCTTCTTGCAGACGCTGGCGGGTGATGGGGTCAACCGCACCAAAGGGCTCATCCATGAGCAAAACGGGCGGATCGGCAGCGAGCGCACGTGCCACGCCTACTCGCTGTTGCTGACCGCCAGAGAGTTCTTTAGGGTAGCGGTCGCGGTAGATTTCGGGGTCGAGGGACACAAGTTCGAGCAGTTCGTCGGTGCGTTCTGCAATCTTTTTCTTGTTCCACTTAAGCATTTTGGGTACGAGGCCCACGTTTGCACCCACGGTGAGGTGAGGTAGCAGACCGCCTGCCTGAATCACGTAGCCGATACGGCGGCGTAGTTGGTCGCCGTTCATGTTGGTTACGTCTTCGCCGTCAATCACAATGCGACCACTGGTGGGTTCGATTAGGCGGTTAATCATTTTGAGGGTAGTGGTTTTGCCACAACCGGAGGGTCCCACGAACATCACGGTGTTACCCGCAGGAATTTCTAGGGTGAGCTGGTTTACGGCGGCTTTTTTAGCACCATATGATTTGGTCACGTTTTCTAACAGAATCGTGGCGCCAGTGATGTTTGATTCGGTTGATTTGGGGTCGAATGCAACCTGGTTGGTTGATACTGATGAGTTAGGCACGGATACCTCGTGAGATAGTCAGGCGGCCTAGCAGAATGAGCAAGCCGTCGAGAATAAGGGCAATAATAACGACGGCGATTACTGCTGTCGCAACGGATTCGAGCGAGTTTGCCCCGCCCAATCGAGAGAGGCCAGAGAAGATGAAGCTACCAAGGCCAGGGCCAAGCACGTATGCGCTAATGGCGGCCACGCCCATGGTCATTTGGGCCGAGACGCGCATGCCCGCAAGAATCACGGGCCATGCCATGGGAAGTTCTACGCTAAAGAAGGTTTTGAGCGGTGACATTCCGATGCCACGTGCGGCTTCAATGAGCGAGCGGTCCACACCGGAGAGCCCTACGAGTGCGTTGCGCAAGATGGGTAGCAAGCAGTAGAACGTTACAACTACTACCGCCGGCGCCACCCCAAAGCCTAGCGGTGCAATAAGCAGACCGATAAGAGCGAAGGCTGGGATGGTTAAGCCAATTGCTGACACCGAGTTAGCAATGCTTGAGAGGGTTTTGTTGCGGTAGCAGAGTGCTGCGATGAGTATAGCTAGAACGGTAGCGAGCAACAAACACTGGACAACGAGCGAGAAGTGTTGCCAGCTCGCTGAAAGTATTTGTAGCCAGCGGTCTGATACATAAGATCCCACCGGGTTTATCCTTACATGTACATGTATATAACAAACCAACACTAACAGCCTACTTATTATTCACCAACTACCAAAAGGTGCAAAAACGCCTTGGCTGTGGGCTATTTTGAGCCAGCCACTTCCCCCACAAAAACCCTGGTTAACCGCAAAACCCCCTGTAATAACAGTGCTAAACAGGGGATACTAGGAATGCAGATTGCGAGGTTACAATAGCTCTTTCAAAATAGGCACGATGCCGTCTTCATAAACACTTAACGTAACGTCATTTGCTACTGCGATCACTTCGTCGGGTGCCTCTGCCATGGCTACGCCACGAGCGGCCCAGTGAATCATCTCTTTATCGTTGTGTCCATCGCCAATAGCTACAGTGTGCGCCGGGTCGATGTGTAGGTGACGGCGAATCTGCTCAAGTGCCGACGCTTTGGAGACGCCATGCGCAGCAAGGTCGAGCCACGCCGTCCAACCCACGGCATAGTTCACGCCGTGCAAACCGGCGGCGTAAATAGACTTCTTGAAATCATCCGGATCGACGTCTTCGGCAAAGACCACCACGCGGGTTGCGCTTTCTTTAGCTCGCATCTGTTCTTTAGTGACCGGGGTAGTTTTTACGCCGAATGAGCCATCTTCAAAATCATCGGTTGCAAAGATTTCACCGGTGGGTGATTCAAGTGCCATTTGCGCGTAGGGAACCTTCTCTTGCAACAGGGCAATAGCGCGAGTGGGGTTGAAAGTGACCGTATCGCTCACTCGATAACCCAGCTCAAAAGAAGGCGAGAGCTCTAAAGTCACCGCACCATTGGAAGTCACCATATAACCATGGTCAATTCCCAACATCTCAACAATGGGTAACGCCGCTTGCCGCGAGCGCCCGGTTGAAACCACTATCACATGCCCTGCATTAGCGGCGTCTCTTACTGCGTACTTGACGGCGTCCGTCATGGTTCCATCGTGATGAACCAGCGTGCCGTCAATGTCAAGTGCCACCATGTAGCGCGCACCTGTTTCTTTAACCCAATCGCTATGGACGGGTTCGTGCACTCTTAATCGTTCCATTACATTTTTCACCTTTCTATGCTCTTTGTTCTATTTCGCTATCAATTAGCCTACAGATGGCATCTATCCCAATAGAAGATGAATCTTTCATGGCGAAAATTCTGAATGTTTTTTCCAACAAATTTTCTTCGTAGGGAGCGATTAGTTTCAGCTGAAACTGTTATAGCCTATACATTGACTTTGATTACTCGGACTAGGGACAAAGATGTCAGACAATACGTCAAAAATTTTGAAGGCAACCGCCGCTGCCGCTGGGATGGGTATCACCGGACTTGCGGCACACGATATTTTCCAGAAAAAGCACTCGATTCTTCGCAACTTTCCCGTGCTTGGTTGGGCTCGTTTTGGTTTTGAAACCATTCGCCCTGAACTGCGTCAATACTTCTTTGAGAGCAATAGCGACGGACGCCCTTTCAGCCGCGATACCCGTTCTATGGTGTACGAATACGCTAAGGGTCTCAGCGGGGAAAAAGCTTTCGGTACCGAGCAGGACATTTCTTCGGTAGGTTACGATATCGTTCGCCACACTATGGCACCTGTTCATGAGATTGACGGTGAACCTCGCCAGCGCTTGGGTGGCCCCGAGTGCAAACACCCCTACGATATTTCGCTCTTCAATATTTCTTCAATGAGTTTTGGTGCTCTTTCTGCTAATGCTGTGATGGCTATGAACAAGGGCGCAGCTATGGGTGGTTTCTCGCAGGAGACCGGTGAAGGCGGCATCACTAAGTATCACCGCCAGTACGGCGCAGATTTGATTTGGGAATTTGGTTCGGGTTACTTTGGTTGCCGCGATAAAGACGGCAAATTTGACCCGGAAACTTTCGCCAAAAAAGCAGCATATCCTGAGGTCAAGGGTATTTTGATTAAGATTTCCCAGGGTGCTAAGCCTGGCTTAGGTGGGCACCTTCCTGGCGAAAAAGTTACCGCTGAAATTGCAGAAGCCCGTGGTGTACCAGAGGGTGAAGATTGCTTGAGCCCCGCCGCACACAGCGCATTCCGCACCCCTATTGAACTTATGCAATTTGTGGGTAAGCTCCGCGAGCTTTCAGACGGCAAGCCTATTGGTATTAAATTCTGCGTAGGTTCTGAAATTGAGGTTCTTTCATTGTGCAAGGCAATGATTGAAACTGACATTTGCCCCGACTGGATTACCGTTGATGGCGCCGAAGGGGGCACTGGTTCAGCACCTCTTGAATTTGAAGACTCAGTGGGCGTGCCCCTGACCAATGGTTTAATTATCGTTCAGAACGCCCTCGTGGGTGCAGGTTTGCGTGACAAAGTTTCGGTGGGTGTTGCCGGCAAGATTACCGGTGGCGCCGATGTTGTACGTCGTATTGCACTGGGTGCTGACTTTACCAACTCAGCTCGTGGCATGATGATGGCAACTGGTTGTGTTCAGGCGCAGAAGTGCCACACCAACGAATGCCCCTCGGGTGTTGCTACTCAGAACCAGTGGCTACAACGCGGTGTGGATGTTGATGACAAAGGTGCTCGCGTTCGTAACTATCATGTGGGCGTGATGAACTCTGCCAAGCGCATTTTGGCATCTATGGGCTTAGACGATTTTAAGGATCTTGGCCCTGAACACGTTTTCCACCGTGTAGACTCTACTCACTCTAAGTCATACGCACAGCTTTATGATTGGTTCGAACCCGGAGCGTTCTTGACCGGGGATGTTCCTGAAGACTGGGCCGAGCGCTGGGAACGCGCTGACGCCACCACCTTCACCCCTGAGCACCGTAAGCATCAGCGCGCGTAACCTGAGTATAGGTTTGAGCACGTCAGACCCCTGTTTTGTAGTTATCTCTATGAAACAGGGGTCTTTTTATAGCTAATCTAAGCTCGCTGTGCGCCTTATATTCTCTAAATTTTATACTTTTGAATAGTTGAATTAAACGCGCGCTACGGTATTAGGTGCGATAGGTTTAGCTATAGACATACACGATTATCGCGCCGCCGCAAACTAGCGCATAGGGGAACCATTGTTATCTGAAAAATCTCGCAAAGTCATCGAAGAAACCCTCCCTGCAATGCAGGAGCGTATTCGCAGTATCACCCCCGTTTTTTATGACACTATGTTGACCGAACGCGAAGATTTGCTAGACGGTATGTTCTCGCGAGTCGATCAAACTGTAGGCACCCAACCTCGTGCTTTAGCGGGTTCTATAGTGTTCTTTGCAAATTACGTGTTGAACCACCCCACCAGCAGTCCCGATGAAATTTTGACGCGTGTAGCTAACAAGCACGCTTCTCTCGGAGTACCTTCTCATGAATATGTGACGGTTTATCAGTTTCTTTTCAAAGCCATTGAAGAAGACTTTGGGGATGAATACACCGAAGAGTTCCGCGAAGCGTGGACCGAAATTTATTGGATGATGGCAGACGCGCTCATTCGTATTGAACGCAATTTGTACAGCCAACAGGTGAACGAGAGCGTAAATTCTCCATTCAAGCTGGTTAAAAAGGTACAGAGTACCCGCGACGTCATAGACCTCACCTTTGAACCCGCCGACGACACCCCGCTCACTAAAGCGGTGCCTGGACAGTATGTTTCGGTGATTGTTTCGACCCGTGACGGTCTGCGTCAGCCCCGTCAGTACGTGGTGCTACCTTGTGCACCTAATCAACGTCGTATCGCCGTAAAAGTTGATCGCTTGGGTGAGATTTCGCCGCAACTAGCAGCACTTGAAATTGGCGACGTCGTAGATATTTCAAACCCCTATGGCGACGTTACACTCGATAAATCGACCCCCGATTCGTTTAGCTCGCTCTATATTTTTACCCAAGATATTGGTGTGGCACCCGCGTTAGCGTTCTTGCACCAGTTGGCTACAGAGAATTCCACTCGCGATGTTGTGATGGTTCACAGTGATAAGTCGCTAGCCTCGTGGGCACTACGTGAAGATTTGGAAGAAGTGATAGAGAAACTGCCTAACGCGCGCCTCATTTCGTTTTTAGAAGCTCCCGGCGAAGGCGATTTCACCGGCGAGATCAACATGCGCAAGATTGATATTGCGCCGCGAAGCTACGCCTACTTGTGCGGTTCTGTGGACTTTATGCAGACCGTGCGGTCAAAGCTGATTCACGACGGTGTGCCCGGGCGCAACGTACAATACGAGGTATTTGGTTCTGACCAGTGGATGCATACCGCAACCCGCCGCACCATGCACAGAAGATACTAATTTTCTTCTTCAAATATCAAAACACCCGGTTCTCACGAGCTCCACTACTAAGCGGACGCTCAGAGAACCGAGTGTTTTTACTGCTTTATTCTGAGATTCGCGAAATCAGTGAGTTACTTCTTCTTTGCCACAGGAATAACCTTGACGCCGCCCATGTAAGGCTGCAATGCCTCAGGAACGTTCACCGAGCCGTCAGGGTTCTGGTGCGTCTCAAGAATCGCGACCAACCAGCGGGTAGTTGCCAAGGTACCATTCAAAGTAGCTACCGCGCGGGTGCCGCCCTTCTTTGCCTTGCCGTCCTCGCCTGCGGTATCTGCCATGCGCTCACGAATGTTCAGACGGCGCGCCTGATAGGTGGTGCAGTTAGAAGTTGAGGTGAGCTCGCGGTAAGTGCCCTGGGTAGGAACCCATGCTTCGCAGTCAAACTTCCGAGCGGCAGATGAACCAAGGTCACCTGCTGCGGTATCAATCACGCGATAAGAAAGACCGCACTTCTGCAACATTTCTTCTTCCCAAGCGAGCATCTGTGCGTGAATGCCCTCAGCTTCTTCTTGGGGTGCGTATACAAACATTTCTGCCTTGTTGAACTGGTGCACGCGAATGATGCCACGGGTATCTTTACCAGCAGAGCCAGCTTCGCGGCGGTAGCACGAGGACCAACCAAGGTACTTAATGGGACCGTCGGTGAAATCAAGGATTTCATCGGCATGATAGCCAGCCAATGCCACTTCGGAGGTGCCCACCAAGTAAAGGTCATCTCGCTCAAGGCGGTAAATTTCGTCATCGTGCTTGACGTTAAAACCGGTACCATTCATGGTTTCGGGGCGGACCAAGGTGGGAGTGGTCATCATGGTAAAGCCGTTAGCAATCGCCTGGTCAAGTGCCATATTTAAGAGCGCCTGCTCCATACGAGCTACATAACCTTTGAGAAAGTAGAAACGTGAGCCAGAAACTTTAGCGCCACGAGCCATATCGATGCCGTCTACTAGCTCACCGATTTCAAGGTGATCGCGGGGCTCAAAACCCTCAGCTTCAAAGTTACGGGGCTCCCCCACGGTTTTGAGCACCTCAAAATCGTCTTCACCACCGGTAGGAATCCCGTCAATGATCAAGTTTTCAATGCGAAGCAGCAAATCGTCCTGGGTCTGCTGAGCGGCGTCCGAAGTTGCTTTAGCCTCAGAAACCCGCTGTGAAAGTTCTTTTACCTCAGCGAGCAGAGCCTGTTTTTCTTCACCCTTGGCAGCGGCAACTTTCTTACCAAATGCCTTCTGCTCTGAACGCAGGTTCTCAAACTCAGAAATCGACGAGCGGCGGGTAGAATCCGCTTCAAGAATCTGGTCAACCAGAGTCACATCAGCGCCGCGGGCACGCTGGGATTCACGGAATAAGTCAGGGTTTTCGCGCAGAAGATTAATGTCAATCACAGATATAAATTTACCGCATATAATACGGCAGTTCTGTCATGTAAGGTAATAAGCATGCAGATGAATAAGAAAAATATTGCCGCTCTCAGCGCCGTGGCGCTAGGGACAACTTACACAGCGGCGTCCTGGTTTATCGTCAAGGCAGGGCAACAGAAACGCCCTGATATTTTTCCTACCTACCGCCCCTGGCATGTAATGCTTGAACCAGGTGACCCCAAGCGCGTAGCAGTGGTGTTCAACCCCATCAAGAAAAACGCCCAGTACGGGTGCAAGGTAATTCGCGATCAGATCGCAGAAGCTGGTTGGGCAGAACCCATTTTCTATGAGACCGAAGCCGATGATCCCGGTTATTCCATGGCTAAAGACGCCGTCAAGAACGGTGCCGAATTGGTAATTGCCGTGGGTGGTGATGGTACCGTGCGCGAAGTAGCGGCAGGTATTTCAGGCTCCGACGCGGCGCTGGGCATTGTTCCGCTGGGAACCGGCAATCTGCTCGCTCGTAACCTCAACCTCGAGTACTGGGATATTGCCGCGTGCGTGAACGCTGCGCTACATGGCGACGTCATTGCGATTGACATGGTGCGGATTGTGATGACGAGCGAAGAGGGCAAAGAAACCGTTCGCAATTTTGTAGTGATGGGCGGCGCCGGATTCGACGCACAGATTATGACCGACGCCAACGAAGAACTTAAAGCACGCTTTGGCTGGGTGGCATACGTGCAAGCGGGTTTCAAGAACATGGTGGCTCCGCGACGTCCTGCAACTATTCGCCTCGATAACAAAGAAGTGCTGGACCGCAAGATTCGTTCTGTGCTTATTGCTAACTGCGGTGAGGTGCAAGGTGGGATCAAAATTGCCTCAACCATTGACGCCCGCGACGGTCAGCTTGAAGTCATTGTGCTCACCCCTCGTAGCCTCATGGGCTGGGTGCGCCTTGCGGCACGCTTCATGCTCGGTCCCACAGTCTTTGATCGCCGCAGCCCCGTAGTGGAGCACTTCATTGGTTCGCGTGTGAGCGTAGATTTTGAAGACCACGCGCAGCCGGTGGAGATTGACGGGGACGTGTTAGAACCTGCCGTGCGTCTGGATGCGGAGGTACTACCCAAAGCGGTAAACGTCTGCCTATACCCTGAGGGACAAGGACGGCTTCGCCCTCTAGTTGAGATTCCTCAAGAAATGATTGAATCACGCTCGCGCTTGCAACAGCAGATCACCGATTCTGCCGACGCGTTGATTCAGGAGTTCAAAGAGAACGCCGAGGAACGCCGAGCTAAAGTCCAAAAATGGTTTAGCTAATATTTCTTAAAAAAGCCCCAGCGCGAAAAAACGCTGGGGCATTTTTGTGTCTGATTCGAGGGGTTACTCGTTAGTGGTTGAGGTGTGCTGGGCGGCCGCTGGGAAAGAGCCCCTCTACCCAGTTATGAGCTGCCTCGAATGCGGCGTCGTTGTGCCAGGAATCCACCGTGGTTGCGCGCTCGTCGGCACGGGCATAAGAGCCCAAGAACTTGATACCGGGCGAAACCCTATGTAACCCACGCAGGGCGTCTCGCATGCGGGCGTCATAGATATGACCGTCGGCATCGAGAG
Source organism: Rothia sp. (in: high G+C Gram-positive bacteria) (assembly GCA_030530925.1). GTDB lineage: Bacteria > Actinomycetota > Actinomycetes > Actinomycetales > Micrococcaceae > Rothia. Next base: position 44,015 of record JAUMUA010000002.1, on the reverse strand, counting down.
AGAAAAAGTAAGCACCCAGAAATTCACCGGTAGGGCGCGATTCAATGCGCGATAGGTTGATGCCACGGGTAGAAAACTGTTCGAGCAAATCAAGGAGTGCACCGGGGCGATCTTCAGGTAGCGGCACCACGAGGGAGGTTTTATCTGCGCCAGTTGGCGCGGGAATTTTAGGGTTTTTAGCCACCAGAACAAAGCGGGTGACGGCGTCTTTGTTATCACCGATATTCTCTTCAAGCACAGTCAGTTCGGGGTGGGTGGCAGCGACGGCGGGGGCACAAATCGCCGCGTCATACGAGGGGTTTTCAATCAGCAACCCCAGTGCAGAACCGGCAGTGGAAGAACCGGGAATGTATTGTGCGTGAGGCACCCGCTCATCAGCCCAAGCACGTACCTGCGCCCACGCGTGCGTGTGAGTGGAGATTTTTGTAATCTGGTGTGGCGCAAGATTTTGCGTAGCCACGAGGACAAACTGAATGGGCACTAAAACTTCGCGAATAATGCGCAAACTGTGATCCAGCGAAATCGAGTCAAGGGTCGCGGTGACGCCACCCTCCACCGAGTTCTCAATCGGAACCATCGCTGCGTCCGCTTTACCTTCGCGCACCGCATTCAACGCGGCAGGCACCGATGTCGAGGCAAAACGCTCGGCGGCGGTTGCTTCGGGTACGGCGAGCAAAGCGGTTTCGGTGAAAGTTCCAGCAGGTCCGAGAAAGGTATAGCGCATGGTCTCTAGTGTAGCTTTCGGGGTGCGACACCGTGGGTTGGAGGTTTTTGTGAGGTTATAGAACCGTAAACCTGGCAAAATTTACCACAAAAATTGTGAGCCAGCTTATACTGGAGAAAACTTCTCTACCAAGGAAACTCTTGTGAGCGAACCACATTGCAGCAAAGACCAAAGCTCCCCGGGACCGCTTATCAACGGTACGAGCTGGGCTACAGCAATCACCGCAGGTGCTATTGATGCGCTCCTTATGTACGCTTTTGTGGCGAACCAGTCGCCCATCATTCTCTTTATTGCATTAGCAGGGCATGCAGGTCTATTTGCATCTCTAAATCGTGGGAACTCGGTGGCTTCCCCTCGGGAAACCACTCAAGCTAAGAACATAACAAGTAATGTTTTGTCACTAGCCGTTTTTGTGGTGAGTCTTGGCATGAGTGGTTATCAGATCAGCGATGTCGGAGCCGAATTTTGGGCCGTGAGCGTCTTCATCGTGATTACCCTCAGCACCAAGTATTTACAGCCAACTGTATACACCGGTTTATAGACAAGTAAACAAAATTTTGCCCTCGAAACTTCAAGAGCAAACCCCTATAAATCAAAACGACATCATCGCACCCCCCCCTCTTAAAGTTCTGCATTGTGATTATGCTGAACCTATTGTTGAGGCACGTCCTTTAGTCAAGATGGGTTTGAACCCCGACGCCGGAAAAATCACTTTCGCAGGCGTTGCCGAGGCGTTCCCCGAACTGCCCACAGCATAAAACTCTCTGCGAGATGAATAAACCCCGCGCCCTGTTGGACGCGGGGTTCATTTTCTACGGGAGCTTACTTGCTCCTAGTTGCTAGTTGTTTTCAGCGGCTAGTTGCTCTTTGGCGGTGGGGTCTGAGTCGTCAAGGAATTTGGCGATGCGCTCAGCTTCATCGTCCTCGCCGATTTCTGCGGCAGCGTTACCTAACAGGTAGAGCGCTTTGAGGAAGCCGCGATTGGGTTCGTGAGTGAAGGGGATGGGGCCGTGACCCTTCCAACCGTTGCCGCGCAGGGCGTCAAGACCGCGGTGGTAGCCCACACGCGCATAGGCGTAGCCTTCGACGGTGTTGCCGGCGGTGAGGGTTTCTTCGGCAAGGTTTGCCCAAGCCAACGACGACTTAGGGAAGTCTTTGACGATTTCCGACGCTGATTCATCAGAATGGATGCGGTTCTCTAGCTCAGCTTCGCGAGGAAGGAAGGTAGGTGCTGGTTCGTCCAAAAGATTTTTGCCTGCAAGTGACATATGAATCCTCATTTCTCGGTATAGATACAGTACCTATGCTACCGAGTTTCGACCTCGGTAAAAAGAAAGTTGTGCCCAGCGGGGCTGAGTTTGAGCATGAGGAGTTTGCGCGAAGTGAGCTGAATCAGGTCTCGTTCTTCTAACGAAGAAATTATTCTGCGCACCGTGTTTTTAGATTTACCGATTGCCCCCGATAATCTCTCCCACGAAATCGCCGCGTCCGACCCGATCAATTTAAGCTGTCCCATCACAAAGAGAGTCTCGAAAAGAGCGTCGTCAATCTCTGACTGTGGCGCTTGCAACTTATCGACCCTCAGTTTTAGTTGCGTCATTCGCCGTCTTTTATCTTCAAAGTCTTCAAAAAGATCTCATTGAGCAGACACAATAAGCTCTAAAAGAGAAATCAAAAAAGGGGTGGCATCAGCATAATTCTAGGGCTCTTCCACAAGAGAAAAAGCTTTGTAGTATTTAGCTTTACCTTCATTGATTTTTCTCGACAACATCAAAACTGTGTATGTAGAAAGAAACCTCTTGAGCTGCGCGCTGAGCAGAAAGCGACCAAACCGAGCATTCCCCTCATAAAAAGGATGCGTCGTTTCAAACATAAAATGGCTAGTAATTGATGAAAATAAGACGGGGATTTCGTTATTTTCACTATGCGCCAACAGAACTCGAACATTTTGCAAATTGCCGCTTCGTCTGGGGCGCCAGCGTGAACTGTTTTTCCAGTTCCCCTTCAAGTAACTCATCATAAAGGGAACGCAACTCCTCAACTGTGTGTGGAAGGGTCTCTTCTTCTTGTGCCAATTTCGCAAGAAATACTTCATTGAGTTGGATTTTCTCCATAAGCAATGACGTTTCAGTAGTCGGTGTGTAAAACACCTCGTTCTCGCCCAGAAGCCTACCTGTAAGATACCCCGACTCTTTACGCCGTTGCATCTCTATCTGCGTCACTTAGTCATCTTGCTGATGAAACACACTTTTCAGTGTTCTGTATTTTTTCATGGACTCACTTCTATCTTCCAAAATAGGCGCTTTTGGAAGATAACCTCCACTTTTCATGGTGCTATCACACAAAATCGCCAATTTTGTGTGATTAACCAAAGAACCCGCCCTCCACCAGGAGAGCGGGTTCTTCACAGCCTCAAAGACTTACTTCAATGAAGTACCTACTGAGCCAAGTTGCTGAGCTGCCTCAAGTACACGAGCTGCCATGCCAGCCTCTGCCTTAGCACCCCACACGCGAGGATCATAAACCTTCTTGTTACCAACTTCGCCGTCAACCTTAAGGACGCCGTCGTAGTTAGCGAGCATGTGACCAGCAACGGGGCGGGTGTATGCGTACTGGGTATCGGTATCAATATTCATCTTGATAACACCGTATGAAACTGCGTCTGCAATTTCCTGCTCGGTGGAACCTGAGCCGCCGTGGAACACGAGGTAGAAAGGCTTGTCTTTACCATACTTGGCACCAACTTCGTCCTGAATCTGCTTGAGCAATTCGGGGCGTAGGTGAACGTTGCCGGGCTTGTACACGCCATGAACGTTACCGAAAGTAAGAGCTGCCATGTAGGTGCCCTTTTCACCCAAGCCAATAGCTTCCACGGTCTTGATAGCGTCTTCGGTAGTGGTGTACAACGAATCGTCAATAGCGCCTTCAACACCATCTTCTTCGCCGCCAACTGCGCCAATCTCAACCTCAAGAACCTGGTGGTTCTTTGACGTGCGAGCAATTAACTGCTGCGCAATCTCCAGGTTTTCGTCAAGCGCGATAGCTGAGCCATCCCACATGTGCGAGTTGAAGATGGGGTCTTCACCGCGAGCAACTGCCTTCTCTGACTCTTCGATCAAGGGAAGAACAAAGCCATCTAGCTTGTCTTTAGGGCAGTGGTCGGTGTGCAACGCAATGTTGACGTCGTACTGCTTAGCGATTTCACGTGCGTATGCAGCGAAAGCAAGTGAGCCAGCAACCATGTCCTTCTTAGAAGAACCTGACCAGTAAGCTGCGCCACCGGTTGAAGCCTGAACGATGCCGTCAGAACCAGCTTCTGCAAAGCCCTGAAGAGCTGCGTTCAAAGTCTGTGAAGAGGTGACGTTAATTGCCGGGTATGCAAAGCCCTTAGACTTAGCATTTTCGAGCATTTCTGCATATTTTTCCGGGGTTGCAATAGGCATGCTGACTCCTTGATATTGGAATTTGCGCCACCGTTTGATGGCTACATGTTATTGAGCGCTCACTAGCAGATGCAGAGCAAAAGCTAATGACCTGTTTGCCTACAGCTATTCTAACAAGCATGCCCCCGAACTAAACAGCTATTTCGCAATATTCCGCACATAAACCCACTTAAACTGTGGGCATTGCTTACCGCACAAAGCTGAGTATTCAATAATTTTGCGCAAAAAATCCATGTGGCAACGCTTTGTGTTTCTGCCCAGAAAAAACAAAACCCAACATGCAATGCGGGCGTTTTCTACGACGGCGGAGGGGGTTAGACGCGGGAATCTGCAGACGAGCGCTCCTCGGCAACTTCACGGCGTCGGTCAATAATGGTAAAAATCAACCCAAAGATCATAAGCACAAAGATTGAACCAAAAGCGAGGGTAAACGCAAGATTCCACCCGGCGCCGCTATCGGCAACGCTAAACATAATTCCCGGAATAAGTGCCGTACCGATTGCGGTACCAATGCGCTGGCCAAGGGAGAGGACGCCACCAGCCACACCGCTGATTTCAACAGGCACTGCTTTGAGAGTCAACGTTTGATTAGGCGAAATAGTCATACCGCCGGCAACGCCCACAAGGGCTAGGGGAATTCCGAGCGTCCACGCGGGCAAATGCCCCGCTTCAATGGGCCAAATCATCAAAACTGAACCGAGCATGGCGGTCATGTTCGTCAGGAATCCTGCCATAATAAGGCGACGCCCCCAACCCAACACGTGCTTACCAGCCCAAGGAGAAACAAAAGCCGAAAGCAACGACGCCGGAATCCCAATGCACGCCGCTAACAAAGCGCTCTCCCCCAAGTGCGTTTGCATGTACACGGGAACAATAAACCACACGCTAGTATTGCCCAAAAAGTAGGTACCCACAATCAAAATTCCGTTACGAAAAGCGGGTTCTGCAAACAGGTTCAAATCGAGCATTGGAGGGCGCCCCACCTTTTTGTAGTGACGCTCCCACAACACAAATCCGCCAAAAACTGCCAACCCCACCGCGAACACCAACCACGAGCTTAACCCGCCTGAGCGTTCCACAAACGGCCACATAATCGCAAAAATAGAAACTGCCATCAGCGCGGTTCCAACAGGATCAAGATCAGAGTGTTTCTTGTGCCCATCAGCGGTGAGTTGAGGAGCCACTTTGTCATTAGGAATCCACTTCAGCGCGGCAACAATCGCTACCAACCCCAGCGGCAAATTGAGCAAAAACATCATGCGCCAACCGAGCGAATCGCCAAATATTTGAATCAGCAAACCACCAATCACAGGACCCACCATGGTTGCCAGCGCCACGGTAGTACCAAATAAACCGTAAGCTCGGGCGCGGGCCTGCCCCGTAAAATGACGCTGAATAATGCCTGTAGTCTGCGGATTCAACAAACCAGAGCCAAACCCCTGCAACACTCGCGCAGCAATCAGCATATCTGCGGTAGGAGCCACGCTACAGAGCGTTGCACCTAGCACGAATAACGAGATTCCCCAGAGAAAAACCCGACGACGCCCAGTGACATCACCCAAGCGTCCTGCCGCCACCAAAAACACGCCAAAAGCGAGCGCGTAACCCGATACCACCCACTGAATTTGGCTGGACGTGGCGCCGAGCGAGCGGGTCATGGGCGTGACCGCCACATTCACCACCGACACTGCCACCAGTGCCATAAAAAGCGGCACGAGAAGGGCGAACAACAGTTTTTTAGGTTGAACTTGTGATGATGTTTGCTGGTTCAAAAGATGCCTCCGCACTCAGGTTGGTACCTAGTTAGGTTATACCCCGGTGAAAAGGCAAACAATCGGGGATGTTAGCGCACGCTCTGCCCAAACTCGAACTTACGAATCCACGCGTGCATAGCGATGGCGGCGGCGGATGCAGCGTTCATTGAACGAGTGGAACCATACTGTTCAATACTGAGGGTATCTTGTGCTACCTCATACACCTCATCAGAAAGTCCTGGCCCTTCCTGCCCAAAAACGAACACGCAGTTCTCGGGAAGGTCGTAGGTTTCGAGTTGCTTGGAATCGGGGAAATTATCAATACCAATAATGGTGAGCCCCTCTCCCTGCGCCCACTGCACAAACTCCTCCACGGTGGGGTGGTGGCGAACGTGCTGGTAGCGGTCGGTCACCATAGCGCCGCGTCGATTCCAGCGCTTTTTACCGATGATGTGCACTTCTTTAGCCAAAAACGCATTGGCGGTGCGAACCACAGTGCCGATGTTGAGGTCGTGCTGCCAGTTCTCGATTGCTACATGAAATTTGTGGCGCTTGGAATCGAGGTCGGCAATAATTGCCTCCATCTTCCAGTAACGGTATTGATCGACGACGTTGCGACGGTCACCTTCTGCGAGTAACTTAGGATCCCAATGCTCGCCTTCGGGAAGTTCGCCTTCCCACGGTCCTACACCCACATTATGTTCGGACTGTTCAAACTGGGTGGCGGCAGCACCGTCGGTTTCTGGGGTGGGTGTCTCGGTGAGCGGGATGGCAGAATCTGCCGGGTTTGAGGAGTTATTCGCAGCGGAAGAGGGAGTAGTCATGAAAAGCTTTCTGCAGTGTTAACGCACATGAGAGGGCAGTTTCTCCTGCCCTCTCATACGATGCGAAAATTTTTAGTCTTCGAGTTCGAGGTCAGTCTTGGAGTATGCGTAAAGGCAAGGCACGCCAGCTACTTCTTCAATGTGCTCTTTAGCACCGGTTGCGCGGTCCACAATCACAGCAACGGCAACCACGTTAGCGCCAGCCTTTTTCAGAGCCTCTACTGCGGTGAGCGCTGAGCCACCGGTGGTGGAGGTGTCTTCAACAGCTACCACGTTGCGTCCTTCAACGCTGGGGCCTTCAACCTGGCGGCCCATGCCGTAAGACTTCTGCGCTTTACGCACCACGAAGGTGTCGATGGCGCGGTCCTGGTCGCCTGCCGAGCGCATGATGGCGTTACCTACGGGGTCTGCGCCCATGGTGAGTCCGCCGGCGGCGTCGAATTCAATGCCTGCGTTGTCCAGTAGGTCGAGCATTACCTGTCCCACAAGGCGCGACGCCTCATGGTGCAAAGTGATGCGGCGAAGGTCAACGTAGTAATCGGCTTTTTTGCCAGATGAGAGGGTCACTTTGCCACGCACCACGGCAAGTTCCATGATGAGCTGACGCAGACGCTCGCGGGCTTCGTCAATGGGCAGGGTTTCAGAAAGCTTAGTCATGGTTTCAAGTGTAGCGAACTAGGGTGCACTGCGGGCGTGGGTCACCAAATCCGCGAGAGTGCATGTATTTGGGTGCGCTTTTGCCGATTTGGTGAGCCAGACAGTTGAGCCGCCCAAAAATAAGTGAATATTTTGCTTGCCAACAGCGACGTCGTAGCTTAGGTTAACTACATGAGTAACTAACCAAGTAACTCAACTTTTACTAGCACTCCGAAAGGAGGCAACTTGCTCACTGGCAACAAACCCATTTTTCAGCAACTCGCTGATCACATCACGGCAGAAATTCTCAAAGGAACTTATCCCGAAGAATCTCAGATTCCCTCTATCAATGAGTTCGCAGAGTTCTTCCGCATCAATCCAGCAACCGCCAACAAAGGCATCAATATTTTGGTCAGCCAAGGCGTGATTTATAAGAAAAGAGGCATCGGGATGTTTGTAGCAACCGGCGCACGTTCTATCTTGCGCAACGAGGGCCGCCAAGAGTTCATCAACGCTTTTATCTCTCCGCTTGTTGCCGAGGCAACCGCGTTAGGCGTGAGTAAAGACGACGTCCTGGCGGCTGTGAACGCTGCCTTCGAAGCTAAGAAGGGGTAAGGCATGACTGAACCAATTGTGAAAGTTTCACAGCTTGCCAAGTCGTATCAACAGAAGAAGCCCAGGGTGCTTAATCGTGTGAACTTGGAACTCTATCCCCATACAATTTATGGACTGGTTGGGCGCAACGGTGCTGGAAAGACCACCCTTCTCACAGCTCTAACGAATCAAATCCGCAGTGATTCCGGTAGTTTCATCGAACTATTTGGTGAGCAGGGGTTCTCTTCTGCGACGCTAGCAAAAACTCATCTAATGCGCACCGGGCAAACTTACTCCGACGACGTCCGCGTCCTTCACGTATTACGCATGGCAGAAATTGCTTACCCGCTGTGGGACGCTACTCTTGCCGCAGAGGTTATAGACATTTTTGAGATACCTTTGAATGCAAAAGCGCACAAGCTATCGGACGGCCAAAAGTCTGCTTTAGGAATCGCTGTTGCATTAGCATCTCGCGCGGAACTCACGCTCATGGACGAGCCCTACACCGGGCTAGATCCGGTAGCTCGGCAGAAATTCTACGACGTCGTATTACGCGATTTCAGCAAGAATCCACGAACTTTCGTAATTTCCACTCATCTCATTGATGAGATAGCGCCGCTTCTCAATCACATTATTTTGCTGGAAAAGGGCAACATTCTGTTGGACATTCCCGCTGAGGACGCCGGATCGTATGCCCACGAAAGTACAGGTAGCGACGACGCCGTCGCCGTATATATTTCTCGCAATAATCTAAAGCCCTCAGTTGCAAGTTCTCGCTCTCTCGCGGGTCGCACACAAGCTCTAGTCGCAGCAGAGCTCACCGATGAACGCATCCAAAGCGCTAATTCCTTGGGGGTTTCAGCGTCTCCCGTTTCCCTTCAGAACCTCGTAGCGGCATACAGTCAGGCTACGGAAAGGCAGACTCAATCATGAGCTCAATTGCTATAGAAAAAACTGATACGCACCCCGCCGGCACAACCAAAACAGGTAGACGTTCCCGCGCAGTGGCAAAGATGCTTTTAGTGAACCGACGTAGCACTATATTTTTGGCGGTTTTCTTACCGCTTATGGTGGGTACGGGATTAGCGGCCACTGGACTGATAATTGCAGCATCAACAAATCTCACTACTGGTAATCTCAGCCAGTTTTACACTGAAAACACAGTGCATCAAGTTGTTGTGAGCGTAGCTTTTGCTGCAGTTTCTTTTATGACCACCAGAAGAAACCTCTCTCTTATCCTCGGGATGGGATTCGATCGCAAAAGTTTCTGGCGCGGGTACGCCCGGGCATCAGCCACATTAGCAACAATAACCACCAGCCTTTACGCTCTTTGCGCCCTTGTTGAGCAACTAACCACTGGGTACACTCTTGGTTGGCAAGTTATGGCGCCTAGTTTTGATGGAATGTTTATGTTTGCAGACCCATTGCATACAGAGCTGTTAGAACTCTCACGCTTTATATTTTCCTGGTTTACGCTCTTATTTATTGTTCAGGTACTTGGAGCTTTTCTTGCTTTAGCTTTTTCCAAATGGGGCGCTGTAATCACTGGAATATGTTGCATCTTGTTCTTGGGCATACTACTGCTAATTAGTCGCCACATGTTCGGAACAATCTATTACGATCTTGGGCTCAATCAGCTATTCTTCCCTTATTACACGGTTGATAATCTCGGGGTTAATTACATGAGCACCTTAGATATTCTTGCCATGATGAAAGAAGAACACGCACCGTCGTATCCCTTTCCCTTATCTGACAATCTCTATTACACCGGTAAATACATGCTCGTGTGTCTTGCAGGCATTGTCTTTACCTACGCAATAGGGGCATTCCTCCTCAAGAAAACAGACCTCCGCTAGTCTCTTGCTCTTGTGTGAGTCACCAAATCCGTGAGAGTGCATGTATTTGAGTGCGCTTTTGCCGATTTGGTGACCCAGACGAGTTAGCTAAGCTAGCATTATGAACATTTTCACCAAAGCCCCCCGCGAATCCCGCGGTCAAAAGCTCACCCGCCTCACCTTAGGCGGTGCACTTACTGCTATGGGAGCACTTCACTTCAAGCACGACGCCGTCGAAAACTTTGCGTCCATCGTGCCACCATGGGTACCAGGTAGCGCCGAAAACACGGTCTATCTATCGGGCGTCGCCGAAATCCTGGTGGGCACCTCGCTACTGATGGTGCCGGGCGCCCGCCGCGTTACCGGTTCCGCCGCAGCCGCCCTCTTCATGGCAGTATTCCCGGCAAATATTTATCAGTACACGCACCATATTGACGTGCCCGGGGTTCTTGATACCGACGCCAAGCGGTTGCGCCGCCTGCCCCTTCAGCTACCGCTGATTGCAGCGGCGCTTTACGTGGCTAAAAAATAGACTCCCCCGGCACTGCCGCGCGTAATTTGGCGAGCATTTCCTCGTATTCGGCATCGGGGTTAGAGTCTGCAACAATCGCACCACCCGCCGAAAGCGATACCTCACCATCAGGCAGCACCACCAGCGTACGGATCACTATAGAGAGTTGCGCTGCACCCGACGCCGAGAAAAACCCCAGCGCCCCCGAGTAGATGCCCCGAGCACGGTTTTCTAACCGATCGATGATCGCCATGGTTGAAGGCTTGGGGGCGCCCGTCATGGAACCACCGGGAAAGCACGCCGCGGCGGCGTCCACTGCGGAAACATCCGAGCGAAGTTGCGCCGCAATCGTAGAGACCAACTGATGTACGGTGGCGTACGATTCAACGCCCATGAGTACCGGCACTTTCACCGATCCAGGTTGACTCACCTGCGAAAGATCGTTGCGCATCAAATCCACAATCATGAGATTTTCGGCGCGTGTCTTGGGATCATCGTGTAGCCAGGTGGCGTTTCGTAAATCTTCAAGTGGGTCTGCAGACCGTTCCACGGTACCTTTGATGGGCTTAGCTTCGGCGTAACCACCGGCAGAAATGCTCAAATACCGCTCGGGTGAAGAGCTCAACACCCAATGGTCTTTGCACCGCAAAAATGCCGCGTAGGGCGCTGGATTATGCCGACGTTGCGCGCGGTACAGATTAAATATTCCCTGCGGGTTATTTATTTCTGGGGGTAACGACGCGCGGGTTTCCGCCGTCAAGCAGACCTCATAGCTATTGCCTTCAAAGATTTCATGAAGAGAGTTCTCAATGGCAGCAACGTAGTCGGCGCGCTCTGGCGTCTTGAAATCCAACCCGTAAGGTAGCTCAGAATCTAACGGTTTAGACACCGATCCCACCTCCTGAAGAAGCGGCACGGTTTCTTCCAACCAGGCGTCGTCACCCACTAAATATGCACGTTGCATCAGGTGATCAATCATCAGATACCGGACGGCGGGCATCCACAACGCATCCGGCGTTTCGGCACGGTGCGAGGTAGCAAAACCTAAAGAGCGGCGTGATTCATACCCAAAATAGCCAACATAACCGCCAAGTAGCTCGTCCTTCAAATACGAACAAAGAGAGCTATCGTGACCCTCAAAATCTACCGTGGGCGCCTGCGCCAATACCTCAGCGAATTGCCGCCATGGATTATTGTTTTTCGAAGCATGCCCAACCCGCACAACCGCACTTTCATCAGGAACAACACCCACATACGAAAAACGGGACATCGACGATTCTGCCCGCGCCGAATCTAACCAAAACGCATACAGCGCATCAGCGGCGATAACCTTAAAAGCCACCTCAGCTTCAACACTGAAATCTAAGGGGCACAATCTAAGAGAACGAGTCACCTCCTTATCTTAAACGCAAAAGCGGAACCGGTTGCACACCGATTCCGCTAGAACGTTTTTACAAAAATTACATGACGCGCGCGTCTTCGCCATTTTCAGAAACCATAGGCTTCTGCGCGTCCTGCCACGCACCCATGCCCCCAATAACGTTCAGAACATCAAAACCGGCATCCTGAAGGTACGCAGTTGCCTTCAACGAACGACCGCCTGAGCGGCAAATGATGTAAACGTCCTCATCAAGAGGTACTTCGCCATAGCGTTCAGGAACCTGACCTAGCGGAATATGCTGCGCTGATTCAATATGACCAGCTTCCCATTCCATGTCTTCACGCACGTCCAGAATTTTTGCGTCGGCGGGGATTTCATCCACGGTTACTTGGCGTAGATCGTCGTTCATAGGGCACTCCTTCATTCGATTGGAACTTTACGGTTAACTTTTTCATGCACACGACCACAGGGCAAGAAAAACCCCCGCTTTCAGCTGAGAGCGGGGGTTGTTTTAGCTAGCAAAAAGCTAGTTTAGAGCCTAGTTATTGGGCTGGTACTGGCGAACCATGTCTTGAAAATCGGGATTGTTAGCAAGGAAGATTGCCGCGATAATCCACAAGAGAATAACGAGCAGAGAAATAATGATTGCCAAAATGCTCATAATCTTGCCAGCGCCTGCCTTAGCACCAAATCGCTTAGCTTTCTTAGCGCGTGACATTCCAATGAAACCTAGAATGAGCGAAAGAATTGATGCAGGTGGAAAGAACAGCGAAAGGATGGAAATCACAAGTGCAATCGCACCCATAATCTTAGAACTGTTTGCAGCCTTGATTCCCTCTTCGTGCATCAGCGGGTCATGGCCAGTACCGTACTGGTGATTCATGTGACCATGCTGGTTCTCGCTGTACTGAGGTGCAACGGGCGCACCATGGTTATTGACGCCGTCGCCAACTCGCTGTGCGCCGTCGGTAACCTGACTGTCGTGCATGTGCTGATTGGAATCAGCGATGCCGTTGTTGAGGTTTCCGTTATTATTTACGGTGTCGTTCAGGTGGTTAGTGTCTTCTTGTCTAATAGCCATACACCCATTAGAACATTTTTGGGGACAAAAACCTGGGAAAAACACTAAGTTTACGTATTATTTTTGTAGGCTTGCCGTGAATTCATCGCGTATGCTCCACACGCGGTAAAAAATTTTGCATATATACACCGCAAAAAATATAAATGACCTAGCCAAACCCCACTCAAACCAATAGTCACTGCATAAAAAAAGAAATTCTTACAAAATCTTGCATACAAAAGGTAAACTATCCATCACTATTGGTTTAGGATTTGCTTAATAAATAAACAGCCAATGGAGCCCGATTCGCGGATCGGGCTCCCCCTATTTCTGAGTTGGAATCCATGACAACTTCACCGAACGGTAGCTCCGTTTCAACGGTTGACTCCCACAACCCCAGCGGCAAAACCTTCTTTGGTCATCCGCGCATGCTAGCCAACCTGTTTTCCGTAGAGATGTGGGAACGCTTCTCGTACTACGGCATGCAGGGCATCATGATTTACTACCTCTATTACGCAGTAACAGAGGGTGGATCTGGCCTTGTTAACGAAACCACTGCAGCAGGCATCATGGGTGCCTACGGCGGCACCGTCTACTTGCTTGCCATTTTGGGTGGCTTTATTGGCGACCGCGTCCTCGGACCCGAACGTACCCTGTTCTACTCCTGCATTTTGATTATGGCCGGTCACATCTCACTGGCCGTACTTCCCGGCGCTGCGGGCGTCATTGCAGGTTTGCTTCTCGTAGCAATCGGTTCTGGCGGCCTCAAGACCAATGCATCGGCATTGTTAGGCACCCTTTACTCCAAAGACGACCCTCGTAGAGACGGTGGCTTCACCATCTTTTACATGGGTGTAAACATCGGTTCTCTACTCGGCCCACTGCTCACCACTTTCGGTTGGGGTATGTGGGGTTTTCATGCCGGCTTCCTGTTCGCCGCTATCGGTATGGCAATTGGGCTCACCCAATATGCACTTACCCGCAAAAACCTCCCCAAATCAGCCCATGAGCTCTCAGCACCACTTACTTCTTCTGAAAAGAAGAAATACTCCCTTTTGGGTATCGCGATTCTGGCCATCATCCTGATTCTGGTATTGACCGGTATCATCACCCCTGCAAACCTAGCTAGCTGGGTTATGGCATTCATTGCTATTGGTGCAGTTGCTCTTTTCACTCTTATCTTGAGCGATAAGCAAATCACCTCGGTGGAACACTCCCGTGTGGTTTCCTTTATCCCCATGTGGATTGGTAACGCCGTTTTCTGGGCCCTTTACCAACAACAGTTCACCGTGATGGCACTGTACTCAGATACCCGCTTGAATTGGAATATTTTGGGTATGGAGCTCAAACCCAGCTTGGTGAACTCCATCAACCCCATCTTTATCATCATCTTCGCCCCACTCTTTACCATGATGTGGGATCGCCTGGGCAAACGTCAGCCCACCACCGTGGTCAAGTTTGCTCTTGGCATCATCGGCGTGGGCATTGCGTTCCTAATCTTCTTGACGCAGGCAGGCAACATGAGCGTAAACGTTGGCTGGATTGTTCTGATTCTCTTTGTTTGCACCATCGCAGAACTTTCAATTTCTCCGGTTGGCACTTCGCTTTCCACCAAGTTGGCACCCGCGCGTCACCGCGTGAACATGGTGGCACTGTACTTCACATCCGTGGCTTTGGGTACTGTGCTCGCTGGTTGGTTGGCTAAGTTCTACTCGGTAGATACCGAAGTCACCTACTTCACTACTTTGGGCATTGGCACCATTGTGGTTGGTCTGTTGCTGTGGGCAATGAATAAGTGGATTACTAAGAAAATGGCTGGCGTTCGCTAATCCTTACTGATTTAGTTACCGCTGAAAATTCGACGGGCTCTTTGATATTCCGAAGGGCCCGTCGAGCTTTTAACTCCCTTCAAGAATTGGGTGCACTCTGGTTTTTCCCAACGTTAAGCGTTAGGTTTAATTATGAGCTACAAAGCAACCTTAGCTTTTATTCGATATCAAAGGAGATAATTCATATGAGCACCTACGCTCTTACGAACGCAAACACCGGTGAAGTCGAGCAGACTTTTGACTCCATCAAGCCCTCAGAGATTCCCGGCATCATTGATACCGCACATAACGCTTACACCGAGTGGCACAAGAAGCCCTCAGCAGACCGCGCGGCAGTTCTCACTAAAGCCGCAGGAATTTTTCGCGAGCGCAACGCAGAACTAGCCGAAATCATTGGCAAAGAGATGGGTAAGCCCGTCAACGATGCCAAGGGTGAAATCGAACTCGTTGCTAACATTTTTGAGTGGTATGCAGACCACGCAGAAGAGCTTCTAGCGGATGAGGAACTCGATGCTAAGGGCGCACCAACTAACCTGGTTCGCCATGAGTCCATGGGTGTTTTGATTGGTGTTATGCCCTGGAACTTCCCTTACTACCAGCTCGCCCGCTTTGCCGCACCCAACCTCTTGCTGGGCAACACTATTTTGATGAAGCAGGCATCGATTTGCCCTGTTTCTTCTGCAAAGTTTGAAGAAATTCTCAAAGATGCCGGTCTGACCGATGGTGCTTACCAGAACCTCTACCTCAACACCGAAGATGTCGAAACCGTACTTGAGGATTTCCGTGTGAAGGGTGCTTCGGTGACCGGTTCTGAGCGCGCTGGTACTGCTGTGGCAGCGGCAGCGGCTAAGAACGTCAAGAAGTCTGTAATGGAGCTTGGTGGTAACGACCCCGCTATTGTTCTTGACTCGGTTAAGGATGTGGCTAAGGTTGCTAAGCGCCTTACCTTTATGCGTTACGCTAATGCGGGTCAGGTATGCGCCTCGCCTAAGCGCGTAATCGTGCTTGAGAGCATCTACGATGAATTTGTGAAGGCATCCGTTGAGGCAGCCAAAAAGGTAAAAGTGGGCGATGCTTCTGATACGTCAACTCAGATGGGCCCAATGTCTTCTGAGAGCGCCCGCGATGAGACCGTAGAGCGTATTGCTCAGGCAGTTAAAGACGGCGCCACCTTGCACTTCGGTGGGGAAAAATTGGACCGCCCCGGTTGGTTCATGAGCCCTGCAGTATTGACCGACGTCGACTTTGATAAAGACCTCTCATGTAATGAACTCTTTGGTCCTGCCATGGTGATCTACAAGGTAAAGAGCGAAGAAGAGGCTATCAAGTTTGCTAACGACTCTGAGTACGGTTTGCAGGCATCGGTATGGACCGACGACGTTGAACACGGTTTTGAGGTAGCAGATCAGCTAGTCACCGGTATGGCTCTAGTGAACGAGCACATCACCACGCAGGCAGATTTGCCCTTCGGCGGCGTCAACAAGTCCGGCTACGGCCGCGAACTCACCCAGTGGGGCTTCTACGAATTTGCTAACGAAAAGCTCATTCGCGGTGGCGCAATCGATCGTTAAAAACTAATATTCTTCTGATTCTTTGGTAAAAAATAAAAAGGTGGGCTCCTCAGTTTTCTGAGGGGCCCACCTTTTTATGTGCATGTTGTTTGTTATGGACGTGAAGGCTGATGAGCATCTCCCACACCCCTGCCGCAAAAATTCAAACGCGCATCGTGCGTTGTCAAACCCATGTTAACTTTCTTTGCGCAAAGTTACTTTATGTAAAGAACCCCTAGAACCTACCCCGGGCAGGGGCGTAGATTTTTGAGTAGCAACGGAGATTGAACGCCCTAAGAGAGCGTTCGCTCATTTCAATGAAAGGTTAATCATGGCTCTCTACCTTGTAGAAATCACCCCAGAAAACGCATCCAAAGAAAACGCTACGGCACTAGTTGAAGAAGCTAACAAGGCACTTCAGCAGACCGAGGCAGAACTGATTGAAACTCAGGTAACCTCGGACTTCAAGACTATCTACGTGATTGTTGAATCTAACAACCCCGGTGTGTTTGCTGACGGTTTCAAGACCGCATTCGAAGGCAAAGCTACCTTGCAGGGCCCTGACGAAATTCGTCTTGTCGGCGCAGATCTTGAGGACATTAAGAAGCTCAAGAACCAGGCAGATGCCGAATACCTGATTGAGTGGGACATCCCCGCTGAGATCACCATGGATCAGTACTTGGCTCGTAAGAAGGCTAACTCACCTAACTACGCCAAAGTTCCCGAGGTATCGTTCTTGCGCACCTACGTTCGCGAAGACACCGCAAAGTGCCTGTGCTTCTACGATGCCCCTGACGAAGACGCGTTGCGCCGTGCTCGTGAAGCAGTCAACACTCCTATTGACCGCATCTTCAAGCTCAACGAAGCATAGAAACGTTTTAACAACGCCGCCGTGTACTTCTCAACAGTTTCGCGGCGGCGTTTTTATACCCACTTCTTATTTTGAACCTCTGCGCGCAGAAAGCCCTGATGATGCCTGAATTTACCCTTGAACCACTCACCGAATATCCACAGCGGGAAAAAGTTATTAGCCTTGCCCGCCAACACGCTGAAGAAGTCGATCAAGACTCCTACTCCCCCTATGAGACCCTGTGCGCCATAGCTAAGGACGGGCTCGTTACTCTGGGCCGCGAGGGTTCCATTCTGCAACAGACCGCCGTGGCATTTGATCTCGCCACCGAGTGCACCTCCACCGCGTTCTCACTGTGGGCACACCGTTCTACGACTGCTTTTTTTGATGCCGTCGGGAAAGAACTACCCCAGGGTCTTGCTACCGCAGAAACTACCGGCGCTACCGCCATGGCAGCGGCTTTCAAAGACGCCTCTGGCGTGGGTGAAATTCAGGTTCACGCAACTCACGTTGACGGCGGGTTAGAACTGAACGGCGTCATTTCTTGGGCGTCGAACCTCTACCCCGGCGGCGTGGTAGTTCTGCCGATTATTGTTGATGGCTCCAACGCTAGCCAACCCAGCAAATACATTGTGCACACCACGGTGGATGCTCCCGGGTTCTATGTGAAATACCAAAAAGGTTTGCTCGCACTGGACGCCACCGAATCTGGCTTCATCAAACTGGAAAACGTTTTTGTACCCGAAGAAGATATCATGAGCACCGATGTCCCCGGTTTTCTCAAGAAAATTACCGCCCCGTTCTTACTCCTGCAGTCCTCGTTCTGCTTAGGATTGGGGGTAGCTTCTTTGCAATCAGCATCAGAGCATCTGAATGTTGCTCACGGCATCTTCAAAGAAGAGTTTGCGCAGATCAACACCGAGTACCCGCGCTTACGCACCGAACTCACTGAGCTTGCAGAAAACCCGGCAAGTGCTGAACGACATCGTCTGCTTCAGTTGCGCCTTGACGCCGCACATTTTGCTACTTCCGCCACCCGCATTGAGCTCGCCACCATTGGCGGCAAAGCCTACAAGGCTCGTTGCGCCTCAGCGCGGCGTCTGCGCGAATCGCAATTCTTGCCCGTGCAGTCCCCCACCGAGGGGCACCTGCGATACGAACTTAGCAAAGCACAGTAACCAGTTCAGCCATGCCCACTAATACCGCAGCCCTTACCATCACCGATGCCGTCAAAACCTACCCCGGTGCCAGTCAGCCCACGCTCGGCGGGGTTTCGCTCGAACTCTCCGCAGGTGAAGCCTTCGTCATTTTGGGTCAGACCGGTTCCGGCAAATCGACCATGTTGCGCGCTCTCGCTGGGTTAGAGCACCTGGATTCGGGATCAGTAGAGTTTCACCACGGGAGCCGGCATGCCGTCGTCTTTCAAAAACCCGCGCTCTTTCCTTGGCTTACCGTGCGGCAAAACATTGAACTCGGCGCACGGTACAAAAAGAACGCCGGACGGATAGAGCATGCGAACATCAACTGGCTCATTGAAATACTCGGGTTGCAGGGGTTAGAAGACCGCAAAATTTCTGAAATTTCAGGCGGGCAAGCGCAGCGGGCGTCCATTGGGCGTGCACTGGCAATTCGTCCCTCGATCCTGCTACTGGACGAACCGTTTTCAGCCCTTGATCCCGTCACTCGACACGAGTTACAAAGCTGGTTGCGCCAACTCATCGAAGAGCTACATCTGACCGTACTGATGGTTTCTCACGATATTTCAGAGGCAATCACGGTAGGCGATCGCATTGGCTTCTTTGAAGCGCACCGCGGCTTTACTCGCTTTTGGCAACCGCGCGCAGAAGACGTCAGGGAATCCGAAATTTTGCAATACTACCGCGAAACTGAACTGACTTCACATGCATAATTCCGCTTTTGACAAGGGAAAAGTACCTCGCCGCGCTGCACTAGCCGCCGTAGGTGGAACTGCCGCGATCGGCTCACTTCTTGGCGCACACGCCCTAGGACGCACCGCCGGTCAAGACGCCCAAGGAGCAGCAACAGGGCACGACCTCAAAATAGGGTACCTGCCCATCACCGATTCGGCACCGCTTTTGCTCGCTCACGCTAACGGACTCTACGAAAAGCACGGCGCCAAAGTTGCGCAACCAGTGATGTTTAGATCGTGGGCATCGCTCACCGAAGCGTTCATTTCTGGAACAGTTGATGTGATTCACCTGCTCATGCCAATATCCATTTACCTCAAATATGAGTTACAAGCAGATGCGCAAATCATTGCGTGGAACCATGTGAACGGTTCTGCGCTGACGGTCGCACCGTCCATCACTGAGACCCCACAGCTTGCCGGCAAAACTATCGCAATCCCCGGTTGGTTTTCGATTCACAATATTCTGGTGCAAAAGATTCTGCGTGAAGCCGGGCTAACCCCGGTGATTCGGCAAACCGCCGACGCCGCCAAAGGCGAAGTCACGCTCATCGTGATGGCACCATCAGACATGATTCCCGCCCTGACCAACGGAACTATTGCTGGCTTTACGGTGGCTGACCCATTCAACGCCGCAGCGGTTGCCACCAAGGCTGGCAGAATCCACCGCTTCATGGGTGATGTATGGCGCGAACACGCCTGTTGCGTAACCATGATGCGTTCGTCGCTGATTGACCGTGGCGACGGCGCCGCTCAAAACTTCACCAACGCCTTAGTAGAAGCCCAGATTTTTGCGCGCGAGCACCGCAAGGACGCCGCAAAAATTTTGTCCGATCATTATCTGCCCCAAAAGCCGGCGGCAATCGCCCGTGCCATGACGGATCACCTCAACGAGCATCGCGACGCCGTCATGCACCCCAGCTGGGGCGGGCAACTTCTGCAGTTTCAGCCCTACCCCTACCCCAGTTTTACCGAAGAATTGGTGGCTCACATGGGAAAAACCCTGATGGATGCACCCACCGACTTCTTGCAAAATTTGGACCCCGCTGCCGTGCATCAAGAGCTGGTGAACCATGACTTAGTGGTAACCGCTATCGAAGCGGCAGGTGGGCTGGGCGTATTCGGGCAGAAGAGTTTTGATCGCACCGAAGAAATCGACGGTGAAAGGTCCGCAACCACCAACGCCCCAGCCACCAACGCCGCAACGGCAACCGCAGTTGCAACTGAACCCGCAACCACCGACGCCGTCACAGCAACATCGAAGGGTAACCACGCATGAAACGCGCTCACAAAGCATCGCATTCGCTCGTTTTAGGTGCCGCCGGCATCGTGTTTACCCTCATCCTATGGTGGGTGTTTACCCATGCGGCGCAGGGAAATACCATGCTCACCGCGTTCGCACCCGAGAATCTACCTGCCGCTTTTAGCGCGCTGGTGGGGCGCGGCGTCCTGCTCTCAGACATTGGGGTGAGCCTGTGGCGATTGCTGGCGGGGTTAGCTATTGCCGCCGTGTTAGGTATTCCGCTAGGTCTGCTGATCGGTTTCTCGCAACGCACCGATAGTTTTTTGGCACCTATCGTTCAATTTTTGCGCATGGTTTCGCCGCTGTCATGGGCGCCGATTGCTGTGGCACTTTTTGGTGTGGGATCCTCGCCCGTCATTTTCTTGGTGTCAATGGCGGCGGTATGGCCCATTGCGCTCAACACGGTTTCGGGCGTGCGAGCGCTCGATCAGCAGTACATGCAGGTGGCGCAAACTTTAGGCGCTACCCCCTGGGAGACCCTTAAAACCGTGGTGATTCCCAGCGTGAAACCCTATGTTTTGGCGGGGTTACGCCTTGCGTTAGGTATTGCTTGGGTCATTATTGTGCCCGCAGAAATGCTCGGCGTATCATCCGGTTTGGGCTACGAAATTCTCAACGCGCGCGATCGATTGGCGTACAGCGAGATGCTCGCCGTCATTGTGGTGATTGGTGCGTTAGGCATGGCGCTGGATTGGCTCGCGCAAAAGATTCTGCGCTAGCCAGCGGCGCTTTGCCGCCTTTATTTTCTAACGGACCCGGCCTCTGATTCCTCAACCTCATCAATGAGTTTACGCAGGTCATCGTGCACTAGATCATCGGCGCGGAAGTGCTTGTTACGGTAGCCGGAGCGGCCCACCATGTGCGCCGAAATCGGAATGGTGAGAAGCTGCAACAGCAATGCAATGAGCAAAAGCGGCCACAGAGTCCACTGCCGAGCGTGCAGCCCAATGCCCAGCAGAAGCATCATGAGCCCAAAAACCTGAGGCTTAGTGCCAGCGTGAATACGCGAAAGCAAATCAGGAAAACGCACAATACCAATGGCTGCGCCCAGCGACATCAGGCACCCAACAATCAAGCAGATACCAGCAAGAATGTCTAAGAAAAGTTCCATTTTAGAGTTCCTCCCCCACTGAACCAGAACCGCCGGTCTGAGGGTTACTCAGCGCTTTCTTTTGCGCTTTCGCGCTCTTCTTATCATCTTTTCGCCGCTGCTTTTTGCGAGCCTGCGCCGCGCGTCGGGCAGCTTCACGACGGCGCTTAGCGCCGGGATCATTAGGGTTCATCTCTTGAATACGTGAGGGCTTCAAACGCTTTTCACGCGAGGGCGTGTTGTTCGCAAAGCGAGCGACGGTAACAGAGCCAATAAAACCCACCATAGCCAGAACCACAATGAGGGTAAGTAGCTCATACGAATTTTTGACCACCATGTTCACGCAGATTGCGGCGATGATAATAGAGAGCATCACATCGGTAGCTAACACGCGGTCCAACAGGGTAGGGCCGCGCCAAATGCGGTACAGCGTGCCCACAGCAGCTAGAGCCAACAGCACACCGCACACCCAAAACACTATATGCATGCCCTAACCCCTCTTCTGGTTTCTTTGGCTGGTGGAATTCTTGTGTTCCATTGCCAGTAGCTCTGCCTCGTCAGCTTCTTCAGCCTGAATAAGAGCGAACTCTTCTTTGCTACCCACCGCTTTAAGAATCATCGATTCCACCTTGTGAGTTTGCGCCACAAATCTCTCAATACTGCTCTCATCAGGAGTGTGAATCACGTGGAAATACAGCACAGAGAGCGAGCGATCGACCTCAACCACTAGCGAACCGGGAATCAGCGACATCGCGTGCGAAATCGCCGTCACCCATAAATCAGAGCGCGTGCGCAACTGCACCGCCACCACCGAGTTCTGCAACGGCGGGCGGAAAGTGCATGCCAACCACAGCATTTGCCAGCTGGCTCGGGCTACCTCAAACACAAAGTACACCGCAAACTTCAGCGCGTACCAGAGGTTAAACCGGTTGGAAAGATACAGCGTAGGTAGGCGAAAAACGCTCAAAACCAACACCGAAAACAGTGCACCAAAAATCAGGTTGGGAACATCAAAAGTTCGCCACAGTGCGCACCACACAAACGTGAGCCACACAAACGAGGGCAGGGTGTGCAAGAACTTGGTGCTTGCAGAATCTCTATGCGAGGTCATTCGGTTACTACCTCCCCATCGCTTGCGGCGTCCTCATTATCTTGTGCATTTTGCTCATCTAAATAGTGCTGCAAATACTCACCGCGGTCAGGTGCTTCGTCCCCCAGCACCGCGTGAATATACCCGTCGGGGTTTTGCAGATTTTGAGCAGCATTCTCAGCCAGGGTAAAGATCTGGCCAGCAAACAAGGTAATAGCGGTGCCTGCTGCAACCAGTGCCACTGTGGCTCCCACCATGGATGCCGGAATTGGCTTGTTGTCGTGCCGGTCAAGTTCGCGTTGGCCGTGCTCGGCGTCGTATTCCGCACGCAAAATAGTTTTGGTGGGGTTATCGGCGTTTTGTGCCGAACGCCAGAACACCTTGTTCCACGCGCGGGTGAGAGCAAGCAAGGTAAGCAGCGAAACGAAGACGCCCGAACCTGCCATGAGATACGCCTGCCAGGTGCCGGCGTCCACCGACGCCTGCAACAGCCCCACCTTGCCCAAGAAGCCTGAGAACGGCGGAATACCGCCTAGATTGATTGCTGGGATGAAGTACAAAATACCAATCCAGGGTGCGATTTTGAGCATTCCGCCCAAGCGGTTAATGCTCGATGAACCACCGCGGCGCTCAATCAGTGCAACCACCAAGAACAAGCCGGTCTGAATCACAATGTGGTGCGCAATGTAGAACACCACTGTGGCAAGACCGTGCGTATTGCCCAGCGCAATACCCCAGATCATGTACCCAATATGGCTAATCAGAATGAATGAAAGCAAACGTTTGAGGTCGGTCTGCGCCAGCGCACCTAAGATACCCACAATGAGCGTCAAACACGCCACCACACTCAACAGCGTATTGAGCGACCCCCCGGGAAACAACAGGGTTTCGGTGCGAATAATCGCGTACACACCCACCTTAGTGAGCAAACCGGCAAAAACAGCGGTGACTGGTGCCGGGGCAGTGGGGTAAGAATCAGGTAACCACAACGAAAGCGGGAAAACTGCTGCTTTGATACCGAAAGCAATGAGCAACATCAGGTGCAATTGCAACTGAGTACCCATAGGCAGAGTTTGCAATTTCAGCGAAAGATCAGCCATGTTCACAGTGCCCACCGAGGCATAGATAAAGCCCAAAGTGGTAAGGAACAGCATGGATGAAACCACCGAAACCACTACGTACGTTGTACCAGCGCGAATACGCGGAGTTGTAGCGTTCATGGTTATCAGCACATAACTTGCCATAAGCAGAATCTCAAAACCCACATACAGATTGAACAAATCTCCTGCCAAGAAAGCATTAGCAACGCCACCCAGCAACAAGAGGTACGTAGGATAAAACACCGAAATCGGCACCTCATGATCGTTATCCGCAATGTCTTGTCCGGTGGCAAAAACCAACACGGCAAGGGAAATTACTGAACTCACCACCAGCATCAGTGAGGAAAGCTGATCTACCACCATTACAATTCCAAAAGGTGCCACCCAGCCACCCAAATGCACGGTCTGCGGCCCAGAATTCCATACTGAAGCCAGCAAGGTGCACTCTAAAGTGAGCGTCAAAATCATTGCTACCAACGAGATCAAACGTTGTACGCGCACCCTATGCGAGAGCGCAAAAGTACTCGCGGCGGCAACAAACAGAATCACCACGCACAGCGGTGCCAAAGCTACCGTATTCATCTAGCGCACCTCCGCATTCTTGTTGTGCTCTGATGCGGTAGATGTTGACGTCCCAGCCGGCTCAACGTTTCCTTCGCCATCGTTATCCGCATTTTTGGATTGCTGAGCGTGCTTCTTCTCTTCGTAGATTTGATACTCCCTTTCGCGGGTTATCTCATCGCCATCAAACTCTGATTCATCAGTGTTGGCAGGGGCGTCTTCTTCAGGGTCGAAGGATGATTTGTGTGCCACTAAACGGTCTTCGCTATCGTTCATAATTTCATCACGGTGCGAAAGAACCCACGCACGGTAAATGAGGCCGAGCATAATCGAGGTGACGGCGAACGAGATCACGATCGAGGTCAGCACGAGTGCTTGCGGTAGCGGGTCGCTGTAATCGTGCGGGTCCACGCTCTTATCAAAGAGCGGTGCCAGCCCTGCGGGACCACCCGCGTGCAGAATAAGCAGGTTGGTGGCGTTGGTCAACAGCATCAGACCAAGGAGCACACGGGTCATGGTGCGATCGAGAATCAGGTACACACCCACCCCGTACATCACGCCCATCACCAGAATGAGGCTCAAGTCGATAATCATGAGAGTGAATCTCCTTCGGGAGCAACCACGGGGGGTGCAATATCTACCCTATGTTGGTCTCTTTTGCGCTTATTTTCCGCCCGCTGATCGGTAACAATCTTTTTGTCGATTTTTTCACCGAGCGAACGCAAAACATCGAGCACTAGACCGATTACCAACAGATAAACTCCCACGTCAAAGATGGTGGCGGTTACGAACGCAACGTGGCCAAACACCGGTATATCCCCTTCTAAGGTGTAACTAGTAAATACCGGATCACCCCAGAGAAGCGGGCTTGCCGCATACAGGGCTGCGATACCGAGTCCCAGACCCAAGTACAGACCGGGTGAAAACGGAGACGCTTCATGGAGCTCACGCCCACCACCAGCAAGGTAGCGGACAGTGAAACCAAGACCGATTAACAGACCACCGGCGAAACCACCACCGGGCAGATTGTGCCCTGCAAAGAGCATGTATAGTGAGACGATCACGAGCGTGTGAAAGAGCAAACGAGTCATCACTTCTAACAGAATTGAACGGCGCTCAGGTGGCAGGGTTCGCCCGGCAACAATGAACGGGTCTCGTTCCACATGGGAGAATTGCCCCGCTAAGCGTTGTGTGGTTGTAAGGTTCGTTCGCTGTGCATAGCGTTGATTAAGAAGTTGAAGCGTCTGAGTGTCAAGAGACTCCTCATTGCGACGATCACGGCGTCCTTCAATAAAGAGGAGGGACGCCACACCGGTGGCCGCCAAAGCAAGTACCGAGATCTCACCAAAGGTGTCCCAACCACGCGTATCTACAAGAATAACGTTCACTGTATTTTTACCGTGTCCAATCTCGTATGCCATGTGGGGCAGTTCTAACGAGATCGGGTCAAGGGTACGAGATGAGAAGGTGAACATGGCAAGCGCCATCATCAGCACACCAAAACCAATAGCGATACCAATGCGTACCATCTGGTGGAACTTGGCGCGGTTTCCCTTGATTTTTTCGGTGCGAATATTGCGGGGCAATACGCGCATGGCAAGCACAAATGCCACCATCGAGAGAGTTTCTACCAAAAGCTGAGTAATCGCGAGATCAGGGGCTGAACGGATTGCAAAGAGGGTTGAGAGGCCGTAACCGGTCATTGAAACCATCAGAATCGCCAAGAAACGTTTGCGTGCCCAAAGCACTACCAGCGAAGCCGTAATCATCACAATGGCAATTGCCCACTGCGCAGGGTTACTCTTCACCTGAATATTGTGAAGCGGCGGTGTTTCTGCCCAGAACAGCGCGAAGGTTGGCACGGTCACCGCGGTAATAAGGATGATCCCCAGGTAAAAACCAAGCGAACCACGCTGAGTTTGACCGGTAATCCACACAGCAGACTTGTCCAGTACGTCAATAATATTGCGGTACACGGTAGAGGCTTGGGGCAGATGTGGGATGCGATTTTGAAAATCGTTGATGGGTGTTTTAGCCAAGAACATCAGCAAGCCAGCCACCATAATGCTCAACGACGTGAGCAAAGCCGAGGTAATTCCATGCCACAGCGCTAGGTGAAGTTCGTATCCGCCAAACTCTTTAACGTGGTGAGAGACCCATTCGTGCACTGGTTCGGGGTATAGACCAAAGGCTATCGTCAGCACGGTAAGAATGACGGGCGAGGCTAAGAAGGTGGCGCTCACCGAGTGGAAAAGCGTGTCGGGGCTCTTGCGATCAGCTACCGCGTTCCCTTCAGATTTGTGGTGTGCATCTTCTGCTACCGAAGAGACATTTTGTGCTTTCTGAGTTACTTGAAGTTGCTCAGGTTTGCAGAACTTTAGCTCTTCGAAATCGCGCATGTAGCGGGTCGGTTTACTAGCAAAAGCACCCCACACAAACCGCGCTGAGTACGCAAAGGTGAGCACCGAGCCCAAGACGATTGCACCTACGGTAATGATGACTAGAACAAAGTCCCATCCGGTGTGGTGTTCCCTCATCATGTGCAGGTAGGTTTCGAGCACTGCTTCTTTGGCAACAAACCCTGCCAGCGGAGGCACCCCAGCCATGGACGCCGCAGAAATCAATCCCACTACAAACAGCTTGGGCGCGGTGCGGTAGATGCCTGAAATTTTCTGAATATCGCGGGTTCCCGCCTGGTGGTCAATGATTCCCACGGTGAGAAAGAGTGCCGCTTTGAAGAGTGAGTGAGCTAGCATCATAGCCATAGCGGCATATAAAGCATCGGGTGTTCCGCCGGAGATAATCAGCGTGAGGAAACCTAGCTGGCTCACGGTGCCGTAGGCAAGAATGAGCTTGAGATCGGTTTGGCGTAGCGCCACCCAACCGCCAAATATCATAGTGAACGCACCAAAGAGCACCAGAATGTTATGCCATACGGCAACCTCGCCATACCCCGGAGACAGACGAATGAGCAGATAAATACCGGCCTTCACCATAGCTGCTGCGTGCAAATAGGCACTAACTGGCGTAGGGGCAGCCATTGCACCCGGTAACCAGAAATGTAGGGGGAAGAGAGCGGACTTGCTGAGCGCACCACACAGTATGAGCACGAGAGCGGTGCTGAGGGCGGTAGCACTCATGATGCCATGCCCACCCTGAATGTCGGCAACAATTTCTGGTCCGCGCGCCACAAGTTCCGAGAGTCGGTAAGTACCTGCGCTTTGCCCCAGCATAATCAGACCGATAAACATGGCAAGACCACCAGCGGTGGTAATGGTAAGAGCTTGGAGCGCTGAGCGACGAGCCGATAAGCGGTGACGCGCGTGACCAATCAGCAAGTACGAGAGAATGGTAGTGATTTCCCAGAAGATAAACATCAAAATAAAGTCATCGGAGGTAATCAAACCAAACATAGCGCCACAGAAGCTGAAGAGGTGCGCCGAGAAACCAGCGACGCCGTCGTGCGAATGCTTAAAGTACGGCGCGCAGTAGAATAGCACCAGCGAACCCACGCCAAGCACCAGAAGACTCATAACCCACGACAGAATATCCATGCGAAAAGTGAGCTCAAGATTGAGCGCAGGAATCCACTGATAGCTTTCAACCCAAGGGTGACCGCTAAGGATCTGAGAGGTTTTGCTGAGCACCGCTATCAGGGCAACTGCGGGTACTGCCGCGAGCGCAATAAATGCTTTATTACCCATTCCCCGATACAACAGGGGTGTGCTTAGCCAAATCGTTAAGAAAGCTAAAAGAATGATGGTCACAGATATAACCCTAGGAATCGTGAGAAGTCTTTAGTTAATAGTAAGTCATCTGATTAATTTTAGAAAGATAAAGTCATCCATTTCACTCTCTAATTCAACGTATTCACGAAGAACTGATTGATACAACGGCTAATACATATAGTTTATTCACCAGGTTATTTTCTGCTGTTGCCACCTCATGTTCTGCAACGCCCACCCCACCCTCGTTTCGCACCCCAGCAAAATATTCATACAGGCGTAGAATATTCAGCGATCCCCGCCCCTCTATTTCTGGAGCACCTCTATGACCTCACACAAACCCGCACGCACCTCTCCCTTTGGGTGGAGCTTGCACGGGGATGGAAAAACCGTGGCCCCCGGGGAAGTTGTAGCACCCCAAGAACGTCTCACCTGGGGCAGAACCATTGGCATTGGCGCCCAGCATGTGGTCGCCATGTTTGGGGCAACCTTTCTGGTTCCTCTCATCACCGGCTTTCCACCGTCCACCACCCTTTTCTTCTCGGGCATCGGCACCGTGATTTTCTTAATCCTCACCGCTGGTCGAGTGCCTTCATATCTGGGCTCCTCTTTTGCGTTCATCGCTCCGCTAGCAGCGGCGTCAAACCAATACGGTCCCACCGGTTCACTGGGCGGCATCGTCATGGCTGGTCTTACGCTGTTTGTTGTGGGCGTAGTTGTTCAGCTTGCAGGCACCGGCTGGCTTACTAAATTGATGCCACCGCTCGTCACCGGCGCAATCGTGGCGTTGATCGGGTTCAATCTTGCGCCCAGCGCTAAAGCAAACTTTATGAAAGCACCCGTGACGGCGCTCGTCACCCTGGCATCAATCATCATCATCTCGGTACTTTTCAAGGGCATGATGGGGCGCCTCTCTATTTTGCTAGGCGTGGCGATTGGATACATTACCGCAGTAATTCGCGGCGAAGTAGATTTCACCCAGATTCATCAGGTATGGGATGAACAAGGACTTTTTGGCCTCCCCCATTTTCAGACCCCTGAGTTTCACTGGAACCTTGCCGGCCTCTTTATTCCCGTAATTCTGGTGCTGGTGGCAGAGAACATTGGGCACGTAAAATCCGTTGCTCTCATGACCGGCGATAACCTCGATAAATACTCAGGGCGCGCGCTCATGGCAGACGGCCTTGCCACCACCATTGCCGGGGCAGGTGGCGGTTCTGGCACCACCACCTACGCCGAAAACATTGGCGTTATGGCAGCGACTAAGGTGTACTCCACCGCCGCTTACTGGGTAGCGGCAATCTTTGCACTCCTACTTTCGGTGCTCCCTGTTTTTGGGGCGGCAGTCGCCACGGTACCTGCAGGTGTTTTAGGTGGTGCCGCCACGGTCCTCTACGGCATGATCGGTATGCTCGGTGTGCGCATTTGGGTTGAAAACCGCGTAGATTTCTCAAACCAGGTAAACCTCACGGCAGCCTCTGTTGCTCTGATTATCGGCATTGCCGATTACACCTGGGATATTGGCAACCTTCAATTTGCTGGCATTGCACTGGGCACTGCGGCCACCTTGGTGGTTTACCACGCCATGGCTTTTATTGCACGACGCCGCGGTTCAGCTACCGAACCGCTCGCGCCTGCTGGCGAGAACTTACCAAAAGGACTTTAATAGCCAAGCTACAACAAAGAACTCCTGCAAAGTTCTGAGTTAAAAAGTGAATGGCCGCGCTCCCCAGCACGGCCATTCACCAGATTCACATTAGAAATGAATCACTCACACACATTTCGCTTCTCAGCATGGCTCTTTCGAACCATTGGTTAACATCTAACCGCACGTACCTTTGAGCCAAGTTACGAGAATATGAGAAAACCCTGAGTTTTAATGACTGACTCCCGGATTCTCGGCATTTTACCTAGTCATAGGTCTATTTTTTCTCAGATAAAATTTTCATCAGCACATCAGTGCGGTTAGTCACAATTCCATCGACACCCCTCTCCATAAAGAATTTCATCTCCTTCGGGCAATCAATAGTCCATAACTGTACGGTGTATCCATAGCGATGCGCCATATCAATCAAGGCAGGGGTAGCCACCTTTACCTCTCTACCCAAAACCTTGTACGTTGGTGGAATTTGTAACGAATCAAATGGTTCAATAAAAATTTTCCCCACCGCTCGCGCCACCGGCCATAACGATGGCACCGTATGCGCAATCACATAAAAACCTACTATCGCCATTTCTGAGGCGCTAGTTTTCACTTTCTGCCCCGTCAGCAATTTTCTCAAAGCTCGCACAGCACCTGCGCGCCGCCGTTCAGAAAATGATGCAATGCGAACTCGATCAACTGCACCTGCCTGCGCAACTACCGCCGGTAGCTCACGCATTGAACCCTCATCTTTAACGTCGATATTAAATTTCAGCTGGGGGAACTCTTGCAAAACTTGGGCTAACGAAGGAATCTTATGACCACCCTTGAGCGTGATCTGTTGAATTTCCTGCCAGGTCTTCTCGGCTACTTTTCCCGGAACACCAGCTACGCGATTGAGGGTGAAGTCATGAAAAACAATTACCACACCGTCTGCTGTGGTGTTGACATCGATCTCCATCCATTCCACGCCAAATTTTTGCGCCGCGGCGAAAGCAGCAAGGGTATTTTCTGGAACATCCTGCGCGTATCCGCGATGGGCGAAAGGTTCAAAGTAGTGAAGTGGCCGTGGTGTTTGCGAGATGGTTGGCATATAGAGCATTTTACCTACCAGTCAGTAACATAGTTTCGAAATACTTATTACTCGGGGGTAAAAATTCTGATACTTTATTTAAATTCTATAAAAGTAACACTTCACCCTAGTCACATGCACACCGTATATTGACACTATGAGCTTTCTCTCCAAAACTACACTCACCGGCACGTTGGTACAGCTAGAACCGCTCTCGCTTGAACATACCGAAGATCTGCAAGAAGCATGTGCAGACGGTGAGCTCTGGAACCTTTGGTACACCTTTATTCCTCGCCCCGAAGGCATTGAGGACATGATTCGCTCCTACCTCACACAGCAGGACGCCGGGCAGATGCTCCCCTTTGCAACCCGTCGCCTCAGCGATCAGAAAATCATTGGGGTTACCACGTTCTACAACATTGACGAGGACGCGCCCCGAGTATTTATTGGCTACACGTGGAACGCGGCGAGCGCCCAGCGTTCGGGTACCAACGTAGAGTCCAAACTTTTGCTTCTAACGCATGCTTTTGAGACCCTCGGTTGCGCTTCGGTGTATTTAGAGACACACAAATTCAACCACCAATCCCGCAAAGCTATTGAGGCTATTGGTGGTTCTTTGGACGGTATTTTGCGCAATTGGCGCCGTCAGCCCGATGGTTCGTTGCGCGATTCGGCTATGTATTCCATCGTTCGTGATGAATGGGGTGCGGTCAAAAACCTGCTGAATCACCGATTGCGTAAGTATCTATAGAGTAATCCGCTACCTACAGCGGTAGCAGTTATCAACAATGGCGGCGGCGTAATTTAACGCTGCTCCGCCACGATTTTCTCAATGATCTGCGCTACCCCGTCCTGCTCAAAACCGGGGCACGTTTGTCCTATTTCTCTAATCAGGCGCGGAGATCCCGACGCCATGGCGTAACTATGCCCTGCCCACTGAAGCATTTCGAGGTCATTAGGCATATCGCCAAACGCCACGATTTCACTGGGTTTGATGCCTCGTTCTTGAGCAAATTCTGCGAGCATACGTCCTTTATGCATCCCTTTTTGTGCCATTTCCATGAGTGGAACCCCATTGATGCCGATGGTGAGCGCTAAATGATCTTCAACCAGTGGCAGGGTGTGCTGGTAAAGGGTTTCAGGGTCAGCACCTTCCACGCGCATCAGGTATTTCACCACGGGGTCAGGCTGAGTGAGGACGTCGCTGAAATCGCCCTCGATAATATGAGCGCCTTCCAGCACGGGACCGTATTCGTAGTCCCCTTGGATATACACCGAGCCCATGGTTTCTAGCGTGAAACAGGCGGTGGGAAATTCTGCAGAAAGAACCGGATGAACTGCAGCAACATCTGCCATGTCCGTGAGGCAGGTGTCTACCACGCGGTCATCACCTAGGTGGTACAGCACAGCGCCGTTAGAGCAAATCGCATAGGCGCTGTGCTGCATCTGATCGCGTAGCGGATCAAGCCATCGGTGCGGGCGTCCGGTCACAAACACAATGTCTATACCGAGTTCCGCCGCCGATTCCAGAGCACTCAAAGTACGCGGCCGGCAAGTGAAGTCCGGCCCAAGCAGAGTGCCGTCAAGATCGCTGGCAATCAGTTTGATCATGAATTATTTTTCTTCGTGAAGCACGGTCAAGAATGCGCGTGCAATTCCGTGAGTGAACAGGTTGAAGTTCACGACGGCGGGGGTGGCGTTTTCGTCGACGTCGAGCTGTTCGGTATCAACTGCGGTCACGCAGAAGATGTAGCGGTGTGCGCCATGACCTTCTGGGGGCGCAAAACCGGTAAATTCGTGGTTACCGCCGTCATTTTTCTGCGCTACAGCGCCAGCAGGAAGATTCTGCGCTGCGCCCTTCTCCAGTGAAGTCACCGAGGCAGGAATATTCGCTACGCTCCAGTGCCAAAAACCTGAAGGGGTGGGGGCGTCGGGATCAAAGCAGGTCACAACGAATGACTTGGTTTCCTCGGGGAAACCCGTCCAAGAGAGCTGTGGTGAGGTGTCTTCGCCACGCTCGATACCCATATTGGCTGAGAGCATCCAGTCCAGCGCTAACCCGCCGTCCTCAACGTTTTCTGAGCTGAGTTCAAAGGTGGGTAGCTCGGGTAGGTCTTGGTATGGCTGACGATCAAGCATGTTTTCTCCTCTAAATTGTTGTCATGAACTTTGAGCGTTCTCACCCAGTCTAACGTGAGCTAAAACGCAGGTTCAAAAATTTTTAGGCACCCAGTGCCGCGTTGAGTTCTTCGCGGGTAGGCGGATTCGCGCCGGCACGAGAGACCGTAATACCCGCTGCGGTTGCGGCAAAGTTCATCATCTTTTTGAGCTCTTCGGCGTTCATTGCTGAGAGTTTCGCGTGTGCGGCGGCGCCCTCAATTCCGGCGTCTAAAAGGTAAGCAATAAGTGCCGCCATCAAAGAATCACCCGCGCCCACAGTATCTGCCACGTCCACAGTTGCGGCAGAAACTTCAACGCCCTCCGGCGCGGTAGCGGCGTTCACCGCAAAAATGCCTTCGCCGCCGCGCGTCACCAACACCAAAGCCGCCCCGGCATTCAGCCAATCGCGCGCCGAGTCTTCAACGGAACGCTCAGGGTAGAGCCACTGCAAGTCTTCATCGGAGGCTTTGATGAGGTCGGTGTGTGGCACTATTGCCTCAGCCCAGCCCTGAGCCACAGCGACGTCGGAAATAATAGTGGGGCGGCAATTAGGGTCGTAAGAAATCAGTGCGGTGCCAGCAGCGGCACGAACCGTCTCGAGGACTGTATGAGCACCCGGTTCGAGCATCGCCGCAATCGATCCGGTATGCACAGCCGTGCTATGACGAACCGCTAGCGCCAACGCCTCAGCAACTGAATCTAGGGACCAATCAAGATCAAATTCATACTCAGCGGCACCGGAATCTGAAATATTTGCCTGCGCCACCGACGTCTTACCCGAATCCGGATCAACCGGCACATTCACCTGTGAACCCGCCAAATGTTGCGCAATCATAGAACCGTGCGCATCACTACCGAATCGCCCAATAAAATCAACTGAATGACCAAGCCGGGCGGCTCCTACCGCCACGTTCATAGGCGAACCGCCAGGGTGCGCATGCGATGGTTCGCCAGCGCGATTTACAACGTCTACAAGGGCCTCCCCAATAACAGTCAACATAGCCAAAATTCTACCCGCGCGGCCCCAATGCCCCGCTTTGGGCGGTAACAGTGTGTCTCGTGGCGGCAAACCCGCTATGCTAGATTTTGCAATTCGAATCAAAGGCGACTCGAAAGTGTGCACGCGCTTTTGCGCCTCTAACCGGTTCGAATCAACCTAGATGCACACCTAACCGATCGATACAAAGGCGTTCGATCGAGGAAGAAGGATTTTTCCGTGGCACAATCGCTCGAAAACGCGCACGAAAACTGGCTACAGCGCGAAGCTGATGCAGAGGCAATGATCCCTGTTATCGGTAAGCTCAACCGCGAAAATGGCGTGGTTGTAAGCATTCACGGTCGTTCCTTGGTGAACCGCTCTGTTATTCAGATTCTCAAACTTCACCGCTTTGCACGCCAGATCGATCACGAAGAACTCGATCCTAAAAACTCCTTGGCTATTCTCAACGAGCTCGTCAACCTTGATTTGGGCCCCTGCTCGGTAGGTATTGCTCAGCTCTGGCACAAGTTCAAAGAGTCCGGCTCAGACGATCTCGCCGGCTGGTTGCGCGGTGAACTTGCCGACGTCGTCGGCAAAAAGGGTGAAGTTGAGCTCGCTCAGCAGGACGTCGTTCTCTACGGTTTCGGACGCATTGGTCGCCTTCTTGCTCGCATTCTGCTCGAGCGTTCCTCGGGTTCCGGTTTGAACCTGCGCGCCGTCGTCGTTCGCAAAAATGGCGAGCAGGATTTGTTTAAGCGTGCGTCATTGCTTCGTCGCGACTCCGTGCACGGCGCGTTTCGCGGCACCATTCGTGTTGACGAAGAAAACAACACCATTGTTGCTAACGGTGTGCCGATTAAGTTCATCTACTCCTCTGATCCTGCATCCGTTGATTACACCGAATACGGCATCAACAACGCCATCGTGGTAGATAACACCGGCCGCTGGCGCGACCGCGAAGGTCTCTCCCAGCACCTGCAGTGCCCCGGCGTTTCCCGTGTGCTCTTGACTGCACCCGGCAAGGGCGATTTGAAGAACATTGTGTGCGGTGTGAATGATGACATCATCACCGATTCAGACCAGATTCTTTCCGCAGCGTCCTGCACCACCAACGCTATTACCCCTGTTTTGAAGGTTATGGGCGACGAATACGGTGTGGTCCACGGACACGTTGAGACCGTTCACTCGTTCACCAACGACCAGAACCTCATTGATAACTTCCATAAAGGTGACCGCCGCGGTCGCTCCGCTGCGTTGAACATGGTGATCACCGAAACCGGTGCGGCTAAGGCTGTTGCTAAAGCGCTTCCTGAGATGGAAGGCAAGCTCACCGGTAACGCAATCCGCGTTCCCACCCCCGACGTTTCCATGGCGATTTTGAACCTGCAGCTTGAAAAAGCTCCAGAATCTAAGGACGCTTTGAACGAGTTGTTGCGCGAGACCTCATTGCGTTCGCCGCTACGCCGTCAGATTGATTACACCGATTCACACGAAGTTGTTTCAACCGACTTTGTAGGTTCACGCACCGCAGGTGTGGTCGACGGTCTAGCAACCATCGTTACCGGCAAGACCGCAATTCTCTACGTGTGGTACGACAACGAGTTCGGCTACTCCTGCCAGGTGATCCGCGTCGTCGAGAAGATGTCCGGCGCTACCGTGCCAACCTTCCCCAAGATGAAGTAGGCGGTAAGCCGCGCGGCTTCGTCGAAATAACGGATCCGGGTCACTAAATCTGCCAAAGTGCACTTCTTTGAGTGCGCTTTTACTGATTTGGTGCCCCAGAACGATTCACCCCCAGACGGCACCAAAAAGCCCGGTTCCGCTCAGAACTCTTTTGCGAAAGATTTGAGCGAAACCGGGCTTTTGTACACCCAGAAACTGCTTACATCATGTTGATGCCCAAAGGCTCCAGGCGAACAACAACCGACTTATAAACGGGGGTGTTGGACTCTTCTGCCGATGAATCAAGGGGCACCAGTACGTTCGCTTCAGGGAAGTACGTTGAGACACAGTCGCGTGCGTGATCGTAAGCAACCACGCGGAAGTTCGGTGCCCGACGTTCGCCGTCCTCCCATACAGAGACAATATCGACGAGGTCACCGTCCTTCAGCCCGCGCTTTTCAAGGTCTTGGGGGTTCACAAAAACCACACGACGGCCGTGGCGCACACCGCGGTAGCGATCATCCAGTCCGTAGATGGTGGAGTTGTACTGATCGTGTGAACGAACTGTTGAAAGCAAGAAGTAGTTCTCGGGTAGGTCAATCACGCGCGTTTCATTGATCGAGAAATGCGCCTTGCCATCGTGAGTAGTAAAAATACGCTCACGAGGACCGTTGGGCAGGTAGAACCCGCCAGGCTTTTCGATGCGCTCGTTGTAGCGTTCAAAGCCCTTAATGGTGCCCTCGATGGCA
This sequence comes from Rothia sp. (in: high G+C Gram-positive bacteria), assembly GCA_030530925.1. Lineage (GTDB taxonomy): Bacteria > Actinomycetota > Actinomycetes > Actinomycetales > Micrococcaceae > Rothia. The sequence goes on along the minus strand of JAUMUA010000002.1, from coordinate 7,964 downwards.
TCACGAATCACGCTGTAATCGTCAATCATGGGCTGCCAGAAGTCATCGCCAAAGGTTTCGCGGCCAATGCTGCAAATAATATCCACCTCTGATTTGAGGTTGAGATCGTCGTTAGCGGTGCGCTTACCAATCGAGGCGGAAACCACGCCGGCTGAGTTCTCCGCGGTAATTTTCTGCGGACCAGATTTTTGCATATCGACGTCGGTACGCGCGCGCACCGGCAAAATCAGCGACTTCTGACCGGGCCATGCATGCGAGCCGTTGGGCTTGGTGGAAAGATGCACGGTCATTTCTTGCTCAGACATACCGCGTTCTACCGCCGACGTATCTGACATAACGCGTACCAGGTTGCCACCTAGCGACATAAAGAACTTGTTCTTTCCAGCGCGAATCTGTTTCATGGATTCCACCGAATCCAGACCGTTTTCGCGGGGAACATCAAAGCCAAAGTAACCCTGCAACGCCTGCAGGAACTTTTCAGGCATGCGTTCCCAGATACCTACGGTGCGGTTGCCCTGCACGTTCGAGTGACCACGGAATGGTGCGGTACCAGCACCGGGTTTACCGATGTTACCGGTGAGCAACAAGAAGTTCACTACTTCACGCAGAGTGGAGACAGCGTTTTTGTGTTGGGTGGCACCCAGAGTCCACGCAACAATGACCGATTCAGCTTCTTCCACCATGTCGGCAATCTTGCTCACCTGCGATGCCGAAATGCCGGAACCACGTTCTAGGACGGCGTCGTCCAGCGAATTGAGGTGCGCAATAGTTTCTTCTGCACCGGTAGTGAATTTTTCGATGAAGACGTGGTCCAGAGCGTCGCGGCGAATGAGTTCGCGGTTGAGCTGCTGGAAGAACGCGCGGTCGCCGTCAAGACGCACCTGCAAGTATTCATCAGCAAGTTTTTCGGACACACCGAGCATGCCCTTGACTGACTGGGGTTCGTTAAACTCCATCAAACCGGTCTCTGGCATGGGGTTAAGCGCCACCATTTTGCCACCGTTTTCCTTCATCTTCTTGAAGGTAGTGAGCGAACGGGGGTGGTTAGTACCGGGGTTCTGACCGATTGAAATCAACAAATCAGTGGTTTCAAGGTCCTTCATAGTGACTGAGCCTTTGCCTAGACCCAATGTACTTGAAAGCGCTACACCAGTTGATTCGTGGCATAGGTTACCGCAGTCAGGTAGGTTGTTTGAACCCATACGACGGGCGAGAAGCTGGAACGAGTACGCCGCTTCGTTGGATGCGCGGCCCGAAGTGTAGAAAATAGCTTGTTTAGGGTCAGTTTTTTGGAGCTGTTCAGCAATTAGCGCGAAAGCTTTTTCCCAGGAGACGGGGCGGTAATGCTCATCACCGGTGGAACGGTCATAGAGCATGGGCTCGGTGATACGCCCCTGCTTGCCCAACCAGAAATCGGTCTGATCTCTTAGCTGTTGAACGGTGTACTTTGCCCAGAACTTTGAATCCGCACGATCAGGTGTAGTTTCTTCGGCAACAGCTTTGGCACCGTTTTCACAAAATTCCACCACGTTGAGTTCTTGCTGACTAGGCTCTGGCCATGCGCAACTGGGGCAGTCGATACCACCGTGCTGGTTCATTTTCAACAGGGTGGGGATTGCGTGCTTGGGGGCTGCCTGTGCCATGGCATGGTAGACACCGCCCAAACCTGCCGCCGCAGTAACCCGGCGACCAATCTTGGGGTAATCATAAACGTTTGCTTTTTCACTCACGCTACTCACCGTGGGGAGTTGAGCGGTTTCTCTGGGTGCAGTCATAGGTTAAATGTATCAGGTCACAAGATAGGGCGGTCGGTGAGTGCATTGGTGATTTTCGCTTCTTGCCAACAAACGCTTGCACTCAGACATTGACGACGAACGACCGGCTCAGTTTTGCGCCCCGTATTCAGTTGATACACAGGCGAAGTGCGCATTTGCCCTAAAAACTCGCCAACGCATTTATTGGCAATATGCGAAACATTGCTCTTTACCCTGTGCTCAATTGGCGGAGTGATTGCTGGAGGGTTTATCGGCGGAGGTGTGGGCGGCTTCAGCGCCACTCGCAAGATGAGAAAGGATCGCGCCACCGAGATCGAGCGGTTGGAAAATGCCCTCGAAGACTAAGCCTCGCTCGCGGAGAGCCAATAAATGCGCAGGCGAGTTTTAACGACTAACGACCGCCCCCAAAACTCAGTACGCTAAAAATTCAGCGGCAGGTGGGGTGGTCGTTCGTCGTTATTGCCTGAGCTCAAGCGTTTGTTGGCGGCAGCGAGCACACCCCGCCGAGTAAACAAGCCCAACCCCAGCGAGCGCACCCAGCCCCCAAAACCTAAAGCTCCAACTCCCCCGCATACAAGTTGAAGCGGTTTTCGCGAGCAAACGCAACCAGAGTCAACCCTGCTTCTTGAGCTAAATCTACTGCCAACGACGACGGCGCAGAGACCGCAATCAGCGCCGAGAACCCTGCCATGATAGCTTTTTGAACCAGCTCAAAGGAGGCGCGTGAACTCATCACCAAGATGCGCCCGGGAACGTCCAGAGAGTCTTCGAGTATCAGGTGGCCAATGACTTTATCCGCGGCATTGTGGCGGCCTATGTCTTCACGAGCCACAATCAGCGTGCCGTCTGATTCGAAGGCGCCGGCAGCGTGAATACCGCCGGTACGGCGAAATTGTTTCTGCTCTTTGCGCAAAATTTCTGGTAGCGAAAGAATGAGATCGGGAGACAGTTTTACCGGTTCAATGGGGCGGTGTGCCTTGTTCATAATCGAATCGATGGACGCCGAACCGCATACCCCACACGCTGAGTTAGTGGTGGTCAGGCGCAGGTTTTCCATGCCTGGTGCGCGAACGTAACTCGCGGTCTGAATGTCCAAAAGATTGTAGGTGTTCTGCCCGTCAGGTCCGGTTGCTCCAGCGCAATAACGAGCAGTGCTTACGTCCTGCGCATCGCGAATCAAGCCTTCGGAATGTAAAAATCCGTGCGCTAGCTCAATATCGTGCCCCGGGGTACGCATGGTGGTGGTAATTGTTGCACCGGAGACTCGGATTTCTAGCGGTTCTTCAGCGGTTATCGCATCGGCACGGGTATCTACCGAAAAACTACCGTCTTCATTGCGTACTACCTTGGTGGCAGGAACGGTTCTATTAATTCTGCCCATCTGCAAATTCCTTGACCGTAGCTTCGACTTTCTCAACCTGTGCCAGGACGCCCACCGCGTCGGCATCGCGCCCAGCGGCAAGACCCACCAAGAAAGCGGCGAGTGGGGCGGCAGGGCGCACTACATCATGCGCCACGTGCTTGGTCATTCCCAGCAGGTGCGGCATAGTAGCCAACACGATGTCGGGATCAACTTCAAGGCGGTGAGCCACCTCTGTTAGAAATTCACGAGCCTGCTCTAGGTCATCTGGCTGGTGTTTACTCATCGAAGCTCTTCCATTTCGGCATATCTTGGTTGTTTTGGTATCAACCAATAGTAGACCTTTTACGCGGAAGGTAAACCAAGGGGTGCAAGATCGTGGGGAGCCTCAAAGAAGCTAGCCGCATAGCATTCCTCGACAGCTGCCAAGGTGGCAGGTTGCCACTGGGGGTTGCGGTCTTTATCGATCACCTGAGCACGAATACCCTCGCGCAAATCGTGTCCACGCATCGAATTAACTGTTACCACTAAGTCGGTGTTGAGCGTCTGCGCTAGCGTTGAGTTCTTAGCTTTGCGAATACCGTACAGCGCCATTTTGATGCCGGTGGGGCTGTTGTGTTCTAGGGCTTGCAAGAGTTCTGCGGCGAGTTCGCTACCGTGCGCGCTGGCACTTGCGTGGGCGGCGACGGCGTCATGAATTTCCTCGGCGCTATCGCCAGCAAAGGCGGTGTTGATCCACGAGGTGTTTTCACTCAACGGTGATTCCGGCGGGGATTGGTGGAACTTGGCAATAATCGCATCCACCGAGTTCGCATCGGTGGCAGCTTCTAGTGCTTTGGTGAGCTCCTCAAGCTTTTCACTGGGCACAAAATAATCTGCCAACCCAGCCCACAGAGCGTCGGCGCCGCTTATCTGCTTACCGGTCATTGCCATCATGGTGCCCACCTCATCAGGTACCGCAGAGAGCAATTTGAGTCCGCCAATATCCGGGCTGAAACCAATTCCAGTCTCTGGCATACCAATCCGAGAATTCTCGGTGACCACACGATGTGAGCCGTGCGCCGAAACGCCCATACCACCGCCGAGAACAATGCCGTCCATGATTGCGATATACGGCTTAGAAAACTGCGAAATTCGATAGTTAAGCGAATACTCAATGCGGAAATACTCTTGGGCGGTTTCTTGGTCACTATCCATCAAATGATAGAGCGCCACAATATCGCCACCAGCGCACAGCCCGCGCTCCCCTGCACCGTGAATCAGCACAGCGGAAACGCGGGAATCTGCCTCAAATTCCACCAACAAACAATCAATTTCAGCCAACATAGGTCCGCTGAGCGCGTTGAGCGCACGAGGACGATTAATGGTGATCATGCCTAGATTCTGGCGGATTTCATGCAGAATCAATGCTTGCTCGGTCATAGGGATGCTCCTTTGCAAATCCACGGTAGAGGCAATTTTTACCTACTTTACCGGGCGAAAGAGAACTCCCTGATGAGGCGCAAGCGTTACCGTTTCTACTGCTTCTCCCTCGAAAGTGCGCATCCCTGGAGGAACGTCCAGTTCACCAGAGGGCTGATCACTCACATTCACTGCTGCCCAGCCGCGCGTAAACCTTCTGGTCAGCGCTCCCTTTTCAGAGGTGAAATCGCCAAGTGGCTCTCCTAAGTCCCAGGTCAGCTCGTCAATCCATGGCGTGCGGTTGTGGGCGTCGTGACCGGTGGCGCTGAGCGCCGTCCACTGCCCTGCACCAAACACCCAAAACGCGGCGAGTGCCGCTATAAAGTTGGGGTGCCTGGGTGAATCGTCGCTGGCTCCGCGTAGCAGAGTAATTCGCGGACGCAACGCCTTAGTTTTATCTGCCCTCGTGAGCTTGACGGGCGAAAAGCGACCCATCATGGGGCGAACTTGCGCCATCGTTGAGAAAACGTCGAGGAACTCGTGAGTTCCCCAGCCTAAAAAGACCTCTTCAAAACCGCCGCCGTAGGCGCTGTGCCGTTCCCATTTGCCGGGAACGCAACGCGCTTCAGCAATGTTGGGCACCAGAATCTTGCCGTGTTTGTTCAGTGCTTTGCCGGCGTCACGAATGAGCCGATCAATACCGCGGTGAATGGTAGAGATTTGCCGCGCCCCGCGAATTGGCAGGTTGAGCCCGTAGTAGTCGCCAAAGAAGTCGTTATCTGCCATGACGCCGTCAAAGGGCGAATCTGTCAATTCAGTAACCACGTTCTCTACCCACTGCTTGCGGTAAGCGGGGTTCCACACGTTCATCTGAAAATGCCCGGGGTAGCCGTTCCACTCGATGAGTTCACCGTTGCGCCGCCGTGCAAACCATTTCTGGCCTGCTTTTTCTGCGGCTTCTGCTTGGGCGAATGACACTCCTGAGGTGAACGGCTCCTGCTCTTCGTAGTTGCGCGTAGAACACAGGCACTTGTAGCACAGCACGGTCATAGCGGGGTTGAGCTCTTTGAGCCGACGCGCGGCCCACACCTCACGCGGTTGCAAGATTGCAACCGCGTAGTGCTGGGCAGCGAAGGTAATCTGTTCGTCGGTAACAGGTTCCCCGCCGTAGCGTACCCACAGGCCATAGGTGGTTGAGCCGTTGAGGTTCGTCAAGGGTTAGGAACCTGCCTGAGTGGGTGCATATTCTGGGTTGACCACCGGGATGGTTTCGGTGTTGGTGTCCTCTGGCGAAACCTTATGTTCTAAGGTGATGCCCTCGGGGCGGTGGTCCACTTCGTCCTCTGTTTTGAGACCGAGGTGGCCAAGTTCGCGGTAGATGAAGTTGTAGCGTTCCATGACGTCGTGCAACTGGAAGAATCGAATAACACGTTCGCGGGCGTTAATGCACAGCTCTTCGTAGAATTCGGGGCTGTCTACAACTTCTTTGATAGCTTTGGCGAATCCGGGTGCGTCACCGGCTTGGGTGAGGATGCCGCAACGCTCTACCGGGGTGCCGTCTTCAGCGACTAAGATGTCGTCAAGGAGCTGGGACATACCGCCCACGTCGGAGCCAATTACGGGAATTGAGGCGCTCATCGCTTCGAGCGCTACAATGGGCTGACCTTCGTTGTAACTGGGCATGAGCAAGACGTCATATTCCCCCAGCTTTTCGCGAACGTTGACGGTGCCGTGGAAGGTGAAGAAGTCTTCAAGACCCTTAGCGGCGATGGCCTCGCGGCACTGATCGTAGTACCAGGGCACGTGTTCGGTGGGGCCGAGGCAGTCGATGTGTAGGTTTTCGTAGCCTTCACTGCGAAGGAGCTCCACGGTGTCAATGAGGTCAATCAGGCCCTTAATGGGAACCACGCGGGCGATGAACACAAATTTCCAGTGGTGGTTTTTGCCAGCTAGTTCAATGCGTTCGCGGGCGGTACGACGCTTTGCGTAAGCTTCGTTCACATCTGAGATCAGCATGCCGTTAGGCAAGATCACCGAACGCTCTTCGATACCGTGCAGACCCTTAGCTTCTTCAATAGCTTTGGGGTACAGGTAGGTAATGCGCTCAGCACTGGGGTAGCAGAAGCGACCCATCTGAATCCACCACACCATCCAAGCGCGCTGCTCAGGGGTAACGTCAAAAATTTGCTCGTCCCCCACTGCCACAGGCAGTGACATATTGCGATTAAGCATGGTGTTCACGGTATCGCGAATATACAAGTTGTGTTCGGTCAACAAGAAGCTGGTGCCGTTATCGCGAGCTGCCGCCGCGCCAATAAGAGACGCGTAACCGGTGGTGTGTGCGTGATACACGCGAGCGTACGGCATGCGCTCGTTGAGCAAAGCATAGGCGAGCGAAAAGAACGTACGCATGAGCCAGAAAGCGTCTGAGAAACTCATGTCGTGGAACGAGAGGCGCTGGAACATCACCTGCATAAACTCTTTGGTGCCCAAGAGCGCCCAACCCGGGAACTCGCGATTTTTCTCGCTGAACCCGCGATCGTAAACGCGCCAGAGCGGGTTGGGATCGGCGTCGTCAGCGAGCGCAATCAGCGCATCAATAATTTTGTGTGATGCTTCGGTGCGCTCTTGAGCGTTCATGTTCAGCTTATCGGGAGAGACCGAGAAGCCTTCGCGGTGCTCTTCAAGGCTGATATAGAGGGTTTTTACCCAGTGCACGTTCTCTGGCATGCCGTAGAGATCTTCTGAGGGTGAGTTACGGTCCCATGCAATGTGAATAATGCCGAAAGAAAGATCGGGGTTGCAGGTAACGATGTCATGAACTACCGCTGAAACCCCGCCCTTGAGGTACGGGTAGGTGGATTCCATGACGATTGCGACATCGACATCGGGATACTGCGGATCAGAATAGTGCTCCCCTGGATTCGGCAGTTGAAGCTCTTTGTAGGTATTTTGATGAGTCATATTTTCCCCTAAAAATGAGTGAATGCGAGATAGATTGAGGCTTACCAGGCCATAGCGTGACGCCAGAAAAGATCGTAGGCGGGTAGGCTCCACGTGCGTCGGAAAGTGCGGTAGCTGATGATCATGAGTACGATTTCGCCGACCATGATGATCAAGTAACCTGCGGTATGTGGCACTAATGCGAAAGCCACGATGCACAGCAAGAGATGCGCTGCGCCAATGAGCTGGGGTACCTTGTGGGAGCCGATGTAATCAACCTGGTAGCTGTAGATAGTCACTGCCAAGAAGAGCCACGATGAAACGATCACGGAGATTGCAAGGCCAAACGAGTCGCTCGCAAAAATCAGCATGAGTACAGCAACTAGTGCCGAGCTAGCCGCTGCCACAATCAAGGTGTGGCGGGTGGAATCAACCACGCGCTTTTCAACTTTGCTCGAGAATTTCTGAACGCTCTTGTAGCTGCG
>JAUMUA010000088.1 GCA_030530925.1 Rothia sp. (in: high G+C Gram-positive bacteria) | reverse complement strand
TGCCTTCGCCGTCCACGCACGCAAAAGCTACGAGCTTGCCTCCGCCTGTTCTAAACAAATCAGACACCAGCGAGCACTCTGCACACAGGGTAATACCGAGTGAAGCGTTCTCGATGTTGCAACCGCTCACCACTCGCCCGTCATCGGTCAAAGCCGCCGCGCCCACCGCAAACTGTGAATAGGGCGAGTACGATTTGCGCATAGCTTCGGTTGCGCATTCAGTGAGCATCTGCCAATCGATGTCTGTGTGCTCCACCATGAGTTCCTCCTTGAATCTGAACTTTTAGAATAACAACTAGATTCCGTTGCCCCACTTTGTTGGTCAAAAATTTTTCTGTTTAACAGCAAAATGCCGGTGTAGAGAAAATCTACACCGGCACTTTGTTCGTATGCTTTAGCCCTTGATGTAGGGCTTACCCGACGCCGCCGGGCCACGCGAGCGACCCACCACACCGGCTACTGCCAGAATGGTGATGACGTAGGGCAACATTGCCAAGAATTCGGCGGGAATGCTGGTGCCTAGGATGGAGAGAATGAACTGCATCTGGAGCGAGAAGCCAAAAAGCAATGACGCGAACAACGCGCCCATAGGCTTCCAGCGACCAAAGATCAGAGCAGCCAAAGCGATATAACCCTGACCTGCGGTCATGTTCTGGTTGAACGAGCTCACCGACACCAAGGTGAAGAAAGCGCCGCCCATGCCGGCAACAGCACCAGCCCACAACACGTTAGTAAAACGCAAACGGTTCACGTTCACACCCAACGTATCGGCAGCCTTAGGATGCTCGCCCACAGCGCGGGTACGCAAACCCCACTTGGTTTTGTTCAAAGCAAACCAAATCAGTGCCACCACAATGTACATGAGGTACACCAAAACCGACTGGTTGAAGAGCACAGGGCCAACCACGGGAATCTGGGAGAGCACGGGAATCTCAAAGCTGGGTAGCTTAGGTGCGGAGTTCAGGTGCGCAGCGTCCTCTTGCAACACGCGAGAGAACAAGAAGCCGGTCAAACCCGAAACGAGCACGTTCACCACAACACCCACGATGGTCTGATCCACCAGGTACTTGATGGAAAATATCGCAAGAATCAGCGACACCAAAACGCCACCAACCATTGCCGCCAGCAAACCGGCCCAGGGATTCTGCGTCATTGAACCCACCAGCACGGCGGTAAATGCGCCAAAGAGTAGCTGGCCTTCAATAGCGATGTTCACAATGCCCGAGCGTTCGCACAATAGACCGCCCATAGAACCAAAAATCATGGGAATCGAAAGTGCCAACGCACCAGAGAGCAGGTTCACCAGCGAAACGTCGGAGGTTTTAGCTGAGCCAATAGCCCACACCAAAATTCCTACAATCAAGAAGAACCAGAACGCTGTAACCAACGCTTTATGCAGGTGCTTACCGGCGTTCATCAGCACAATAGAGAACGCCGCAATTGCAATGAGAACTACCGCGCAAATCCACCCAAAAACAGTGGCGGAGAACGTGAGGTCAGGGATCTTTGCCCAGTTAATGCCGTCTGAAAGTCTGAACGTGACGTCGTTGTGCGGGGGCTTGAGCGCCACCAAAAGGGTAAGAACCAGTGCTAGAACCGCGTAGATACCGGGGTTCTTCCAGCTCTTAACCACTGCAGTATTTTCTGCAGATACAGAACTAATAGTTGCTGTGCTCATTTACTTTGCCTCCGCAACGGTTTTCTGAGAAGCTTTCTTTTTCTTTGGACGCGCGGGGTCGGGCAGTCTAAAGATGGCACGAACCAGCGGAGGTGCTGCGATGAAGAGAACGATCATTGCCTGCACTACCAACACGAGGTCAACCGGGGTGCCGGTATCAACCTGCATAGAGACGCCGCCTGCGCGGAACGCACCATAGAGCAAAGCGGCAAAGAAAGTGCCCCAGGGGGTGGAGCGTCCGAGCAATGCCACGGTAATCGCGTCAAAACCAAAGGTGGAGGCGATGCCGGTGCTGAGCACCTTTTCGGTACCTGCAACCTGAGCTGTACCAGCAAGACCTGCGAGAGCACCTGCAATGGTCATCACCAAGATGTAACCGGCAGCTACCGAGATACCCGAGGTCTGTGCGGCGCTAGGGTTAGCGCCCACAGCACGCAAGCGGAAACCGATGGTGGAGCGGTTGAGCAACCATGAGACAAAAAGAACCGCAAGAATTGCGATAACAAAGCCCCAGTGCAAACGGAATGACTTACCTAAGAGCAAGGGGAACAAAGCGTTCTCATGGAGGTTAGGCGAAATCGGGTTGGTGTTGCCCGGGCGCTGAAGTAATGGAGTCTTCAACAGGTACAACAGCAGGTTCACTGCAATGTAGTTGAGCATGATCGAAAGGATCACTTCGTGCGCGCCGGTCTTCGCCTTGAGTAAGCCAACAAGACCGCCCCAGATACCGCCGCCAATCATGCCGCCAAGAATAACCAAGGGCAACAAGAGGTAAATCGGCAGATTCCAGGTGATAGCAACATAGGTTGAAACAATCGCACCCAAAATAATCTGACCCTGTGCACCAATGTTGAACAAACCGGTGCGGAAAGCAATCGCTACCGCAAGACCTGCAAGAATCAGCGGAGTAGAAACCGTCAGGGTCTCCATTAACGGATAAATTGCCTTGGTAAAAGTATGGGCGTCGTAGTTAAAAATGGAACCCTTGAACAATGCAATGTACGCCTCTGATGCAGCGTGCCAACCCGCAGAAAGCGTATCTGTGGGGCGAGCAAAGAAGTATGAGCTCGCTTTTTGTGTTGCGGTGTCAGTGAGGGCAATCAGCAGACCGCCCACGACCATTGCCGCGATGAGAGCACCAACAGATAACCCAAAGCCGCCGCCCAATAGACGGGTAGCAAATGAGGGGCGCTGGTGTTCTTGCATCTGCGAGTTCACAGCGGGTTCAGTCTTTTGCGCTTCGGTGCCTATGGTCGTAGCGGTTTCAGCTACCGAGGCGCCGGAGTCTGCGAGAGTGGGCTTGTGTTCAGCGCTCACTTGGTTTCTCCTTCGGCCCAGGGAAGAGCGGGTTCTTCTGTTTCGAGGTGAGCTTGATTGGCACGCAGTGAGCCAGCCTGGTGGGTGGTGCTGCGTTGGTGTTCGTGCTCTTGATCGTTTTCAGGAGCTGTGGCGAGTGCTTCTTCGTAGGTTGCACCTGCCATCATCTGACCGAGCACGTTACGAGGGGTATCGCGGGGCACAATGCCCATCAGAGCACCGTGGAAGAACACGGCGATGCGATCAGCTAGTGCGTACACTTCGTCAAGTTCGGTAGAGACGATGATGACGGGCACGCCTTTATCGCGCTCAGCCACAATGCGCTTGTGAATAAATTCGATGGAGCCGACGTCGACACCGCGGGTGGGCTGTGAAGCCACAAAGAGTTTGAGGTCGCGGGTGAGCTCACGGGCCACCACGATCTTCTGCTGGTTACCACCGGAGAGGGTGGATGCGGCGTCGTTCTTGTTGCCGATGCGGATGTCGTATTCTTGCACCGCGCGGTCAGCGTTTTTATTGATGGCGCCACGATTTAAGGTGCCGGCGCCGGAGAATTCTTTGCGATCGAAGAGATCGAGAATGAGGTTTTCGGCGATAGAGAATGAACCTACCAAGCCATCGGTGCTGCGGTCTTCGGGCACAAAGCCCACGCCGGATTTCAGCACGTCTTTAGTTTTCTTACCCAACAGTTCGGTAGCACCGAGTTTGAGAGAGCCGGTTGCTTTGGGATGCAAGCCAATAATGGTTTCAGCCAATTCTGTTTGGCCATTGCCCTGCACGCCTGCCACGGCAAGAATCTCACCGCCACGAACCGTAAAGTTCACGTCTTTGAGCAACTGAACGCCGTTCTCTGCCACCAGGTTAAGATCGGTGACGGCAAACGCGTGGTCGTTGAGCTGAGGCTCTTCTTTATCGACCACCAGCTGTACGTTTTTACCCACCATGAGCGCTGCAAGTTCGTTGGTTGATGCCGTAGGGTCTGCTTTACCTACCACTTTGCCACGGCGAATCACGGTGATTTCATCAGAAATCTCGCGCACTTCACGCAGTTTGTGAGAGATGAACAAGAGGGATTTTCCGTCTTTGCGGAGCTGGTCCATAATGCCAAGCAGCTGATCGGTTTCAGAAGGAGTCAATACTGCGGTGGGTTCATCAAGAATCAGAACTTCGGCGTCGCGTACCAAAGCCTTGATAATTTCCACACGCTGCTGCACGCCCACCGGCAGGTCCTCAACGACGGCGTCAGGATCTACTGCAAACCCATACTGATCAGAGATTGCGCGAATCTTTTTGCGGGTAGCCTCAAGATTCAGCCGCCCGCCGCTGGTTTCTTCGGACCCTAAAGCAATATTTTCTGCCACAGTAAACACTGGAACCAGCATAAAGTGCTGGTGCACCATGCCAATGCCAGCAGTCATAGCATCCGCCGGACCATTGAAAGTTACTGGTTGATCGTTAACTAGAATTTCGCCCTCAGTGGGCTCATACAGACCGTAGATAACATTCATCAGGGTTGATTTACCAGCACCGTTTTCACCCAAGAGGGTGTGCACAGTTCCCGGCTCAACCAGCAAATCAATGCTGTCATTAGCGGTAAAATCACCGAATTTTTTGGTGACTTTTCGCAGTTCGAGTTTCATCGCCGCGCTTTCTTATTCAGCAAAGAGTAGATATTCATCGTTGAGCGTATCAAAGCGGCTCGAACCAACAAATAGATAATGGTTCGAGCCGCTTGTGAATTAGGCAATCATCAAATTATTTGGTGGGAGTGCCGTCAGTCTTGACGGTGATCTTTCCGTTAATGATGTCTTCTTTAATGGTGTCTAGCTCTGATTTGGTCTCTGATGACACTTTGCTATCAAAGTCGTGGAAGGGTGCCAAGCCAACACCGTCGTTCTCCAAAGTACCGATGTACTTTTCAGAGGTGAACTTGCCATCGATGTCGTCCTTGATGGTTGACTCAACAGCTTCTTTCATCTTCTTCTGTACCGAAGTCAAGATGATGTCTTTGTATTCGGGGTTGGTTTCGTAACCGTCGGCATCTACCCAGATCACCGAAGCGGGCTTATCAGCGTGGGACTGGTTGTAATCTTTCACTGCTTCGAGGGTACCTGCACCCACGGGTCCAGCAACAGGCATCACAATATCTGCCCCCTGATCCAAGAAGTTCTGAGTGAGGGTCTTGCCTTTGGTCTGGTCGGTGAAGTCACCCGTAAAGCTGTCGGTACCAAGAACCTTTACGTTCTTGCCCTTTTGTTCGTTGTAGTACTTCACGCCCTGTTCAAATCCCTGGGTGAAGATGGTTACGGTAGGCATTTCAGCGCCTCCGTAGGTAGCTACCTTACCGGTTTTAGACTGAGCTGCTGCAAGGTAACCTGCCTGGAATGCTGCCTGGGCGGTGTCGTACACAATAGGACGCACGTTATCGGCGGTGATGGAGCCATCATCGACGATCGCAAAGTGAGTATTGGGGTTAGCTGCTGCTACCTCTTTAGTGGTATCTGCAAGTGCGAAACCAACGGTCACAATCATGTTGCAGTTAGCCTGAACCATCTGGTTCACGTTAGGACCAAAATCTGCAGCAGAGTTCGACTCAGCTTCAGCTTTTTGGATGCCATAATCTTTAACCGCAGCGCTCAAACCGTCGTACGAGTTTTCATTGAACGACTTATCATCAAAGCCGCCTTCGTCAGAGACGATGCAACCTTTGTAATCTTTAGCTTTATCGTTGGTTGACGATGAAGCTTCATCGGGAGCAGCACCGCAGCCTGCAAGAAGCAAAGCTGAGATGCCCACAATAGAACCGGTTGCTGCAATGCGTGAGCGAGTAGCCATAAGAGAGCTATCCCTTCGTGTGTGATACAAAGCGTGAAGTCCGCAAGCGCCCATAGTGTGTCATATGTTAGCTCACAGCGCAGTGTGTTTCGAGATACAGGTTAATACTAATGGCAGAACCACCTCTGTACAGCCATAATTCACCTAAAAGTCACGGAATAGCTATCTGGCCAGTTATAAATTTCTTAAATTATTTTTGGTACACCCGAAAGTTCTTGCTCCTTTTTGTGAGCCGCCTACCCGTAATAGCTACTTGAGCGAAATTGCTCTGCAGACAGCTTGGCAATTTCCCAGCGCACAGCACGAAGCGCTGTGGAAGTCA
>JAUMUA010000087.1 GCA_030530925.1 Rothia sp. (in: high G+C Gram-positive bacteria) | reverse complement strand
AGAGGAAGATGCCCAAGGCACCCGAAGCAACCGAACCCACGGCAGCAATGCCGCCAACTTCAACAATAAGGAACTGGGTTAGAGATGCTGCAACCATCATTGCCATGTGGCCACCGAACATGGTTGCAAAGAGACGCAACGCGTGAGTAACGGGGCGGATAATGAGGTTAGAAAGAAATTCGATAGGAATGAGGATGATGTAAAGAACTGCAGGAACGCCTGAGGGCATCGTCATATCTTTGAAGAATCCGCCCAAGCCCTTGCGCTTAATACCAACTGCTACCCACACGATATAGCCGATTGCAGCCAATACGTATGCTGAGCCTGCATGGCTCATAGTGGGAAGCTGGAACAGTGGGATCGAACCGTAGAGGTTGTTAACCAAGATGAAGAAGAACGCAGTGAACAACAAAGGAACGAATGGTTTGAAGTGGTGAGCACCAATCAGTTCTTTGCCCAATGAGTTGCGAACGAAGCCATAACCCATTTCCGCAAGGAACTGGTTTTTGCCGGGAACCATTGCACGCCTACGACCAGCCCACATGAAATAACCAGCAACAATTACCACCGAGAGAAGAACAAGCAACATTTGCTTGCCAAATCCAAACGAGCCGATAGTAAAGAGATCAGGAAGATGCATTTCTTCCACCGTGGGAGGAACGTATCCGGCTGCAGTTACAAGCCCGTTTTCGATCAAGGCAAGTCCTTTCTTGCTCCTTGTGCATAAGTCGCGCTTCGCGAGACCATGTTCATCAAGTTCTTATGTATGAGGTTCGATGAAAAATTTATGGGGTATTGCGTTGGTGAAGGTGAATATAGACAAGGTAGAACCCACCGATAGCACCAATAGCAGCACCAGCCCAGGTCATCCAGGTTGTATTGAACAGGTGGTCCAGCCCATAGCCTACCAAACTCCAGAACCCTATGCCGATAATGACATAGAGAAGAGTCATAACCGCTCCAGATAATCCGCCACCAGAGACAAGCTCACCGGCGGAACGCAACTGTTTGTCGCCGTCCCACCACTTCTTCTCTTGCTGAGTCACGGACTCCCCTGTTCATTCGTCAAATCGCTGGAATCAAAATATAAAATTCGCATGCGCATGATAGTGCGCATACCTATACCGAGCCAGAGAATTACTGCCGTAATGGTACCAGCCAATAACAAACCATTTAAAATTATCCGAGGCAACGGAACTGCAAAAAGTATCACAAAGCCAATTCCAGTTTTTATGACGTACGCCGCCAAAAGTGCACGAGCTACATTGCCCATAGACTTTCGCTCAGCGGTGTTTGCCACAAAGATATCGAAGGCAAACCATCCATGCACCAGAAGGCAACCGGCGCCAAAAGCCAATAAACCTGACCAGCCATCGATGACTGCACCCACTATCATACCGGTGATCCACACCGGAGCACCTATTTTAGATACTTGAGTCAGGATATTTTTCCACGGAGTTATTGAAGACTGACTCATTATTTAACTCGACGAACAACTCGGCCAAGGATTGAGGGCAAGAGTAGATAGATGATGACTAAAACCACAACCAAAAGACCTGCTCCCAGTGCTTCTTGTGTCTCGTAAGGTAAGGCAATGATGGTAATAACGGAAATGAGCACGCTAAACATGGTGACGGTCAAAGCGCTCCCCAGATGGGAGAAACCTACGTCTGTCAATCGCTGATACACATGCGAACGGTGCGGTTTATACCATTGCTCCCCCCGTAAGATTCTACGGAAAAGCGTGAATCCAGTATCAGCTAGATAAATCATGACCGGTGACAAAATATATTCAACATAAATACCCGAGAGAAATGCACCGACAGCCATCGAAGCAATAGCTCCGCCAAGAAAGTAAGAGCCGGCGTCCCCCAAGAATACGTTATGACCTGTGCGCACGTTCCAGGGCAGAAAAGCAACAAAGGCGCACGCCAATGAAATACCACCGGCAACGAGCCACGGAACTTCGTTAACCCACCCGGCGTAGGCGTAGAAACCACCCACGACTAACCCATGTAACCCTGAAATTCCGTTGATGCCATCCATAAAATTAGCCACATTGATGTAAGCGGCAATAGCAAAGACACCGAGTGGAATCCACCAAATGGACGTGTGTAATGAATACGTAATGGCACAGGTAACTCCTATGCCAATCAGCAATTGCACCAAGAAACGTATTTTGATGGAGACTCCGCGCAAATCTTCTTGCCAGCCTAAGAAGCCCGATACAACCATTCCACCCAAGACAGCAAGCGCTACCGAGCGGTCAGTTGGGATAAGTCCGAAGAGCAGCGCCACAACGTAACCGATCAGAGCGGCTAATGCGGTAGCAAGCCCCATTCCGCGAAATACAGGATGAGAGTGTGAGGACCGCGCAGTAGGAATATCTACCAAATTCCATCGATGCAATAACGGTTTAACGACCACAGGAAGTGCCAATCCCAGCACAAAAGATATAACGGCGGGAACCCAAACTGTCATCGAGGAAATCATCTCATGCTTCATCATTGTTGCCCCATGTGTTCGTCTCGTTGGTATCCGCGCGAGCTGAGATAATTTTGATGCCACCGATGGTAATCCAACTCCGCAGGATCAAGAGGTGGGGTCTGAGCATGTGAGATGAACCGATTCTTTTTACTTTGACGCATCACTTCGTCCTTGCCAAAAAGAACTTCCTCTAGCTTCTCGCCAGGGCGCATTTGAGTAATTTTAATATCCACGTCATAGCGCTCATAAAGACGACGCAGATTCTCTGCAACGTCATAAATACGGACCGGCTTACCCATATCCAAAACCAGGACATCTCCTGAGTCACCAATAGCCCCTGCCAACATGACCAGCAGGCAAGCATCGGGAATTAGCATGAAGAAACGGGTGGCATCTTTATGAGTTACTGTTATCGGCCCGCCGTCCTTAATTTGTTGCGTAAAAATCGGCTTGACGGAGCCGCGCGAACCAAAGACGTTACCAAATCGTACCGAGACAAACCGGCGTCCCGTTTGAGCCCCGTACCAGCCGGTTAAACGTTCAGCCGCTAGTTTAGATTGACCTAAAGCAGTAGTGGGATCGGCAGCTTTGTCCGTTGACACATTGACAAAGACTTCAACCTCGACTTCAGATGCAGCCTGCAGAACATTGCGCGTACCTAGAGTATTGGTCTTCCATGCTTCTTTGGGATAAGCCTCCAGCGCAGACACGTGCTTCAAAGCGGCGGCGTGAAAAACCACCTGAGGCATGCGTTCGTGGAAGACCGCCGAAATAGCTTCTGAGTCTCGAATATCAGCAAGCACCACGCAATTATCATCTAAAGCCGTACTGCCCATGAGGGAGTATTTACTCTCCATCAAGAGGGTTTCATCGTGATCAAGCATCATCAGCTCGGCAGGGTTATATTTGACAATCTGCCGGCAGAGCTCTGAGCCAATAGACCCGCCAGCGCCGGTGACCAATACACGCTTTCCGCTCAGATACGAGCTGATATCGTCGTCATTAATCTCATAATCAATCTTGCCGCGAACGCCTTCGATAATCATGCGGTTAGCGTCTTCTGGCTCTGAATCAGCACTAGCTGTGAGTTCAGAAATCATGCCGGTAATTTTGTGAACCTCAACGTTAAGTTCACGCATTTTCAGCGAAAGACGCTCAAACGAATCCTCATGTGGATCGCTCATTGCATAGAAAACTTTGCTCACGCCAAATCGTTTGACGAGCGACGGTAGATCGCTCCCCCGTCCCAGCACCGCAACCGAGTGAATACGCGCGTTGCGCAAGGAGGGATCGTCGTCCACAATTCCCACCGGGCGATACATACTCTGAGGATCTGACATCAGCGAAGAGACGAGAGAACGC
Source organism: Rothia sp. (in: high G+C Gram-positive bacteria) (assembly GCA_030530925.1). Lineage (GTDB taxonomy): Bacteria > Actinomycetota > Actinomycetes > Actinomycetales > Micrococcaceae > Rothia. The sequence continues at coordinate 2,325 of JAUMUA010000087.1, read as the reverse complement.
CCCACAAAGCCTCCACCGTAGATGATGACGGGCTCACTCTTTTCTGAGCTAGGACGATTGGTAATATCCTCCACGATTCTTTTGGCGTAGCGCATGATCATCATGGCAATAATTGCAAACGGAAAAGCGATAATCACCACCGAACGGGGTACGGCAATATGCCACGCGAAAAGAAGCAAAATTCCCTGGATGATGACCAAATCCGCCAATACAACAGGGAAAAGAATCTTGCCTTCTGCAAAACTGCCGTAAGAGTACCGATTGCGGTACAACCCAAAGGTGAAGCCCAAGACCAATTGCAGAGCCACTGCCAAGAGTGAAACCAGCAGCAAGCCCAACGGGTTAATGGGGTCAATGTCGCCGTATCGAAGATAAAAACCAATCGGTAAAGCAATGAGCCAAGCGAGCGCGTCAAGGAACATTTGCACAAAACGCCACCACGATTTACGTTCGCTACCGAGGGGTACCTGAGGAATGGTCTGCGTGGAAGGATTACTCACTAGTCATTCCTCTCGAAAGTATGGTTCGCTGGCTTTATACGGTGGTTGAATTGGCGAAATATTTTTTGTCTTAAATCGGTGGGTAACATGCGGTACATGCCTCGGACAGCAAGGTTTCGTGCGCCCTCTGCAATATTTACGACCCCACCGCTGTATAACCGACGTTGAACTGTGAAGTCAGCCAGAAGTGCCGACAGCCCGCCTCGACGTTGGTACGCTCCCGCACCGGTTCGGTACTTCACCAATGGTTCTGAAATGTTATTGAGAGTAAAACCTGCGTGGCTTAATCTCCTCCACAGCCAGTAGTCTTCGGCTCCCGGGACTTCTTCATATCCGCCCACGGACATTACCGCGCTACGGCGCATCACTACGGTGGGATGATAGAGCGGGTTACGTGAAGACAACGTTTGAGCGATCTTCTCACGCCCTAAAATAGCGATTCGAGTAGCCTCAATAGTTTCTCCATCTTCGCTAATTTCAAACATTGAAGATCCCAACACAGCATCTGTAGAAGCAACCATCAGAGGTATCTGAGTTTCAAATCGCTGGGGTTCAGAAATATCGTCAGCATCAGCTCTTGCTATCAAATCATAGATGCAGTGTTGTAAACCAAAATTGAGTGCTTGTGCTAACCCCGAATTTTCTGCAAGTTTCACTACTTTAAAATCGGTGAGTGATTCACTGTGCGATCTTTTTACCCATTCACTGATTACTGCTTCAAGCTCTGGAGTAAGAGGGCCGTCTTGCACTAACACAAATTCGGTGGGCTTAAGAGTTTGTTCCCACAGATTGCTAGCAATAGCACGTTTCAGAAATTCAGGCCGATCGTGCTGATAGGTACTCATCAAAACTGAAAAATTTTCGCTTTGATTGCCGATGTGGGTTTTAAAGTGCTGAGGTAGCTGAGTTGATTCCAGTTCATAGATCCCAGCTAAAACCTGCTCATTTGAGCGAAATGCGGTACAAGCATCTTTGATTCCTTTGAACAGCAATTGAGAATATTGCTGGGCAGAATCCGATTGGCGAAGCGTGCTAATCCACAGACGCGCGACGGACCCGCCATACAAAAATTTTTCTAAGGGGCTCAGCGTTCGGGTACGACCAAATGTCCAGAGCTTGTTGCGCACGTCGTTATAAAAACGGGGGCCAGGATTCGCGTTGGTTGTACCAAAAGTTTTGGTGTGGTGCTTTGCCACCGAAGCCGGTGCCGCAATGGCATAGCGGTGGTGCGCGAGTCTGGTGGAATATTCAAAATCGTCATTCCAAATAAAGAAGTCTGCAATGGGCAACCCTTCTCGGCGCATCACCTGAGCATCCATGAGCAAAGAGACGAATGACGCCGAACGAATCGGACGCGCGCCCACTCGCGCTGCCTGGGATTTTTCACGTTGAGTAGCACCAAATTTTGTGCGCATGGTGTTCATGGGGTGGTCGCGGCCGTCGTCCCACACTACTTTGGAAGCAACAAACGCTGGTTTCTCTCCGCGCGGCCCCTGATAAGTAGACCAAGCTTTCACGCTCTCAAACAGAGTGTCTTCACAGGGTTCAGTGTCGTCGTCCATCACCCACACCAAATCTGCCTGGTGGCGTGCTAACGCTCGATCAATTCCTACCGTAAATCCACCGGCACCACCCACATTTTGCGAAAGGTGCACGATATCTAGCGGCAACTCATATTCAAGGGAATCAAGATATTCTGCTGTTCCATCAGTCGACGCATTGTTGACGACCACCACCACATCTGGCTGCAACTTGGCACCGGCAATTCCTTGAAGCGTCAAGGGCAACAAGTCCTGGCGGTTGAAGGTCACGACCACAGCAACAA
>JAUMUA010000086.1 GCA_030530925.1 Rothia sp. (in: high G+C Gram-positive bacteria) | reverse complement strand
TGCTTCGTCGTGGGTTTGCAGTCACTGTGTTGCAGCGATCTGATTCAGCAATTGAGCAGTTGTTGCCGCAATCTTTGCGAGAGCGCTTTACACAGGTGCGAGCCGCGGTAACCGATATTGCCGCTGTAGGTTCTGCGTTAGAGGGTGCGCACGGCGTCATTCACTTAGCTGCCAAGGTATCGTTTGCTGGGCCGTGGAATGAGTTTTTAGAAACCAACGTTCAGGGCACCAGAACTCTATTAGAGAAATCCAAAGAGGCGGGAATTCACCGTTTTCTGTTTATTTCTTCGCCATCGGTAGCTCATACCGGTGTCTCGTTTATGGGTGAGGGAAATGGCGCGGCCACCCCAGATCTCGCTCGAGGAAATTATGCGCGGTCTAAGGCTTTGGCAGAGAATTTAGCGTTGGAGTCTGATAGCGATGATTTTTGGGTGGGTGTTATTCGTCCTCATATTGTGTGGGGACCTGGTGATACTCAGTTAGTTGAGCGTGTGTTAGAGCGTTCTGCCCGTGGCACGCTACCTTTGCTCAATGGTGGGTCAGCTCTGATTGATACGTGTTATATCGATAACGCTGTTGATGCTATTTGTGCCGGTTTTGAACGTCTGGAAACTATTCATGGCACCCCACTGGTGGTAACGAATGGTCAGCCGCGAGAAGTCGCTGAATTGTTGGCGGGAATGTGTGAGGCGGTGGGGATTGCGGCGCCAACGCGCAGTGTTCCTGCGCCGCTAGCACGAGCTGCGGGGTCGCTGATTGAACGAGTTTGGGCTGTTCGCCCAGGTCAGGACGAACCGCCGATGACGCGTTTCTTAGCTGAACAGCTTTCAACTTCTCACTGGTTCGACCAGAGTCTTACGCAAGAACTTCTGCAGTGGAAACCACGAGTCTCTGTTGAAGAAGGGTATGAGCGGTTAGGGCATTTTTACGGAGACCGCTGGAAGAACATTTCCAAAAACAAGCGGTAACGCTCAGGGGATAAGAAAATCTGCGCACGTCAGAAGTAGGTTTTCTTGTCCCCTATTCTGCGCTTCGTTAAATTGAGTTCATCTTTTTGCAACTTTTAATCAGCGTATTTTTTATGTCCTGCTCACCAGGTGTTAACCCGATGGGGCCTTCGCCGTCATTTCTGCCTGGCATAGTCACTTGAAGCTAACTATTTAGCACCACACAGTATCTTCACTTTGGTGAAAAGGAAAAGTTTCGTGACTGAAAAATCTTCACAGCCTCAGCCCACCCGTCGGTATCTTCCCATGTGGAGCCACGTTAAGGGTAAGCGTTCAGCAGTAACCTGTGCTCTCAAGTGCAACAACGCGTGCCTAGAGCCCGATGCTAACTGCTCAGAGAACCACTACTTCAAAGACATTCTTGAATCCGCTATTTCTCGCCGTTCTATGCTCGGTGCTGCTGGTGCTGCCATTGTGGTCGGTGGCGGCGTAGCTAATGCTCCCCAGGCAGAAGCTGCAACCCCAGCTCACTCCAATGGCAAGGGACATGCCTTTGGTCGCGCTAAGAAAGCTGCTAAGAGCGACTTTTCATTCACTCCCATTAATCCCGTTCCTTCAGATGTCGATGAATTCACCGTTCCTGAAGGCTTCGATTGGGAACCCATTATTCGCTGGGGCGATCCGCTCTTCAAGGATTCCCCTAAATTCGATATCAAACACCAGACTGCAGCCGCTCAGGCTAAGCAGTTCGGTTACAACAACGACTACCTAGCTGTGGTACCCGATAAGAAGAACCCCTTGCGCGGCGTTTTGGTGTGCAACCACGAGTACGTGAACGAAAACATTATGTTCCCCTCGGCTGACTGGGCCGCTGATTCTGGCGAACTTCGCAAGGTTGCCATGGCAGCTCAGGGCATGGCTGTAGTTGAGCTTGAGCGCGACGCCGTCGGCTCACCGTGGCGCTACATCGTGGGTGGACGCCGCAACCGCCGCATCACCACCAGCACTCCTTTCTCAATTACCGGCCCAGCTAAGGGTTCGAAGTTCTTGAAGACTGTAGCTGATCCCACCGGCTCGGTTGTTTTGGGTACTAATAACAACTGCTCTGGCGGCCTTACCCCGTGGGGCACCATTCTTTCGGGTGAAGAAAACTTCGATTCTTACTTCGTGGGTAAAGATACTCCCGAGTTTAAGCGTTACACCATCAAGAACGCTCCTACCGCTCACGGCTGGGAAGATGTGGATCCGCGCTTCAACGCTAACAATACAGGCTACGAAAACGAGGCGCTACGCTTTGGTTACGTGGTAGAGCTTGATCCCGAAGATCCTACTGCTCCCCCTCGCAAGCACACCGCTTTGGGTCGCTTTAAGCATGAGGGCGCTAATATTCACGTGGACCCCAAAACCGGTCACGTTGCCGCGTACATGGGTGATGACTCTCGCTTTGAGTACATGTACAAGTTCGTCTCTCGCGATAAGTACATCGAAGGCAACCGCAAACACAACATGCGCTTACTCGAGAACGGCTCACTTTATGTAGCTCGCTTCTCAGGTGACTCGCCGGTATCTGAAATTGATGGCACCGGCACCCTACCCTCCGACGGCGCATTTGACGGTACTGGTCAGTGGATTCAGCTTACCCACAACAACAAGTCGTTGGTGCCGGGTATGAGCATCGAAGAAGTTCTTGTCTATACCCGTTTGGCTGCAGATAAGATGAAGCCCACCAAGATGGACCGCCCTGAGGACGTAGAGCCTTCACCGTTCACCGGCAAGATCTACGCTGCACTGACCAACAACTCAGAGCGCGGTAAGGTCAAGGACGACGTCCAGCTTGAATCAGCAACCGAGATGAATCCGCGTAACAACAATCGTGATGGTCACGTTATTGAGATCACCGAAGATCGCAACCACGTTACCTCTAAGACCTTCACCTGGAATCTATTGCTGGTTTGTGGTGATCCCGCTACCGAAACCAAAACCTACTTTGCTGGGTACGATCCTACGCAGGTTTCCCCCATTTCTTGCCCCGATAACGTGGCATTTGATTCTCTGGGTAACCTCTGGATTTCTACCGACGGCGCGCCGTCCACCATTCAGAACAACGACGGCTTGTTCCGCGTTGGCTTGGAAGGTTCGGAGCGAGGTCACGTAGAGCAGTTCCTTTCCGTTCCTGTGGATGCAGAAACCTGTGGTCCGTTTATCGCAGACCAAGAAAACATGGTTTATGTCTGTGTTCAGCACCCGGGTGAAGACGGCGTTTTCGAAAAGCCTAATTCTTACTTCCCCGATTACGCTAACAGTAGCGTAGGCGCACGTGCCTCCAATGTTGCAAAGCGTTTTGGAACTCTCGCTCACCCACGCCCGTCAGTAGTTCAGGTGTTCAAGAAGAAGTAATAACTCATCTGGTTGACGATAGTTAGAAGGGGCCGATTATCACTGAGGTGATGATCGGCCCCTTTGCTGTATGCACTATCTACGTGCCATGGTTTGCCTTATCTGACTGAGCGCTTATGCAGAACTTGGGTGCGCAACCTTTTTTCTCTACATAGACTGAGTGAAATTGTTCGCACGTTAGAAAGATTATCCATGCAGACTTTTATGGGGCTCCCGTGGCATCCGCTCTTTGTTCACTTCGCTGTTTCGTTTTTGTGTCTCTTTGCCCTGGGCGCTGTGGCTGTTGTAAGTTCTCGCCGAGTAGCGCAGAGGGTGGGAATCTTCTTCCCCATCTTTGGCGTGGTCACTGTTTTGCTTTCGGTCATCACCAAGCAGACCGGTGAGATACTTGCCAAATCCACCACCGACGTCAATTGGCATCAGCACGCAGATTTTGCCGATGCCGCTGTTATTTCCGCATTCCTTTTAGGTTGCGCGTGCATCCTTCTCTGGTGGCTGAGCCCTGAAACAACGCTGTTTACCTCTCACCAAGCGGTAGCGAAACTGAGAACTCAAGTACAGCGCCCGGTGCTTTACAACGTGCTCCGAATTCTCATTCTTCTGCTTGCCGTAGCTACTCTGATTGCAACTTTCCTCACCGGGCACTCTGGCGCACAGCTTGTCTGGATGGAATAAAAATTAGGATTGACGCGGGGTACGTTGGCAGCGTGGGCATCTAAAAGAACTGCGATTCATAAAGGGCTCACGCACCATTATCGACGTAATGCCCTTCTCGATGCATCGTTCGCACGGTTTGCCTGCCTGACCGTATGCGTGCAGTGATCGATCAAAATACCCTGATTCGCCGTTGACGTTCACATAGAGTGCATCAAAACTCGTTCCGCCCACCGCAAGCGCGCTCTGCATGACGCTGCGGACGGCGTCCACCAGTTCCTCAGTCTTTGAAGCCGAGATACTCTTTGCTGGTTTGGCATAGTGTAGGCGGGCCATCCACAGAGCTTCGTCGGCATAAATATTACCCACCCCAGAAATCACCGATTGATCGAGTAATAAGCGCTTAATACCCGAGGACGTTTTAAGCATCTTGCGCCGTAGAAGAGCAAGCGAAAAATAGGGATCCAGCGGATCACGGGCAATGTGAGCCACCGACTGCGGAATTAACGCACTCTGGGTTTCTGATTGTGAGGCAGCAGGAATGGGCTTGTTCTGCGCATCGAGCGTAGGTACTAATTCATCAAGAAACATACCGCCAAAGATTCGCTGATCCACAAATCTCAACTGCACGTCTTCCGCCGTTGTATTACTCAAATTCATGCTGACTTTGAGATGCTTTTCGTGCGGTGCCGCAGATTCTTTCAGCAGAACCTGACCACTCATGCCCAAATGAATCACCAACCCAACGTCAGCAGGTTCACCGGCATCGTTTTGCCAGAGCAACCATAAATATTTACCGCGGCGGGCGACGTCAACAATCCGGTGATTCTCTAACCGGGACTGAAAATCAAGAGCCCCACCTAGGTGACGACGCACCGAGCGCGCGTCATCAACCCGTACCTCATCAATGACGGCGCCTACCAGATGGGCGGCTAATCCCCGGCGCACCACTTCAACTTCAGGAAGTTCAGGCACAGTTATTCCCTTTCAACGAAACAAAAGCCAGCAAGATAAACACCTTGCTGGCTTGAGATTTTAGAATTTATAGAACTTTACAGGTTGCCCATGCTGCCTGACGCTCAGCTTCTTTTTTGTTCGACGCTGTGCCGGTGCTTTGCTCAAACCGTTGTTCACCGATAATCGCGGTAGCAGTGTAAACCGGAGTGTGTTCAGGACCGGAGCTAACAATCTCGTAGCGTAACTCCCCCATATTCCGGGATTGCACACGTTCTTGCAGTTCGGTCTTCCAGTCACGTCCGGCATCAAGAATTTTCTCATCGTGAAGGAGCGGACCAACCAAACGCAACACGAGCTCGCGAGCTGCTTCTCGACCATTGGCAAGATAGCACGCTCCAAAGATGGCCTCCATGGTATCTGCCAAAATAGAGTCTTTGTTTTGCCCGCCAGTCTTGCGCTCGCCTTTACCCAGGCGAATATGATCCCCTACGTTGAGCGAACGGGCAATACCAGCAAGTGCCCACGAAGAAACCACCACATGGTGTTTCTTGACCAATTCGCCTTCGGGCAAATCGGGAAACAACCGATAAACTTCTTCAGCAATAGCTAACGAAAGAACAGAGTCACCTAAGAATTCGAGGCGTTCATTATTAGCTACACCTGGGTGCTCAAAGGAATAGGAGCTATGAGTCAGTGCATGCTGAAACGTCTCGGGGTCTATATCGACACCGAGACGTTTCAACAAATCTGATGAATCAGAGTTTTTCATGCTAACTTACGCGTCAGCTACCTTGCGGCCCTTGTACTCGTAGAACAAGTCGTTGCCTGCAGAGTCAGTAACCATCTTTGCCTGGTGAGGCAGTGAGTAGGTTACGCGACCGTTTTCAATGGTCTTAACCAGCTGAGGAACGGACGCCTTCCACTGGGAACGGCGTGCGCGGGTGTTAGCACGGGACATTTTCCGCTTGGGAACAGCCACAGCTATCTCTCTTCTCTAGAATTACGGTTATTAAGTTTATTTCTCCTCGTTGAACATGCCTTGCAAAGCATTCCAACGTGGATCAAGCACCTCGTGGTGATGCCCCGGGTCTTCTTCCAGGCGGATTCCGCATTCGGAACACAGACCCTGGCAAGAGTCCTTACAAAGGGGCTGGAACGGCAGTTTCAAAATCACTGCGTCCCGCAATGCCGGCTCAAGGTCGATGAGATCGCCTTCAACCGCATACTGCTCGTCTTCTTCATCTTGTGAATTACCCGCAGGGGCTTTTTCGAAGACGAAGAGCTCTTGAATATCTGCTGAAACGGTTTCTTGAACCGGATCAAGACACAGACTACATTCACCGTTAACATCAACAGTTGCTGTGCCGCTAACAAGAATACCATCTACAACAGATTCCAGTCGGAGATTG
>JAUMUA010000085.1 GCA_030530925.1 Rothia sp. (in: high G+C Gram-positive bacteria) | reverse complement strand
AGCACCACCTAAGCCACGGAGAATTAACCCCGCTTATTCTGCAGGTTCCACGTAATAGAGCACCGTTTCGCCGTATTTTTTCTCGGCAAACTTTTCGACGCCCGCTGGCCAGGCAGGTTCTGCGGTGCGCGACGAGCGCTCAACCACCACCACCGCGCCATCGGCAAGGTGCGCGCTCAACAGTTCAAGAAGTTCTTCGAGCTCAGCGTTCTCTACCGCGTAGGGAGGGTCAATGAATACAAGATCCCAGGCGTCCCCGGCATAATTTTTCAGAAATGCATTCGCACTAAAATGATGCACCCGTGCGATACGCTCGCTGTGCAGAGCCTTTTGCATGAGCGCAATATTTTTTTGAATGACCGTTTGCGCCTTGGGATAGGTATCGCAAAAATCAACGAAGACTGCACCACGGCTCAAAGCTTCACATCCCAGCGCCCCCGAGCCTGCAAACATATCAAGGACCCGAGCACCAGCCAGCACATCGTAAGCATCTAACCGAGAAAAAAGTGCTTCTTTCACCCGATCGGTCGTGGGCCGCGTGTTATCTCCTGGCACATTAGAGAGCTTGGATCCACCAGCAACACCCGCAATAATTCTGCTCACGATTCCCTGACCTCGTTCTTAATCGATCGGTGAATGCCTCACCATAGAAGTTCTCATTCTATCCTCTGCCTAAGAAAGCCTCGCGGTCGGCATCCAGTGCCCGGTCAATGGTCCGCGCCAAATCGGGGTGCTTAGCCAACGTAGGATCGGCGTCGACCACCGCCCGCGCGTCCTCACGTGCTTTCTCAATTAATCGAGCATCGGTTAGCGCACGCAACAACTTGAGCGTTGACCGATTACCAGATTGGGCAGCACCCAAAATATCGCCCTCGCGGCGTTGCTCAAGGTCAATTCGGGACAGCTCAAAACCGTCGGTAGTGGACGCTACCGCCGCTAGTCGCTCGCGAGAGACCCCCTCTTCGGGCTGAGTAGTGACGAGCAAACAGGTGCCGGGCAGGGAACCACGACCAATGCGCCCACGCAACTGGTGAAGTCCCGAGATACCAAAGCGGTCGGCGTCCATAATAACCATCAAGGTGGCATTAGGAACGTTCACGCCCACTTCAATCACCGTGGTACACACCAGCAAGTCAATCAGACCGTCACTAAAATTCTGCATAATCTCTGACTTCTCAGCAGTATCCATGCGACCGTGCAGAGCTGCAATTCGGACGCCCGAGAGCGATGGTGTGCTTTGCAATTCTTCGAGCATCGAGACCACCGAGTTCAGCTCCGACGCACGATTAGTGGAGGATTGCCCGGAAGCATCTGCAAAGAGCACTTCGCCGGCTTCTGTGGCGCCCTCAGAATCACCGCCGCCAATCTTTGGTACCACCACATACACCTGATGCCCCGCATCAATTTCTTCGCGAGCGCGTTGCCACAGTCTCTTTTCCCATGTGGGGTGCTCTTTGAGAGGAACCACGACGGTCTGAATTTTTTGACGGCCGGCAGGTAGCTGATCCAGCACAGAGGTATCAAGGTCGCCAAAGACCGTCATGGCTACGGTACGCGGGATCGGCGTTGCGGTCATGACCAACCGGTGCGGTAGTCCGCCGTCGGGTCCTCGTAGCGCATCTCGCTGCTCCACACCAAAGCGGTGCTGTTCGTCTACAACTACCATGCCCAGATCGGCAAATTTCACCGCATCGGCTAGAAGTGCGTGCGTGCCGATGACGATGGTTGCAACTCCCGAGGCGATCTCTAACAAAGTTTGCTTTTTGACGCGGGTGGGCATCGATGCTTTGAGCAGGACGACCCGCACTTTTTTGTTCGACTGTGGCGATGTTGCTTCGAGTGGATTCTCGGATATCTCCGCTAGTTCTCCCAGAATTTCGCAGACCGAACGATAGTGCTGTTCTGCGAGGACTTCGGTAGGGGCAAGCATTGCCGCCTGCGCCCCGTTATCAGCTACTTGCAACATAGCTTTGAGCGCTACCACGGTTTTACCTGAACCTACATCACCTTGAAGCAGGCGGTTCATGGGCACGTGAGACGCTAAGTCTGCGCTGATTTGCTCGCCCACTTTTGCTTGCCCCTCGGTAAGTTCGTAGGGCAAAAGTTCCAGGAGGCGATCGGCGAATCCACCGGGGTGAAACGGACGCGCGATGGTCGCCTGCATCGACCTAGCCGCCCGAATCCTAGCTAGGGCAGATTGCAAAATGAAAGCTTCGCGATAACGCAAAAAATGCTGGGCAGCTCGCCAGGTTTCTTCTGAATCAGGGGTGTGAATCCCCCGATACGTCCACGCGAGTGATGGAATTTTTCGCTGACGCCGCACCGCCGGCGGAATAGGGTCTTCTAAATCTTTGAGCGGAGCGGCGTCCAGCAGGGTTTCCATTGCTGTTGCAATACGGTCTGTGGGGAGTTTGCTGCTGGCTTTGTAGACGGCGATGGGCACGTTGGCACGGGTCTTGGCTTTTTCTATGGCTTCTGGGGTGCCAGATTGTGAGCTCTCTGCAGTATCAGCCAGCACTGCGTAGTGTGGGTTCGTGAGCGTAGGGGCACCGCGATAGGCACCTACTTTCCCCGAAAACATTACGTGGTCACCGGTGTGTATTTCTCGTGCTGCCGTCCAGGCGTTGAAGAACGAGAGCGTCATGGTGGAGTCTTGGGCATACTCGCCAAAAGCATTGGTGGAATAATTTCCAAAGAGCACACCAGAGTCAAAGCCGGAGTAAGGCGCCTCACCGTAAGAATCTGAATAGCCAGACGCTAGACCTGTAATGCGCGGATTCGAGGTATTGGGTGCCCCATGACCTTCTGAGGCAAAACGATAATCAGGGCGCACGTGTTGTTCTGGGATAAGGGTTTCCGAGGCTCGACCGGTCTCAGATCCTAAACGAGACCCCGGATTCCCGGTGCTCTCAAGCTGATCAGTAATAACAATTTCGGTAATGGAACCTCGCCGGGCTTTCATCTGCCGAGTGCTCACCGAGAGCACCTTAGCAATCAGCGTCACCTCAGATCCTTCCACAAGATCCGAGAAAGAGCTCAGCTCCCCGCGGGGCAGATATTTGCGCGGATAATATTCTAAGAACTCCCCCACGGTGGTTATACCTAGATGAGTTTTGAGCGACTTAGCGAGCACTGCTTCAAGATATTTGGTGAGTGGTTCATTTTCGAGCCGCGGCTCTAGCGCGTACCGTTCTTGGGCTTCTTGTTTTGCCGGCGTCGTTGTTTTTTTGCGAGATTTTGTAGCTCTACTTTTCGGAGCGCCGGTTTTTACAGCGTCGGCTTTTGATGAGCCAGTTTTTGGCGCGCTGGTTTTAGTCATGGCGGGAGTCCTCGCAATGCTGCGGATGCGCGGTCAGCGACGTCATCGACGGTTCTTGGGGTTCTGCATAGTTCGCGATGATACTCATGAGCGCCTGAGCGTCTCCGTGTACATGAATTTTCCAGAGATAATGAGACTCTTCGGTGGCAAGAGCAGAAATAACCAGCGAATCGCCAGCACTTTCCAGTTCTTGTCGTAGCTGAACCATCTGCACCGGATCAAGTTCTACCGAACAAATCAGCTCTTCATCGCCCTGCGCGACGGCATCATCAGTGGAAGGTAGCGCTGTTATCTGTGCGGGACGGAATAGCTCTACAGATTCTTCAAAAGAACGAGAAAAACCCGCTAAAGCCTGGCACAAACTGTTCATGAGTAGATAAAACCCACTGGCTCCGGCGTCGGTAGTATGGGCTGATTTTGCAACCTCTAGTAATTGCCCGGTCCCCCGCGCGCTTTCAAAAGCCACCTGCACGAGATTCGCTACATGATCCTCAATATTGTTCTGGAGTTCCGCTTGGGCAACATCGTGCATAACCGTCAAAATGGTGCCCTCAGCCGGTTGCCCCACAGCGCCCTCAGCACTCTTATATGCCCTAAAAAGTGCCACATGCAACGACTCGGGGGTAATTTCTCCATTTTCGCCATGTGATTGCACCAGGCTCTGCAACCAGGTTGCACAAATCATGCCCGAGTTTCCCGCGGCGTTTTTGAGCGCCTGTTGCGCGCCGTCCTGCGGTGAGTAGGCGGAGTTACCTTTTACCGTGCGTAAAAGATTAGTGCCAGTATCAGAATCTTGCACCGGAAAAACGTTCATAGCGTTGAGCTGGTTTTCAGCATGCGCCAAGCTTGCTTCGGCATGGCTCATCCACTCTGACCAAATATCACCCAACGATGAACTAGGCACGATCTTCGCCCTTCTGTGAAAACCAAAAATATGCTTCTTGAAATTTAGCCTAGTGGGCGCTGTTCTGCTTTACCAAAATGATCCCAGCCGTTCGCAGTGGGCGCATTCCCATCAACCGTCACCGAATGCTCCGTTCGCTCTTTACACGTACCCACTGCAAAAAAGTGGGGCGGCAGCGGTTGATATGCAGCAAACGTCGCGAGCATTCCGTGGTTTTCCCCACCGGTCAGCACCCACTGCATCGCTTGCGCTCGCACGCGGGCGTCGTCAGCTGCACCCTCAAGCACATGTTGCGCCACCGGAAAAAGCGGTGCCGCTGCGCTTTCCAACAACGCTGAATCAATGTTGATGCTTACCGCCGAAGCATCTGCCAATCGCTGAGCGTCTTTGACCAATCCATCGGAAATATCCATCATTGAATGAGCAACCGTTGCGGCGCCAATGCCCGCTTGAACTGCAGCAAGGGGGCGCTGTTGCGCAGCGATTAGAGAACTAAAATCTGAAGGTTTACCCTGGTCAGTAGGAGATTTTTCGAGTAGTTCAAAACCGGCGGCTGCCGTGCCCAGCGCGCCAGCAACCGCCACGACGTCGCCCACCTGAGCTCCGCTTCGAAGCACGGGTTGCGCTACGCACTGCCCCATAGCAGTCACCGTTACGCTCAGCTCAGCGCTCGCGCCCAGATCACCGCCGGAAATGGTACAAAAATTAGCCTCGTGCGCCACGCACGATTCGGTGATTCCGCGGGCGAAATCGCTGACCCACGATGCTGGGGTTTGCGGAGGCAAAGAAAGCGAGACCACCAACGTTACGGGCACGGCGCCTATCGCGGCAATATCCGCTAGATTTTGGGCGGCGGCTTTCCACCCCACGTCGTAACCACAACTCAACAATCCGCTGAGCCAATGAGTTCTAAAATCTTGGTTTTCGGTTTGGGTGTCTGTAGAAATCACCGTGGGTTTATTGCCGAGGGCAAAAACCGCGCAGTCATCACCGGGCCCCACCGTCATGCTCGCATCGAATCGGTGGTGTTTCACATTCTGCGCAACCTGCTGGTTATGAACATTGAGAATCGGTAGGAATTCCTGTAATAGCGCAGACTCGCTCAGATCTTTTACGCACGCCGAAATCATGCATCACCAGACTGAGAAGAGTGCGAGAACTGACGAATAACATAGAGGATTCCGCCAAGCCCCACCAGCGAGAACACTATTGCTGGCCCGTAACCTTCAATAATTGCCTGCCCGCGAGTGAGCGCTTCGCTGGTGATAGATGCCGAGGATTGCCGCTCTTGCGAGTTTCCGGTGACGCCGGCGTTCACGGCAGCTTGCTGAACGTCATTGCCGTTGTGACTGCGCTTGAGAAATCCATCCACCCAGTCCGCTGGTTCCATAGCTTTGGTGAACCGCTCGAGCGATGCACCTGAGGTAGTCTGGGCACCCAATTGCTGCGACGAATTTTGAGGCGTCAGCGTTGCCCCGTTAGTTGGGTTTTCCTGAGTTGAAGCTGATTTTGAATGAACCCATTGTTGCAGGGTAGAGGGCGAATTAGCCGCAGTAACGGTTTCTCTGGGCACGTACTGCCCAAAATTCTGTGTTGGACGATTCTGCGCTGATGAACTAGCCGCTGGAGGAGCGTTTTTTGCAGGTGCAGAATTTTGCTGCGCCGGAAGTTGTACCCCGGCTGGGGTTGAAGCGCCAGCATTTTCTGGGTTTTGTTGTGGGGGCGCTAGATGAGTGGTATGCGCAGGCACTACTGGTGCAACTAGATGTGATTCTTGAGGAACTGGGGCTACCGTAGTCTCCTGCGTGGGCTGTGGTGCTGGTTCGCTGGGAGGTACGGGATTATTCGTGGGCACAGGATTATCCGAAGGTACAGGATCAACAGGTGGTACTGGAGCCACAGTAGGTTCAACGGGTGGAACAGGGTTTTGCGTAGGTTCTGAAGTAGGAACCGGTTCTGTGGTTGGCACCGGTGATTCTGTAGGTGCGGCAGTCTCGGTAGGCGCTGGATCCGTTGTCGGCTGCACAGTGCGCTCGGCTGTTGGCTCTACCGTGGGCTGCGCGGTTGGCTCGACGGTTGGATCAGCAGACGGCGCAGTGGTGGGAGCAACAGAGGGCGCAGACGTTGGTTCAACGGTGGGGGCAGTAGTTGGCAATGCCGT
>JAUMUA010000084.1 GCA_030530925.1 Rothia sp. (in: high G+C Gram-positive bacteria) | reverse complement strand
ACTCCACTTCAAGACTTCAACGAGAAGTTGTTTTCCAGAAGGACGAAGATGGTAGTTTGGATATCGCGTTGACTGGTGCTCGCTTATGCATGAAGTATGAGGAGCAACTGCTGGGGGATACCAACCTCACCTATGAGTACTCCCCAGAATCATTCACTGGTACCGAACTAGAATTCGCTGTGCGGGTATGCAACGCCGTCACTGAAGAATTGCAGATTGGCGAAGGCCGAGAGGTCATTATTAACCTGCCTGCCACCGTGGAGATGGCGACGCCGAATGTCTATGCAGATTCGGTGGAGTGGATGAGCAACCATCTCAATCATCGTGAGCACGTCATTCTGTCACTGCATCCGCACAATGACCGCGGCACCGGCGTCGCAGCTGCGGAACTTGGCTATTTGGCCGGCGCAGACCGCATTGAAGGATGCCTTTTCGGCAACGGCGAGCGCACGGGCAACGTCGATTTGGTGATCCTGGGGCTGAATATGCTGACTCAGGGCGTGGACCCAGAAATCGATTTTTCAGACATAGACGAAATTCGTCGAACAGTTGAGTATTGCAATCAGCTGCCGGTGCACGAGCGCTCTCCTTATGGTGGAGATTTGGTGTTTACCGCATTTTCTGGTTCGCACCAGGACGCCATCAAAAAGGGCTTCGAATCGATGGAGAAGAAAGCAGAGCTCTCTGGCAAATCTATTGATGATTTGGTGTGGGCTGTGCCGTATCTGCCGATTGATCCTCGAGATTTGGGACGCACGTATGAGGCAGTTATTCGCGTCAACTCGCAATCAGGTAAGGGTGGCGTCGCTTACCTGTTGAAGAAAGATTTTGGTTTGATTCTGCCGCGTCGAGCTCAAATTGAGTTTGCAGGGATTGTTCAAGCGCGGACTGATTCCCAAGGTGGAGAGGTTAGTAGTGAGAATCTGTGGCAGGTGTTCAACGATGAATATTTGCCGGTTGAAGACCACAACCAGCGCTGGGGTAAGTTCCGGTTAGAGTCGATCAATGTTGATTCGCAGGCTGGAGGGAAAACTAAGCTCAAGGTGGTTCTGAATGTAGAGGGACGCAGTTTTGAAAAGGTTGGCACCGGTAATGGTCCCATTGATGCCTTGCAAAATATTTATCGCTCTGAAGGTGTAGATGTGCGTCTGTTGGATTATTCGGAGCACACCCTTTCCTCGACCTCAGATGCTCAGGCTGCCAGCTATATTGAAGCGGCAGTGGGTAATCGCGTCTTGTGGGGTGTGGGTATTGATTCGTCCACTACGTGGTCTTCGCTGAAGGCTATGACGTCAGCTGTAAACCGTGCACTGCGTGACGGCGAATAGGTAAGAACTGCTGGCTACGAGGATGTACCTCGTAGCCAGTTTTTTATTTTCGCCGTCCTTTGATTCTGTTCTGTGTCAAGATAGAACGGTGAGCTTGCAATTTACTCTTTCCCGGACCTATAGCGATGCGGCCGTTATCCTGCGTACTCAAAATTTAGGGGAGACCGATCGCGTCATTATCTTGCTGACCCCTCAATTTGGTGTAGTTCATGCGGTTGCTAAGGGAGTGCGAAAGGGCAATTCTCGTTTCGGTGGCCGGCTCGAGCCATTCATGTATGTGGATGTTTCGTTTGTAGCAGCAAAGAATCTGCATACTATTTCGCAGGTGCAAACTCGCAGAGCTTTTACGGCTCCGCTGATGAGTAATTTTGATGCTTATTTGGTTGCTCTTGTACTTGTGGAACTTGCCGAAGAGCTCACCAAATTTACTGACGACGAAGTACCTGAACTTTTCCAGTTGCTCGTTGGTGGGTTATCGGCGCTTTCTCGATCAGTTCATCACCCCTTAGACATAGCAAATTCATTCGTTCTGCGAGCTATGAGGGATGGCGGATGGGATATAGGCGGCTCACAGTGTGTGCAGTGCGGTGAAAATAATCATTTGGCGTGGTTTAGTCCTGAGTTGGGGTTGCTATGCGAAAATTGTGCCAGAGCTTTGAGTAATACGCGTGTGCGGCCATTATCTAAAGAGCTAGTGCAGTACCTTGGTTCTGCTGCTTTAGGTGACTGGGCTGCAATCGATTCGCAACCGCATGAAGAGTACGCGAAACACGCCGTATGGTTGCTTTCTGAATTTATTCAGTGGCATCTTGAAAAGCCGCTGAAGTCTTTGACCATGCTTGAAAGGGAAATCTAATTGGCTATACCTCCAGATCCTCATCCTTCGGGCGCTAAGCCTCCTGCAATTCCCGCCCGATTTGTTCCACAGCATGTGGCAGTGGTGATGGATGGCAACGGCAGGTGGGCTAACCAGCAAGGATTACCTCGCAACGAGGGCCACAAAGCGGGGGAGAAGTCCCTTGTTGATGTGGTTGCTGGAGCAATTGAAATGGGCATTCCTTATGTTTCTGCCTATGCATTTTCAACGGAGAACTGGAAACGCAGTTTAGATGAAGTCAGTTTCATTATGCGTTTTACAACTGAGGTTTTGACTCGTCAGCTCGAAACGTTGCAAGCCTGGGGTGTGCGGGTTCTCTGGTCGGGGCGCAAACCCAAGTTATGGGGCTCGGTCATCAAGCAGCTTCAGTATTGCGAAGAGCAGACGAAAGATAACACCGTTTGCACTTTGATTATGTGCGTAAATTACGGTGGTCGCGCTGAGATTGCAGATGCTACTGCTCAGATCGCAGCTGATGTTGCAGCAGGAAAAATCAAAGCTTCTTCGGTCAATGAAAAAACTATTTCCAAATACCTCTATCAGCCATCTGTGCCTGATGTTGACTTATTTTTGCGTTCCTCCGGGGAACAGCGAACTTCTAATTTTTTGCTCTGGGAAAGTGCCTACGCTGAGCTGGTATTTCTTGACGTTTTGTGGCCCGACGTCGATCGTCGTACGTTGTGGCGAGCGGTGGAAACTTATGCTCAGCGGGACCGGCGATATGGCGGGGCAATAGACCAGGTAAAGAATTCTTCACAATAGTATGCAGTACCTTAGAGAAAGATTGACGCCGTGCGTATTTACCCACTGATTTTTAACACTGTCTTCAAGCCGATGGACGCCGAACTAGCCCATAAAATTGGTTTTGTGGGTGTCAAGATGCTTCGCGCCTCGAAAGTATCGACGTCGTTGCACCGTTTGATGCTTCCTTCGGCAAAGTTGCAGACCACCGCCATGGGTCTTACGTTTCCATCGCCTTTTGGACTCGCTGCGGGATTCGATAAAGAGGGCTCCGGTATCAATGCGCTAGGTGATCTAGGGTTTGGTCACGTGGAAATTGGCACCGTTACTGGCAGTGCACAACCTGGCAATCCACGTAAGCGCCTCTTCCGTTTGGTTGATGATTTTGCCGTTATTAACCGTATGGGCTTCAATAACGACGGCGCTGAGGCAGTTGCACAACGAGTCAAACAAGCACGGGAGAATATCGCATCACAGTTTGCCGGGGACCAATCTCGCCGGCCCATCATTGGTGTGAATATTGGTAAAACCAAGAAGGTAGAGCTTGATAATGCTATCGAGGACTATCGTTTTTCCACGAGGACTTTAGCACCTTTTGCAGATTATCTAACCGTCAATGTCAGCTCTCCCAATACTCCTGGATTGCGTACGTTGCAGGCAGTAGAAACATTGCGTCCTCTTCTTGAGGCTGTGCGCGATGAAATGGATGCAACGGTCTCTTCTCGGCACATTCCCTTATTGGTAAAGATTGCTCCAGATTTGTCTGACGAAGAAATCGTTGCCATTGCCCAACTTGCAATGGACATGAAACTCGACGGAATCATCGCTACCAACACCACTATTGCCCGCCAAAACCTGGGTCTGAAGACTCCCATGGCAAAAATGGAAGAGTGCGGTGCTGGCGGGTTGTCCGGACGTCCGTTGAAAGAGCGTTCGCTAGAAGTGACGCGATTGCTCAAAAAGACGGTGGGGGATCAGCTGTGCATCATCTCAGTGGGTGGCGTAACTAGCGGGTACGACGTCAAAGAACGTTTAGACGCGGGCGCAACTCTGGTGCAGGGATATACAGCTTTCTTGTACGAGGGACCGTTGTGGGCATCGCGCATCAATAGGCAACTTGCAAAAATTATGTAAATAAAAAGCGGAGGGAGCATTATGCTCTCTCCGCTTTTATGATTCCCCTCTTATTGCGGGTACTGTCCGCGCTTTACCTGCGGCTTGGGCAGACGGAATCTGCGTAGCATCATCACGCGGTTAAACGCGTACATACCAGCGCCCGGTTCGAGATTGCCAAACTTAGCGAGGAGACGCTTTTTCAATTTGCGCCACATCAGCCACGTATCTAGCGCCCAAATGAGCAACAGTGACCACATCAAAATCGTAGAGAATAACTGAGCGTTATGGGCAAACATGCCAATTACAAATATTGCGATGAGAACGATGATCATAAAATCACCTACGTTGAAGCGAGCGTCCACGAAATCACGAATATAGCGACGCTGGGCACCGCGATCACGAAGAGGTAGATAACGCTCGTCGCCGGTTTGCAATGCAATGTTCTCCAGCTTGCGCTGTTCTCTTGCCGCCTCGCGGTCAGCTTCTTTGGCTGCTTTGCGGTCGGTGGGAACCAAGGGCTGCTTTCTTGCCGCAACCTGCTGTTTGCGCGACGGCGTCGGACGCCCCTTAGGTGGCGTGTATTTTGATGAAGATTCAGAGGGAGTCTCAACCGGGGAAGTGTCCCGGGTTGATTCAACTGCTACCGAACCAGATGACTTAGTAGAATTCTTATTGCGACCAAACACCATATAAGAATATCTGAGAAAATTGTGTTTAGCAGAGTCCAGCGTAAGGTTAAGAGCATGAACTCTCATACTGAAATCGAATTTCCTCACTTTGATGATCTCAAAGTTGCTGTTAATAAGAAATTTCCTCAGGTCTTAGAGGATCTCACTGATCTGGTAGCAATTCCGTCTATCGCTTGGGAAGCGTTTGATCTTTCGCAAGTTGAGAAAAGCGCTCAAAAAGTAGCTGAACTGGCACGTGCGGCAGGTTTTGAGTCTGTTGAAATCCTCAAGTCTTCCTATGGTTCGCAAAAAGAACATGTAGGGATGCCAGCTGTGGTGGCTCAGAAACCTGCAGCTGATGGATACCCCACCATTTTGCTGTACGCCCATCATGATGTGCAGCCTGTGGGGGATGAATCGGAATGGAATACTGAACCTTTCGTTGCCACCCAAAAAGGTGACCGACTCTTTGGCAGGGGAGCAGCAGACGATAAAGCCGGGGTTATGACTCACATGGTTGCCTTTTCTACCGTCAAGGAACTCTTGAAAGATGATTTCCGTGCGGGAGTTACCCTGTTCATCGAAGGTGAAGAAGAAGCTGGATCTCCTAGCTTTGCCGATTTTCTTCATGACTACAAAGAAAAGTTGATGAGCGACGTCATTATAGTTGCCGATTCATCAAACTGGCGTGCTGGCGTTCCTGCTCTCACCACAGGTCTTCGAGGGGTTGCCAGCGGCACTATTGAGCTCAAAGTGGGTGACCATGCTGTGCACTCAGGGATGTTCGGCGGTCCCATGTTGGACTCCAACACTGCCATGATGCATCTACTTTCTTCCCTCCATGACAATCAAGGTAAAGTTGCAGTTGAAGGTTTAGTTACTGCACCTCAACCTGAGGTTGATTACTCAGAAGAAGATTTCAGAGCAGATTCTGGAATCCTTGACTCCGTACAGCTCGCAGGTACTGGTTCCATTTCTTCGCGGCTATGGGCACAACCTGCCATCAGCATCATTGGCATGGATATAACCTCCGTAGCTGAATCGTCGAATACGATTGCGGTCAAGACGACTGCCAAAATCAGCGTCCGATTAGCTCCTGGTCAAGATCCAGCGAAAGCACATACGGCCATTGAAGAGCACCTCGCCAAGAACGCCCCGTGGGGATCGCAGGTCAGCTACCAGCCCGACGATAGTGGTCAGCCGTTCCAAGCCGACGTACAAGAAAGCAGCGTCCAACTAGCACTTGCTGCAATGCACACCGCATGGGATGTTGAGCCTGTTAAAACGGGAATGGGTGGCTCAATTCCTTTCATTGCAGATCTCAAAAAAGAGTTTCCAGACGCCCATATTCTCATCACCGGCATCGAAGACCCCGATACACGCGCTCATAGTGCCAACGAGTCGTTGTACTTGCCAGATTTCGAGAAGGCGATCTTGAGTGAAGCACTACTGCTGACAAAATTCTGTGAGACTGCATAAGATAGGGAATAAGTCTCTGTAGTTATTGGTTTACTCATTACAGTCAGACGCATACTTCAAGAACGACACGTGTTCGTTCTTTCTACTCCTGAAGGAGAATCATGACAGATACCAAAGCAGAAACACCTACTCACGGCGTTATTCTCACCGATGTAGCCGCGCAGAAAGTGCGCGCGCTCCTAGAGCAGGAAGGTCGAACTGACCTTCGTCTGCGCGTGGCCGTTCAACCGGGTGGTTGCTCAGGCCTGATTTATCAGCTCTATTTCGATGAACGCGTTCTCGACGGCGACGCAGTGCGTGATTACGACGGCGTAGAGGTCATCGTTGATCGCATGAGCGTTCCCTACCTCGAAGGTTCCACTATCGATTTTGAAGACACCATCGAAAAACAAGGTTTCTCCATCGATAATCCCAA
>JAUMUA010000083.1 GCA_030530925.1 Rothia sp. (in: high G+C Gram-positive bacteria) | reverse complement strand
GGAGGTGGAGACTTCGGCGGTGGCGATTTTGGCGGCGGGGCCGGTGGCAACTTCTAATGCGCTCACCGTGAACATTAAGTCTTTTTACGATCCAATAGATGCTGTTTCGCGGTAAAACCTGAGAAAATAAACCCTAAGAACGCAATCACGCGTTAGCAAAAATATGAAGGAGAAACATGGCTAAGCAAACTATTTTTAGTCGTATCGCTCAGTTGGCAAAAGCTAACATCAATTCAATTATTGACGCCGCAGAAGATCCCCAGAAGATGCTGGATCAGATGGTTCGCGATTACACCAACAATATTGCTGAAGCTGAGCAGGCAGTAGCTCAGACCATCGGTAACCTGCGCATGCTCGAAGAGGACTACGCAGAGGATCAGCGCGAAGCTACTGACTGGGGCAACAAGGCTCTGGCAGCTTCCAACAAGGCTGATGAGTTCCGCACTGCAGGTGACACCGCTAATGCCGATAAGTTCGACAACCTCGCTAAAGTTGCTTTGGGTCGCCAGATGCAGGCTGAACGCGATGCTCAGACCATCAAACCGCAGATTGATTCACAGACCCAGGTTGTAGAACAGCTCAAAGATGGTCTAGACAAAATGCGTGAGAAGCTCCGCGAACTTTCGCTCAAGCGCGATGAGCTCGTGGCACGTTCCAAGAACGCTTCCGCGCAGACCCAGGTCAACGATGCATTGAAGTCATTTGATGTCATGGATCCCACCTCTGAGATCTCACGCTTTGAAGAGAAGGTTCGCCGCGAAGAAGCTATGGTTCGCGGTCAGCAAGAACTTGCGGCGTCGTCCATTGATGCTCAGTTCAATGACCTTGAAGAACTTGGCAAGCAGACTGAACTCGACGCGCGTCTAGCTGCTTTGAAGAACAAGAACGCATAAATAGTTGCGTAGAACATACCGTTCCATATAAATAGGGGCGGGGATTCTTGAGGAATCCCCGCCCCTACTTTTATGTGCGGTTGCAGTCTATTTTTTGATGCTTAATCTATTTCTGCGTGGTGAGCTGGCTATTGATGCGGTGCACCAACATATCTAGCGCCACCAGATTGGAACCGCCCTCGGGCACAATAATGTCTGCATTTCGTTTGGAGGGTTCAACGTAGAGTTCATGCATAGGCTTGACGGTGGTGAGGTACTGCGATTCCACCGACTCGATGGTGCGCCCGCGTTCGAGCACGTCGCGGCGCATACGGCGCAAGATGCGCACGTCGGCGTCGGTATCTACAAAAATCTTGATGTCGCAACGCTTGTTGATTTCTTCTTCAGCAAAAATCAAGATGCCCTCCACAATAATGATGGGGCGCGATTCAATCATCAGCGTGTCATGGGAGCGGTTATGATCCGCGAAATCATACACGGGGCATTCGATGGTGTGCCCAGCAATCAGACCGTCCAACTGCTTGACTAAAAGCTCGTTATCGAAGGCTTCTGGGGCGTCGTAGTTGAGCAGGCACCGCTCGTCGTAGGTAAGCTCGTCGTGACGCTTATAGTAGTTGTCGTGATAAACCACTGCCACTTCTTGCTCAAATGATGCGATGAGCGCACGAGTCAGTGTTGTTTTGCCCGAACCAGTTCCCCCGGCGATTCCAATGACTAGCGGTTGCACGGCGTCCTCCTCCATAAAAAATTCTCTTACCATTTTGACACGAGTTCACGGATTAATTCTCAACCGCCGATTCTGGGCGTCAGTGGCATAAGATATCTTCAACGACTTTAGGTTATTTTTACCTTTACTCTTTTGTTTTGTTTCCATTCCCTCTATTCAAAGAAGAATAATGAATGATTCACTCAACGATCGCTTAGATCGATTGCCGTTTACTCACAAGCACTTCAAACTCCTCTTTGGCGCAGGCATAGGCTGGGCGCTCGATGCCATGGACGTGGGGCTCATTGCGTTTGTCATGGCAGCGTTGAGCGCCCAATGGGGCCTCTCCCCCTTTCAGACCTCGATGCTAGGTTCCATCGGGTTTGTGGGAATGGCATTAGGTGCCGTTCTGGGCGGACTCCTTGCCGACAAATTTGGCAGAAAACAAATATTTGCTGCCACCTTGTTGATTTATGGTTTAGCGACGGGCGCGTCGGCACTGGCAACTTCGTTGGCAGTTCTAATGGCCTTGCGCTTTGTTGTAGGGCTAGGACTCGGCGCTGAACTACCCGTTGCCTCCACTCTTGTTTCGGAATTTTCTCCACGAGCTATTCGCGGCCGTTCGGTGGTTATTCTTGAAGGTTTTTGGGCAGTGGGCTGGATTGCGGCGGCGTGCATCGGCGCGTTTGTGGTCTCTGATTCGCCAGCTGGCTGGCGTTGGGCGTTGGCGCTGGGCATTATTCCAGCGGTTTATTCTCTAGTGATTCGCTGGGGTCTGCCTGAATCTGTCCGTTTTTTGCTCACCCAGGGCAAAGTGGAACAGGCGCAGCGCATTGTTGAAAGTTTCGAAGCGTCCCCTGCTGTGCGACGTCAGCACTCAGCTGCCTCTGCAGAACCTCAAGAAGTAGCAGAACTCAGGGAGGTGAAACCGCGCGAGAATGTTCAACCTGTTGCTTCTGTTGCTGAATCAGTTGGCGCCAGCAAATTGTGGTCTTCTGTTTTTCGTACCCGCACTGCTGCTCTGTGGACGGTCTGGTTTTGCATCAATTTAGCGTATTACGGGGCGTTTACATGGATCCCCTCATTGTTGCATGCTCAGGGTTTTACACTGGTGAAGTCTTTTGAATTTACGCTGTGGATGACTTTGGCTCAGCTACCGGGTTACGCTTGTGCCGCTTTTTTGATTGAGAAGATAGGACGACGTCGCACGCTTGCGTTGTTTTTGGTGGGTTCGGCGGCATCGGCAATTTTCTTTGGCGTAGCTGATGATCCTGCGAGTACTTTATGGGCAGGTTGCCTACTGTCCTTTTTTAATCTGGGCGCGTGGGGTGCCTTGTATGCGCTGAGCCCGGAGGTTTATCCTACGGTGTTGCGCGGTAGAGGTACCGGGGCTGCTGCTGGTTTTGGTAGGGTTGCATCAATTTTGGCGCCTTTTGCAGTGCCTGTCTTGTTGCATGCCGGGGGTATGGTTCTGGTGTTTTCCACGTTTGCTGGGGCTTTTGTGTGTGCGGCGATTGCTGTGATGAAGTTGCCAGAGAGTAGTGGAGTGTTGGCGGAGAGCTCTGTGGGGGGTCGGTCTTAAAAAATAACGGCTTCAGGAGAATTCCTGAAGCCGTTATGGGTTTCGCTGTTAGAGCGAGAAAAGATTAGAGGGGGCGAATTTCGCTAGCCTGCATACCTTTGGGGCCGCGTTCTGCGGTGTATTCTACTGACTGACCTTCGTCAACAGTGCGGTAGCCGCTGGTCTGGATTGCTGAGTAATGGAAGAAAAGGTCCTCTGAACCGTCTTCAGGCTGGATGAATCCGTAGCCTTTTTCGGAGTTGAACCATTTTACAGTGCCATTTGCCATTTTTTGTATTACTTTCGTTATGACCCCTGAAGGGTCGTGTGCCCCGTATCGATCATCAGATACGGAAGATGAAGTTTGATTTGAACAATCAATACTTCGAGGTGATCCATGCTGATCGCATGTCTCAATGAGAGTTAGAAACTTACTCATTCAGAAAAACTCTTGAGTTCTTCTTTGCTAGTCAGCCAAAGCCTGTCTAGCAAACTTGGATAACCAACTTCGTTTGACTATACACGAGAAACCCACCCACCAACAGGGGGTAATCAGAAATGATTATCAATAATTTTAATGAGGCTAGTTATGAACTTGTGACTTGCAAATTACAGACTCCGCTCGGGAGCTAAACTACAAAAACAGCTATGTTCATTATTTCTTTAGCAGAAGATATCCATCCAAAATACGTTTCCCTACCCATGTAATCGAGATATTACTGCTGCGATACCCCCCCATGAGACCAGAAAGAATTGCCACTGCAAAGCCAACGAGCATCAGCCCGCCAGCGCCGATATTCGGATCAGAAGACCCCAGCAGAGTGCCTTCCACATAAATCCAGGCAAAGCCCACAAGTCCAACGAGCAGACTACAGAAAAACATCGTT
This sequence comes from Rothia sp. (in: high G+C Gram-positive bacteria), assembly GCA_030530925.1. Taxonomy (GTDB): domain Bacteria; phylum Actinomycetota; class Actinomycetes; order Actinomycetales; family Micrococcaceae; genus Rothia. The sequence goes on along the minus strand of JAUMUA010000083.1, from coordinate 2,631 downwards.
GAAAGAACTTTGTGATATTTCATAATTCCCTAGCACCCCCACCCGGAGATAACCCCAACCGATAGCTTATGTAAAACTCTATTATCTGTGAACAACACCAGGACACGCGGTGGGCTCGTCTCTCAAGTAAACACGGTCAAATTTACCGAAAAGGTCACGCCGAGAGTTCGCTCCGTGGTTAGTAACAAAATTATTATCAAAAAACTGTAAATAAAAAAAGACCCAGTTCCTAAGAACTGGGTCTTCCTATTAAGTTGCGGGGGCAAGATTTGAACTTGCGACCTCCGGGTTATGAGCCCGGCGAGCTACCGAACTGCTCCACCCCGCGCCGACTCATATAAATATACACATGTTATTTACCTGATGCAAACCAAAACGTTACTTTGTAAGGGACAACACAAAAAGTAAGGGCTAGGGGTGCGGTTCTCCAACGAATTATTGATTCCACGCCCCCTAGCTCATTACCCTCACCCCTCGCTCTCACCTAACGGGTTACTTTTGCCCCTGGCTCTGGCCTTCAGTTTGCCCGCTATCTTCAGCACCGTCAGCCTTCATAGCGGCATCCAATGCCTTATTCAAGCGGTCCTGCGCCTTACCGTAGGCGGCCCAGTCCCCCGCTTTCATGGCGGCATCGGAATCTTTCATCGCCTGGCTAGCCTCATTCAGCGCCTTCTTCAGCTCATCAGAATCGGCAGCAGAGTCAGCAGCAGGTGCTGAAGCATCCGTTTTGACTTCGTCCACGCCGGCGTCGGCAGCGGTTTGCGCACCTGATTCGCCGTCGAATAACTCATTAAGAGCTTCATCAAGGGTGGGCGCAAAACCCACCTTCTCACCAAAGCCCACCAGCACGCGCCGTAGCGTGGGATACGCCGAGTCACCCGAAGACTGCACGTACACCGGTTGCACATACAAAATGCCATCGCCTACCGGCAAAGTCAGCATATTACCGTTGATGACGCTCGAGGCACCTTGGCGTAGCAGGTTCAGCTCAGCCGAAACTTCAGTATCAGAGTTGAAGTTGTTCTGTGCCTGACCGGGACCGGGAACCACCGAATTTCGAGGCAACTCAAGCAACGTCAGCTTGCCGTAATCAGGGCTGACCTGCCCATCCTTGCCAGTGCCGGCGTCACCATTAGCTGCCATAAATCCATACATCACGTTACGAGTATTGGAATCGGACTGTTGTGGAATCCAGCTACTGGTCAGTGAAAACGCCGCTTGATCACTACCTGGCATTTTCAACGACGTGTAATACGGTGGCAGGGCAGTAGCCTGCTTGGCGGTGGGGTCGTTAGGAACCGACCACACGTCATCCCCAGCATAGAAACTTCCCGCGTCGGTCACGTGATATTTGTTGAGAACTTCGCGCTGCACCTTGAAAACGTCCTGCGGGTACCGCACGTGATCAATGAGTTCAGCACTCATCTCCGAAACAGGCTGAATAGTCTGCGGGAACACCTTTTGCCACGATTTCAATACTGGATCTTGATCATCCCAGGCAAAGAGATTCACCGAACCGTCATAAGCATCAACCGTTGCCTTAACCGAATTTCGAATGTAATTGACCTTCTTGTTGGGCAGTGCCGCGCTTGCACCGGAGGTCGTCTCAGAATCAGTAGTTGCCTGCCCCAACGCGGATTCCTGCGAGTACGGATACTGATTGCTGGTGGTGTAACCATCAACAATCCACACCACGCGGTCATTGACGATTGCCGGGTAAGGGTTGCCATCAACGGTAAGGTAGGGCGCTACCTTTTCAACGCGCTGGGCGGGGTCCCTGTCATAGAGAATCTGAGAACCCGGACGTACGACGTCAGAAAGTAGCAAGTCCGAAGACTGGAATTTTATGGCATAGGCTAACCGGTTGAAGAAATTACCAATGGAGGGCCCACCGTTGCCGGTAAAGGTGTACTTAGCATCAGCGTTACCCTGATCGTCTGCGCTTTGCGGGCGATCAAGCTCGAGAGGTTCATCAGTCTTGGAACCTCCCACAATCGAATACGATGGCGAAGACTGCCCAAAATAGATACGCGGCTGATAGGTTTCGCTAATCTCGCCGTTGGCGGCAATGCCAGATTGCATGAATTTGGGCTTACCGTCTGCCTCGACTTTATTGCCGTAGGCTGCAATGACGCCATAGCCGTGGGTGTACACCACATGCTGGTTGTACCACGAAGAGTCCGCATTTTGGTCGGGGTTCAGCTCACGCGCAGCAATGACGGTATCTTGCGTGGTGCCATCCAACTGATAACGATCCACCGAGAGGGTCTTGTCAAAGCGGTAGTAGGGGCGGAACTGTTGTAACTGCGCAAAGGACGCCGAAACCACGTTGGGATCCAAAAGGCGAATATTAGAAACCGTTGACGACTCCCCCTTCAGCGCACCTGCATTGGTGGCTGTGGTGGCGTCATAGTTTTGCACCTCAATATTGCTGAGCCCATATGCCGCCCGCGTTGCATCAATATTGCGCTGAATGTACTGACTTTCAGTAGCTTGCTCATTGGGCACCACCTGAAAACGCTGCACAATCCACGGGTACAACGCGCCAGCAACCAGTGCCATCACAACCATGAGTGAAACGCCAATCATGGGTAACCGCCACTTATTTGTTACCGCCGCCACCACAAAAAA
>JAUMUA010000082.1 GCA_030530925.1 Rothia sp. (in: high G+C Gram-positive bacteria) | reverse complement strand
ATAGCATTAAACGCAGACCTAGAAGAAATCTGCTGTAAGGTATCTGCTTGAGCTACGAAATCTCGCGCCAATTCCCATCCCAAATTCAGCGAAGCGTCGGAAGTATTTGAACCCAGAAATACTGGAATACCTAGAGCAATCGCCTCACGAACGCAGGAACCACAGCTCTTAGCGTTTGAGATAAACCCCAGAGAAATACCAAGTTCTGACAGACTTTTCAGGGCAAGCTCAGAGATGGTCTGGACGCCGTCAAGCCGTAATGCCGCCTTGGCTCGCACTAGAGCTGGGACTTCCTCAATCACAGACAACAACTTGGTAGAATCATCCATCTGTGAAAAATCGATAGAGACCTTCATCCTGCGCTCGACAGCAGCTGAAATGAGCTGCGCAGACTGATCGCTAAGGCTTACTAGCTGAATGCCGTGAATCGTTGAATCCAAGTGCAGGATGTCGGATTCATTGACAATACGTGCATAGATAAACGCCTGCAAACCTTGTGCTTCAACTTTAGATTTAAATTGCAACGCCTTGTCATGAGTACAAAATACCGTAACCCCCCCATATCCGGCTGCACGTGCATTACGAGCTAAAGTTTCAACCTCAGCTTCATATTCACAATAAGCGCCACCCACCATGAATGCTGGAGTTAGCAAACTCCCCTCCAACTCATAAATTTCAGTGCTGGAATCGCTAATGGATCGAGCGCCGGCGTCAGAACCCACCCACTCAATCTGCTCTTCACTCATGAGCAAAGCGGTGGCATAAGGATCCGCAGGAGAATAAACGGATCCATCCATGAAGACAGTAGTATTTTTCAAAATAATCTCTTTTCGTTACATCTGAGTAGCGACGACGCCGCGCCGTACAAGTTCAATAGCGCGCTCGCACTGGGTTCGAAGCTCGGGATCTTGCTCAGCTACATGGGAGATTTGATCAAGACAGTCGATGATTTGTTTTACCCAGCGCACAAAGTCTCCGGCAGCAAGGTCAGTGTTCTTGAGAGAATCAGCCAAAGACTGCCCCCGCGCCCATCTATAGGTGGGCCATACCATGCCTAAATCGGGAGTAACGGTGCGAGGCAGTTTGTACTGAATTTCTCGGTCATTGAGCACACTCCATTGCTTGATAAGCGTGGTGAGAGAATCTTCTACAGACTGCGATGGGTATTTGCGTAGCATCCCCGCTTCATCGCGTTTAGCTTCAAATACGATGGCAGAAATTACTGCCGCTGTAGCAGCAGGGTCCAGCCCTTTGAGGAATCCTTCATGCAAGCACAGCGATAGCAAGAGGTCTTTCTCTCCATAAACCCGGCGAAGTGATTGTCCGCGAGGTGTAAGGCGGTTCGTTCCCTCACTATCTCGCTCAACATAGCCGAAAGAGTAGAGAAGTTTAGTAATTTTTTCAAAAACCTGCGACAGCGTGTTTGTCCTGCGACTAATTTGGACACGCAGTCCTTCAGTGTCTCGTTCGAGTTTCCACCATCGCTCAGCCCACCGCGCATGGTTTTCTCGATCTGAGCATCCATGACACGGATGGTTTTTGAGAGCGGTGCGTACCGTCTGGATTTCTTGTTCAATTTTAGAATCGCCCGTATTGAACCATTTTTGATGACCGGTGGAACGTGGCGGTCTGTTTTCTCGAAGTACATCACGCATACGCGATGCCATATCACGACGTTCTTTGGGAGTCTTGCCCTGGAACTTTTTGGGAACCTTAATTTTAGAAACCGGAGCGATTGGTCCCTCAAGATCTTGAGGATTCAGCCTGCGCAAGTGGGAATCTTCGGTGAGAATTGCCGGACTGGGATTCTCATGAGAATCAGATCTGCTCAAGATGACGGCGAATCCACGGGAACGCCCTCGAGGGATTTCAATAATATCTCCCGGAAGCAACTGATGAATTGATGCTACCGCCTGGGTGAATTGGATACGCTTTTTACCTTTATCAGCAGACTTCTCCAGATCGTTTAGCTCTCGTCTGAGCGCCATGTACTCTTTGAAATCTCCCAGATGGCACTGCATAGACTCTGCGTACCCTTCTAGCGCTTTTTCGTTCTTACGAACACGCTGAGCTACACCCACCACAGATTTATCAGCTTGGAACTGAGCAAATGAAGATTCAAGGATCTTCTTAGAGCGAGACATACCAAACTGAGCTAGCAAGTTAGCGCTCATATTGTAAGTGGGTTTGAATGAAGAATTCAGCGGATATGTACGTTTTGAAGCTAGACCTGCAACTTGTTGCGGCTCAAGACCAGGCTTCCACTGAACCACTGCGTGGCCCTCAACATCGATCCCGCGGCGTCCGGCGCGTCCGGTGAGCTGGGTGTACTCCCCTGGCGTGATGTCCACATGCCCCTCACCATTAAACTTCGTGAGTTTCTCAAGCACCACGGTTCGTGCAGGCATATTAATGCCAAGAGCCAATGTCTCTGTTGCATAGACCATCTTGATGAGGCCCTCGGCAAAGAGAGTCTCTACCACTTCTTTAAAAACCGGTAATAACCCTGCATGGTGTGCCGCAATTCCACGGCTCAGCCCTTCTCGCCATTCATAGAATCCAAGCACGCTAAGATCTTTAGTTTCTAGCGATGCCGTTGCTTCAGCAATATACGCCTGGATAATCCTAGATTCTTGGTCAGTAGTTAGACGAACGTCGGCGTCAATACACTCTTGAACAGCTAAATCGCACCCTCTACGCGAGAATATAAAGCAGATAGCAGGCAATAGAGCATCACGATCAAGGGCATAAATCATCTGTGGGCGGCTTGTGCGCACCGGTCGAAGCTGACCCGAGTTTTCTCGAAAATTTTGCTGTGATTTTCTTTGGTGCCCACGCCTGTGGCGGTTGAAATTATCGCTGTGGTGGCGGGGACGACGTCGGCTGTCTCGAAGCCGCAATAGTTCTGGGTTTACTTCGGGGGCGACGTCGGAGTTATTGTCTATCATCTCCGCAGCGTCTTCGACGGTGGTGTCATCGACAAATAGATCCACCAATTGTTTACCCACCATAACGTGCTGCCACAGAGGCACAGGGCGATGTTCAGACACGATGATATCGGTCTCCCCGCGGACGGTATCAAGCCAAGCACCGAATTCTTCAGCATTTGAAATGGTAGCGGAGAGCGAAATGAGTGCTACGTGTTCGGGCAGGTGGATAATAATTTCTTCCCAGACTGCGCCGCGAGAGCGATCTGCCAGGTAGTGAACTTCGTCCATCACGACAAAGCCCAGATTCACCAAAGTAGATGACTCAGCGTAAATCATGTTTCGCAAGACTTCAGTAGTCATGACCACCACGGGTGCCTCTGAGTTGATGGAGACATCACCGGTCAGAAGACCCACAGAATCTTCGCCATAAGTCTTAACGAGATCGTGGTACTTCTGGTTACTGAGAGCTTTGATGGGCGTGGTATAAAACGCCTTCTTCTGTTGTGTGAGAGCGAGAAATATCCCGAACTCCCCCACAATTGTTTTTCCAGCGCCGGTGGGAGCTGCCACTAAAACGCTTTTTCCGCTTTCTACCGATTCGCAAGCTTTCAGCTGGAAGTCGTCCAGAGGGAACTGCAAGGTGCGTTGAAAAGAACCCAGTACCGACTTTTCACGTTGTTGGCGGATACTGGCTTGAAGATAGTTATCGGAATAGCGCGACATATAGCCCATTCTATAAGGCATTAGAAAATCCATTGCCCAACTATTTTTTGAGCTGAATCATTAAACAAAAGTGCAGTAGCCTCGCAAGGAAACTACTGCACTCTTAGAGTGTTGTATTAGCGGGTAGCCTCTACCGAACCGTTGTTGTTCTCAATGCGACCCAGCTTGTCTAAATCCTCTGCTGAAGTGCTGCGATTGATTTCTTCATCCGTGAGGCCGTGAGCAAGTTTTGCATTTTTACGATCAACGCGCTTGTCGTGCATCAAGCTGATGACGATGGCTACAAAGAAGAAGAACAGCAAGGGGGCTGCAAGGTAGAACATAGTCATCACGTCAGTACCGGGAGCCGTTGCCGCCGCGATAACTGCCACGAAAACAACAACCCAACGCCACTGCTTCAAAATGGTCTTACCGCGCAAAATCCCCATAAAGTTCAGTCCCACTAAGATGACAGGAACAACAAACGATAGCGCAAAGGAAACCATGAATTTTACGACGAACGAAATATAAACGTCGGCAGAAATAATGTTTGAGGTGCCCTGAGGGTTAAACGCGGTCAGAGCATAGACCGTAGCTGGTAAACAAATCCATGCAGTTGCCAAGCCAATGAGAAACATGGGAACAGCCGTGAAAATGAATCCGAGTGCATAGCGCTTTTCTTTTTTGTAAAGCGCTGGAGTAATGAATGCCCACAGCTGGTAAAGCCACACAGGAGCTGCCAGCACCAAACCAATGTAAAGCGAAACCGAAATGAGGAGGCTGAAAGAGGACTGAACATTCGCATAGTTCAAAATCGCTTCGCGCCCTTGTTGTTTATTGATTTCAACAAGCGGCTCTTTGATCGCATCAATGAACGGCGTGTACAAGAAAAAACCGCCGATAGCACCTAAAACGGTAGCTATGGCAGATTTAATAATGCGATTCTTAAATTCTCGTAAATGCTCCGTCAAAGCCATGTTGGCTTGAGGATTACTTTTACGCTTTGTAGCCTTTGCCATGGGTAACCTTCATTGCATCTTCTTCAATTCGCATACAACCCGTGCCCAATATTGAGCACGGGTTGTTCACAACTATTAGCGCAAAAATTAGAGAGTGTTGTTAGGAGTGTTAGTGGAATCTGCGCGAGTAGAACCAACATTGTGGTTATCGACTACTTCACCGGTAACAACCTGGTCGTTAGCGGTAGTGGTGGTGGTTTTCTCTTTATTGCTATCTTTCTTCATGCCATCAACTTCTGACTTGAAGATACGCATTGACTGACCCAAGCTACGAGCCATGCCGGGGAGCTTTGGTGCACCAAAAAGAAGAATAATAATAACTAGCAGAATAATTAAGCCTGCTGGATGTTCAAAAAGCCTAGCCATGTGTCGCACCCTTTCGTGCATTATTTCTTAAATCCCCAACACGTTGGGGCTGACCCAGTAAGTCTCGTTTTTGTATTCTACGCGAGATTCTCTGTTGTTTTCGTATATTTTTGCTTTGTTCATACTGTGCGAGTGTCTCGCTCACCGGCCGTACAACTCCAACCGGCGGCTTTTCCCGCAGTTTTTGAGTCTGCCAAGATACAGCGCTATCTAATGATTCAGAAAAACTTTCACTGAGGTTCATAAACTCCTCAAAAACATCGGCTCCCTTCAGCACAGTTCTAAAGATGAGCCAACCGAGTACGGCAATCGCACCGATAACCAATACCAACCATAAAAGAGTCCAAAACCACCAAGGCATGTGAAACATTATATGCCCTCCACTTGAGCTAATAGTTGCTCCCTCACCCGTTGCGGATACAGAATCTGCGCCGTCCCCCTCGCTGAAATTGTTGCTTCAATCAGCCAGGCTGGATTTCTGAGGGGAATTTGAAGAATGTGTGCAGCACCCAGATGCGCAACTGCCGTAGCGTGCTGTCGCAACATCCATAGTGCGGGGCTAACGACATCGGATTCCACCTGTACATAGCCAAATTCGGTGTGCTCAGTGGGTTCTACATTCCATCGCAAGGGATTCTCATAGACAGGTAAATCATCCATTTCACTGTAAAGAAGAGCCAATTCTTGCATTCTGTCTACCCTGAAGACTCGTGGTGCTTGCCGGTCTAAGCAGAAACCAGCCATATAATAATTTCCCTCTTGGAACAAAAGCTCCTGCGGAACCACGGATCGATGGGATCTTTGTTGCTCGCGGACATAATCAAATTTCACGATTCTCGATTGAGAAATTGCACGACGCAGTAGCTCTATTTCGAATTCTTCAACGATGGCCAGTGCGCTCGCCACATGTTTGTATTGAGGATGCGCGGTAAGCAAAATTGCCTGGGCTTCATCAAATCTGTTCTGCGAAGCTTGAAGGTGCCGATTGAACTCAATTGATAGAAACAGTAGAGCAGTTTCCACCCCGTTGAGAGCAATAGCAGATCCGAAATCAAATGAACTTGAAATGGATACCGCATCGTTTTCAATGTGAATCTCAAATCTCAGTGGATCTAGGGTTGCCCATAACGACTCAAGTTGTTTTCTCAACTTTGCGGGAGTCATTCCAAAACGGTGAGCTAGATCTTGCAGCGCGATGCCAGGGTTTTCCATAATTACTTGAGAAATACTCAAAAGTTGAGTTGTCTGTTCTTCTGCTGAGGCGCGACGTCGGGTTTGAGAAACCGGCTCAAACTCGTGTTCTTCCCTCTGAAAACCTGCAGCTCCGCTATGTGTTCTGCACAGCACGTTACGAACTCGCAGGAATTCTTCAGCAGCTCGATGCTGATAGCTCCTTTCGACGGTGAAACCCGATTGACTGGAATCGCGGGATGGCTCAGGAAGAATTTTATATCCTCCCATCAGCGCTTGGGTGACTGTCTCAGTTAAGGAGTAGGAAGGAATTACCTCTGGATGTGGATGCTTTGGCTGTTGAACCCATAGTCCTAGAGGAGCAACGGACGACAGTCTCTTGAGCTGATCTGACATTGAAAAATTTAGTTCAGAGCGGGTGGCTTGATTTAAGACTACGAGCGACTCGATGCGATCAAAACGAAAGAGACGGGGCTGTTGCCCAAGCTCATAGGCTCCTGCTAAGTACCATCGTCCAAAGCGTGTCCCTACGCCTAGAGTCACCAGTGTTTTAAGTTCCCGCTCCCCCGTTTGAGTGTCTTCGTAGCCAATCTGCATCATTTTTTTATTTGCCACAGCAGCTAACGCATCAACTAACATTTCATGGTCTTCAAACCGATTCGGTTGTTCACCCCAAAATTTCTGCGCTG
>JAUMUA010000081.1 GCA_030530925.1 Rothia sp. (in: high G+C Gram-positive bacteria) | reverse complement strand
CTATTCCACCTAAGGACTTTGAGAGCGTTCTGCAGATGATTGCAGCGCACCGACTAGCTCAAGATGAAGATGGTTCAAGCTGGCGTCGTCTTATCATCGAAAAACCCTTTGGTCATGATTTAGCTTCGGCACGCGAACTCAACAGAATTGTTGAAGATGTTTTCCAAAGCGATGATGTTTTCCGCATCGACCATTACTTGGGCAAAGAAACTGTTCAAAATATTTTGGCGCTTCGATTTGCCAATGCATTTTATGAGCCGCTGTGGAACTCTAACCATATAGATCACGTTCAAATCACTATGGCTGAGCCCTTCGGTATTGGCTCACGCGCTGGTTATTACGACGGCGTCGGTGCAGCACGAGATGTTATTCAGAACCACCTACTTCAGCTAGTGGCTCTCACCGCCATGGAAGAGCCCTTAAGCTTTAAAGCTCACCATTTGCGGGCTGAAAAAGAAAAAGTTCTTGAAGCAATCACGCTCCCTGAAGACTTATCTAAAGCATTCGCGATTGGTCAGTACGCTGCGGGATACCAAGGTGGCGAGGAAGTCAACGGTTTCTTTGATGAAAAAGATATCCCGACAGACTCGCGCACGGAAACTTTTGCTGCTCTCAAGATTAATATCAACACGCGTCGCTGGGCAGGCGTTCCGTTCTATCTGCGCACGGGTAAGCGATTAGGACGGCGCGTCACTGAGATTGCGCTCGTCCTTAAAAAATCACCCAACTTGTTGTTCGGTAATTCTGAGGAGTCTGGGCAGAATGCCATTGTAATTCGAGTGCAGCCAGATGAAGGCATGACTCTTAGATTCTCTTCAAAAGTACCCGGAACGCAGATGGCTATTCGTGATGTCAACATGGATTTCGGTTATGGTCATAGCTTTACTGAGGAGCTACCGGAGGCATACGAGCGACTTATTCTTGATGTTCTGCTGGGTGAACCGCCGCTGTTCCCCCGCCATCAAGAAGTTGAGCTTTCCTGGAAGATTCTTGATCCTTTTGAAGAATACTGGGCTGAAAACAATGTTCAGCCTGAACCCTATGCCCCCGGATCGTGGGGACCAGAGTCCTCCAGAGAATTGCTCGCACGAGACCACCGAGCTTGGAGACGCCCGTGATTTGTGAACTTGAACATACAGATACCATTAAAATTGAGAAAGAAATTTCTCGTTTGCGCGACGAAACGGGCAACACCATTTCTGGTCGTGTACTGACTCTGGTGATTTTGGCAGACGCCGGGCATTCATCGTTAGCTCGTGAAGCTGCTCTTAAAGCTTCCCATGAGCACCCTTGTCGCATTATTTTTCATATTGCAGAGGACGCTTCTGCTGAAAACCGTCTGGATGCTGACATTGAAGTAGGCGGTGAAGCCGGTGCTTCAGAGATGATTATCTTGCGCGGCTGGGGTAAGGCGGCTGAACCTACCGAATCTTTGATTTCGGGTTTGCTATTGCCTGACTCCCCCATTGTTGCGTGGTGGCCACATTCGGTACCAGAGAACCCGGCGCAAACTTCGATTGGTCAGCTTGCTCAGCGCCGCATTACCGATTCCGCACGAGCGTATGACCCCATGAACGTTCTCTCCAAACTCTCACAGTCATACCAAGCAGGCGACACCGATTTGGCATGGATTAGGCTCACTCTGTGGCGTATTCAGCTAGCGGCAGTTCTGGATCAGCTTCCGTACTCCCCTACTCGCAAAGTTACCGTCGCCGGTTCATCTAAATCACCATCCGTCGTGTTGCTTGGCGCATGGCTAGGGCAGAAGTTGGACGCCGATGTGCATCTTTCCACCACACGTTTAGACCGCGGTCTCTACCGCGTTGAGCTAGAACGTGAGGATGGAAGCATTATTCTTGATCGACCTGACTGGAACATTGGGCACCTTTCGTATCCAGGTGCGCCCGATCAACAAATTGCCTTGCCGGTGCGGACGTTGGCGGACTGCCTTGCCGAAGAACTGCGTAGGTTAGATCCTGACGAAGTCTATGGTGAAGTTCTCACCGAGTCCATCCATTCGGGGCGCATGGTGGTTGATTTGAACAGTAACGAAGAAATTTTTGACGGCGTAGATTGCACGGAGGTTTTCGATGCCTAAACCTATTGTGGTGTCATTTGATACCCCCTCTGACTTAGCTAATTCCTCAGCACGAGATTTTCTTGATGTTGTGTCATTTGCGGTTCGCGAGAAGGGTACTGCTCATGTCTCGCTCACCGGCGGAAGCATGGGCATCGCCATTCTTGAAGCTGTCGCGCAGAGTTCCATTTCGCAAGATATTGACTGGTCAAAGGTGCATTTTTGGTGGTCTGACGAGCGATTTGTTGCGCAGAACGACGACGACCGAAACTCATTGCAAGCACACAACGCTCTGCTAAGCCAGCTCAGCATCCCAGCTGAAAATATACATCAAATGGGTTCAACTGATAAGTTTTCCTCTGCCGAAGAAGCTGCCACCTCTTATGCTCAAGAGCTGGCACGCTTTGCTGTTGAGTCTGCTTCTACCCCCGTTTTTGATGTGACGCTACTTGGAATGGGTCCGGATGGTCACATTGCTTCGCTCTTTCCGCAACGGGATGAAATATTGAATCGCGATGAGATTACATTGGCAATTCATCATTCACCTAAGCCACCTGCCGATCGAGTTACCCTTACTTTGCCGGTTATTAACAGTTCAGAACGTATTTGGTTCTTGATTTCCGGTGAAGACAAGAAGGAAGCTCTGGGCCGTCTCACTCAGGCGGCAAAGCTCAGCTCTCACGAAATCTCTACTGCGATCTTGCAACAGACCCCTGCCGCGGGAGCTCGTGGTACAAGCGAAACGCTGATTCGGGTAAGCCGCAATGCTATGACTCAAGAAGACTAAAAACTATATAAAAGTGCCCCGCATCAAACTGATGCGGGGCACTTTATATTGACGTCTAAAACCTATCTACACCAATGATTTCTAGACCATTGCTGTTTCAAATCGTAAAACCAAACCATAGGCAATAATCGCAATGACCCACAGTAGAACCACTGTAACGGTCAATCGAATAAGGTTTCTCGAAGCAGAACCTGAAGAGTTCAAAGAAGTAGTCATACCTCCACCGAACATATCGGAAAGACCGCCGCCTTTACCGCGGTTAAGAAGCACGAGCAAAATAGTGAGAACACTCGAGATAGCGATAATCACCATCAATGTGACTTTGAGAATCTCCACGAGAGCCTTTCAAAATTAGAAAATTATGCCAAATATGGGCAGGTAAAACTATACGCCACTTTAAGAACTTTCGTTCTTATTTTGAATCGAAACGTGCAATATTAGCGAATTCCGAGGCATCTAGTGAAGCGCCGCCTACCAAAACACCGTCGACGTCCTGCTCTGCCATGATCTCAGGAGCAGAAGCTGCCTTCACTGAACCACCGTAGAGAATGCGAACCTTTTCAGCGATATCAGCGCTGTAAAGCTTAGAAATCTCGGCACGAATTGCTGCAGACATTTCCTGTGCGTCAGCAGCAGTTGCAACCTTGCCGGTGCCAATAGCCCAAACGGGCTCATACGCTACAACAAGAGTTTCAGCCTGCTCTGCTGAAAGCCCCTCAACGGAACCACGGAGCTGCTCAAGAGTGAAATCAACGTGCTTTCCTGCTTCGCGCACGTCAAGACCTTCGCCTACGCATAGAACAGGAACCAACGAGTTACGGTAAGCTGCCTGCACCTTAGCTGCACACACAGCATCAGACTCACCGTGAATGGTGCGGCGCTCTGAGTGACCTACCAAAACGTAAGTAGCGCCCAACTTGTTCAAGAATTCACCAGAAATATCGCCAGTGTAAGCACCGGAATCCTGATCTGAAAGATCCTGACCACCGTAAGTAATTTTTAGCTTATCGCCATCAACGAGGGTCTGTACCGAACGAATGTCGGTGAAAGGAGGGAATACAACAACTTCAGCGTTGTCATAATCGAAGTTCGTATCATCTAGTGTCCATGTTAGTTTCTGCAACAAGGTGACAGCCTGTGCATGGTCAAGATTCATTTTCCAGTTGCCAGCAATAAATGGAGTACGTGACATAGTAAAAATTCCTTTACGTTTCTTACACAGAAAGCGGGTTACCTCAATAAGATAACCCGCCTTCAATGGTGTTCGTTAGGCGCCTAGAGCGTCCAAACCGGGGAGGGTTTTACCCTCGATGTATTCGAGAGAAGCTCCGCCACCAGTTGAGATGTGACCAAACTGATCATCGGTGTAACCAAGCTTGCGTACAGCAGCAGCAGAATCGCCACCGCCGATAATTGAAAACGCATCTGAGTTCACGATTGCCTCAGCAACCGCCTTGGTACCGTGTGCAGTGTTCTCGAATTCTGCAACGCCAACAGGTCCGTTCCAGAAAATAGTCTTAGCCGTCTTAATTTTTTCAGCAAAAAGTTCACGGGTCTTAGGACCAATATCCAGACCGTCTGCATCAGCACCAAGTTCGCCGCCTTCCATGTCTTCAATGGGACGAGTCTCGAACTTTGCATCATTCGAGAAGTCATCGCCACATACAACATCTACAGCGGTAACGATTTCGGTACCTTTAGCCTCAGCCTCTTCAAGGTAACGCTGAACGGTAGGGATCTGATCTTTCTCAAGAATTGATTTACCAACCTTGTACCCTGATGCAGCAGCAAAGGTGTATCCCATGCCGCCACCGATCAGCAAAGTATCTGCCTTACCAATAAGGTTTTCAATAACCGCTAGCTTATCTGAAACCTTTGCGCCACCCATGATGACCACAAAGGGACGCTCAGGGTTGTTCAAAGTCTTCTTCAAAACATCAACTTCGGTCTTCACCAAATCGCCCAGGTATGAAGGTAGGCGCTTAGCGACGTCGTAAACAGAAGCGTGCTTGCGGTGTACCGCACCGAACGCGTCGTCAACATACGCACCGTTTTCACCGGTCAAAGCGACCAGCTCATCGGCAAAGTCTGCCCGCTCAGAGTCTTCTTTAGAAGTCTCGCGAGCGTCAAAACGCACGTTCTCAAGAACCAGGACTTCACCGTTTTGCAACGAAGAAGCCTTAGTCTTGGCGTCTTCACCCACCACATCTTTTGCCACCACTACGCTAAAGTCTGCAAGTTCTGCAAGACGCTTAGCTGCGGGGGCGATAGAAAATTGCGGATCTACCTGACCTTTAGGGCGACCAAGGTGAGCCATCACGATGACCTTCGCACCGGCGTCCGCCAATTTTTTCAGGACAGGAAGCGATGCTTTGATACGACCGTCGTCAGTTACGGTGGTGCCATCCAGGGGCACGTTAAGATCCGAGCGAACCAGAACGTGACGACCGGACACACCTTCAGCAAGGAGCTCAGATAGAGCTTTAGCCATGGTGTTCATCTCCAATACAGATGAGTTAGTTGTGTTACTAACCACTCTAAATGATTAGAGAGTTGAAGCAACCTTGTTGGTGAACATTACAAGACGTGAAACGTAACCGTACTCGTTGTCGTACCAAGCAATTACTTTGACCTGGTTGCCAATAACCTTGGTCAAAGGAGCGTCGAATACAGTCGAAATTGCTTCGCCTTCGATGTCCTTTGAAACGATGGGATCTTCGTTGTACTTGATGATGCCCTTAAAGTCACCCTCAGCAGCTTCCTTCATTGCTGCGTTTACTTCTTCAACAGTTACCTCGCGGTCTGCTTCAAAAGTAAGGTCGGTAATGGAACCGGTGGGGGTAGGAACGCGAACAGCGAAGCCGTCCAACTTGCCCTTAAGTTCAGGAAGAACCAAGCCAACTGCTGCTGCTGCACCCGTTGAGGTGGGAACCATGTTGAGCGCTGCTGCGCGTGCACGGCGAAGATCTGAGTGAGGAGCATCCTGCAAACGCTGATCAGCCGTGTATGCGTGAATGGTGGTCATCAGACCCTTTTTGATACCGAACTTGTCGTTCAAGACCTTAGCCATAGGAGCCAAGCAGTTGGTGGTGCATGAAGCGTTTGACACGATGTTCATGGATGAAGAATCGTACTGGTCGTCGTTGACGCCCATCACGAAGGTGCCATCGATGTTCTTACCGGGCGCAGAAAGAATAACCTTCTTTGCGCCAGCTTCGATGTGAGCCTTTGCCTTCTCGCCATCGGTGAAGAAACCGGTGGATTCGAGGACGACATCAACGCCAAGATCCTTCCAAGGAAGGTCAGCAGGGTTGCGCTCTGCAAGAACCTTGATCTCTTTACCATTGATGGTCATACCATTTTCTGAAACCTCAACGGTGCCATCAAAGCGACCCATGATGGAGTCGTACTTCAACAAGTGAGCGAGAGTCTTGACGTCGGTCAAATCGTTGATTGCGACGATTTCGAAGCCTTCGCCGTGAGCCTGAGCTGCGCGGAAGAAGGTGCGGCCAATGCGGCCAAATCCGTTAATTGCTACGCGTACTGTCACTGTAATCAAACTCCTTATTTTCAGTGAATCGCTTGATGGAAGAAAAGAACCACTCAGCAAGTTCGCTGGGGCAACTCTCTTTCAATTCATTTAAGATTTTACACGTTTTATGTGAGTTTGGGTGTGAATTTGTGTTCTTTTTTGGCTTATGGCTCATTATTAACCAATTTTCACCCTCCACCACTTGTGAAATACGTGGTTTTACTTGGCTTTACCTAGAATTTAGCCAAAATTCCTTACCCACATCAAACAACACATCCCCACACTTCGAGCGCAGATTATACAAAAAGAGGCACCCTTAAGGTGCCTCCCTTCAATGATCGAGTTCTAAAGCATTTTATGCCCTGAGTCAGTCCCAGGAATACCAACCTCGCCAGCTCGCTTATCAGCTAACGCAAGTAATCTGCGTATTCTGCCAGCGATAGCGTCCTTGGTCATCGGGGGATCAGCCAGACGCCCCAATTCATCAAGCGACGCTTGTTTATGCGCTACCCGCAACTGACCTGCATAACGCAAATGTTCAGGTACGTTATCACCCAAAATATCAAGCGCTCGTTCAACCCGTTGCCCCGCAGCAACCGCCGCCTGGGCCGAACGACGCAAGTTCGCGTCGTCAAAATTTGCCAAACGGTTTGCAGTTGCCCGCACTTCTTTACGAGCACGACGTTCCTGCCAACT
>JAUMUA010000080.1:3816-7197 GCA_030530925.1 Rothia sp. (in: high G+C Gram-positive bacteria) | reverse complement strand
GCCGTTGTCTAGTTGGTGGGGGTGGGTGTGTGGACCCCCTTATGAATAACCCTCTTAGACAACCTTCTGCTCCGCCCCAGGAGCGTAGCCACCTAAAGGAGTGCGACATCGATGTCACAGCTCACCCAGGTCAAGGAATTTGACACTTCCCGCCGCGGTTTCTTTAAGATTGCCGGCAGCATTAGCGCCGCCACCGCTTTCGCAGCCTCTCTTGCAGCCTGCGGCAACTCATCTAGCGGCACCGATTCATCCACTAGCGGCAGCGCCGCCGCCAACGATCAAGGAACCATCACCGCAGCCATCGCCTACGACGTCTCCACCACCTTCGACCCCTCCCAGGCGTCAGGGGCCGCCCCCTTCGCCGCTAACATGCACATCTTCGAAGGCCTCTACGGCCTCGACCCTGCCAGCCGCGAGCGCTACAACGCCCTGGCCACCGGTGATCCTCAAGCCGTAGACGACACCACCTACCGTGTCTCCCTGCGTGAGGGGGCCACGTTCCACGACGGTGCAGCTGTCACTGCCGCAGACGTTGTCTCCACCTTCGAGCTCTACACTTCAGAAGAATCGCTTTTCAGCCAGTTCCTCTATTTCATCGACACCGTCACCGCTCTTGATGAGGCCACCGTAGAGTTCAAACTCAATCAGCCTTTCCCCCTCTTCGCTGACCGTATCTCCCTGGTGAGTATTATGCCCGCCTCGGCAAGCGAGGATATTGAGGCCTTTGGTGCCAACCCCATCGGTTCCGGCCCCTACAAGTTCGTCTCCGCCACCAAGGGCGATCATATTGCCTTTGAACGCTTCGATGACTACAACGGCCCCCGCCCCGCCCTGGCCAAGAATATGAAGTGGCTGATTCTGGTGGAGTCCTCAGCCCGCGTTACAGCCATGAGCTCCCAGCGTGTGCAGGCTATCGAGTCCGTGCCCTATGACAGCATGCCCGTCTTGGAGAACACCAATGGCGTTACCGTCGAATCGGTTCAGTCCTTCGGCCTGCTCTTCATGATGTTCAACTGTGCCAAGGCCCCCTTCGACAAGAAGGAAGTTCGCCAGGCTCTCTTCTACGCCATCGATATTGACAAGGTCATCTCCACCGGCCTGTTAGGCAATGCCACCGCGGCTACCTCCTTCCTGCACCAGGAGCACCCCAACTATGCTGAGGCCTCCACCGTCTACACCTACGACAAGGCCAAGGCCCAGCAGCTGCTCAAGGACGCCGGGGTAGAGAATCTCTCTATTACCCTGCGCACTACCGACCATGACTGGGTTAAGCAGTGTTCCCAGCTGGTTCAGGAATCCCTGAAGGATGCCGGAATCGAGGTCAATCTGCAGGACTCCCAGAGTTCGTCCCTCTACTCCGATTATGTGGATACCGGCGATTTCGATGTTGTCCTGGCTCCCGGTGACCCCTCTGTCTTCGGCAACGACCCCGACCTCCTGCTCTCCTGGTGGTACCGCGGTGCCACCTGGCCCGAAAAGCGCTTCCGTTGGTCAGATACCGAGGAGTATGCCCAGTTGCAGGAGGCCATGGCCGAAGCGGTCGAATCTGCCAACCCCAACTGGAAGGGTGTCTTCGACATCGTGGCAGAGAATGTTCCGCTCTATCCCCTCTTCCACCGCAAGCTGCCCACCGCCTGGTCGGCCGATACCCTGACCAACTTCGCCCCCATTCCAACCACCGGCCTGTCCTTCCAAAATGTAGGTACCACCCAGGCCTAGGTGGTTTTACTGGGCCCGGTTTTTCTCGAACTAGACGGCCCGGTACCCCTGAAAAGGTAACCCCATTTCCACACATCACACCAGCTCGGTATCTGCCCACCCCCTGGATGGACAGATACCGGGCTCACACAAGAACTCTTACCCACCGGGGCAGCCCAGCAGATTCTCAGCCGCTCCGGACCCGTCCTAAAGTTTTAGGGAGCCAGACCCGTGTCAAACTTTCTCAGACTGCTCGGCAGGCGCCTTATCGCCTTGCCCATCATGATTCTGGGCGTCACCATCTTGGTCTTCATTATTCTGCAATTTACTCCCGGCGATCCGGCAACTATCGCCCTGGGTGAGGGAGCCTCGGAAGAAGCCAAAGAAGCCTACCGAGAGTCACGGGGCCTCAACGACCCGCTCATCCTTCAGTACTTCGCCTTCCTCTCCCGGCTGGTCCGCTTTGACCTGGGTATGACTACTCCCCCAGCCCAGCCTGTCATCGACCAAATCAAGGTAGACTTCCCCACTACCTTGCAACTGACCTTCCTGGGCGTGTTGATTGCTGCGGTGGCCTCCCTGGTTCTCGGCCTTATAGCCGCCCTCTACCGGGACCGCTGGCCTGACCAGATTATCCGTGTACTCTCTATGGCCTCTATCGCCACTCCCTCTTTCTGGCTGGGTATTCTGATGATTCAATACTTCGCCCTGGCCCTGGGCTGGTTCCCCACCGGTGGCTCGGCCCCTCCCGGTAGCGGTTTTAGCACCTGGTTATCCCACATGTTCCTGCCTGCCGTGGCCCTGGCTGTTCCGGTCAGCGCCTCCCTGACCCGCACAGTCCGTACCTCCATGGTTGAAGAACTAGACAAGGACTACGTGCGCACCGCCATCGGTAACGGTGTACCCCGCCGCGAGGTCATCACCAAGAACGTGCTGCGGAACGCCCTGATCACCCCGGTTACCGTGCTCGGCTTGCGGATCGGTTACCTGCTGGGTGGTGCCGTGGTGATTGAAATGATTTTCTCCCTCAACGGCATGGGTAACCTCATCTTCATCGGTATCACCGGTAACGACATCAACCTGGTTCAGGGAGTCGTTCTCACCATCGCCGTTACTTTCGTACTCGTCAATATCATCGTTGACCTGCTCTACCTTCTCATCAATCCCCGTATCAGGAGCGTCTAACCATGCGTAGCGGATTAGCAGAACGCCTCTCAGCGCCAGGCATTCGATTTAGGGCGCTCCCCACCGGCTCTAAAATCGCCCTCAGCTTCATCGCCGTCATCGCCCTGGTCGCAATTTTTGCCCCCTGGCTAGCACCCCACGACCCGCTAGCTTCTACCGGCGCCCCTATCGGTGCCCCCAACTCCGAGTACCTCTTCGGTACCGACCGGCAGGGCCGAGACATCCTTTCCCGTCTTATGTACGGTGCCCGAGCTTCGCTGCAGGTCGGTCTGGGGGCTGTTGCCCTGGCCCTGATCATGGGCGGTATTCTGGGCTCTCTGGCAGCAACCAGCTCCAAGTTCGTCTCGGAACTGATTATGCGCATTATGGACGTGCTCATGGCCTTCCCAGGTATCGCTCTGGCAGCCGTCCTGCTGGCTTCCCTGGGCAACTCCATTGGCACCATTATCTTCACCATCGCCGTGGTCTATACCCCACAGCTAGCCCGTGTGGTTCGCG
>JAUMUA010000080.1:3217-3795 GCA_030530925.1 Rothia sp. (in: high G+C Gram-positive bacteria) | reverse complement strand
ATCCTGCTCAAGCACGTCGTGCGCAACACCATCGCCCCCGTGCTGGTCTTCGCCACAGTCATGGTCGCCGATGCCATCATCCTCGAAGCCTCTCTGAGCTTCCTCTCAGCCGGCGTCCGCCCGCCCAACCCTTCCTGGGGTAACGTCATTGCTGACGGCAGGTCCCTGGTCCTGGCAGGCGGCTGGTGGGCTACCACCTTTGCAGGCGCTATCATTCTGCTGACCGTACTGGCTCTCAACGTACTCTCTGAGGGCATGACCGACGCTATGGTTAACCCCAAGCTGCGCCGCAAGGTCAAGATCGACGATTCTTCGGTAGTTGCCGGCAGCACCGCCGGTGCCCTGACCGCAGCTCCCTCCAGCGCCGACGATAAGTCCATCACAGCGGCCTCCCCAGATACCCGGGAGCAGGAAGCTAGCCCCTGGGGTGATCCCGCCAAGCATGCTGGCTCCCGCCCGGCCGCCGAAAGGGACGCCGTAGCCGCAGCTAACTTGGCAGGTGTGCTGGAGGAACTGAAGAGCGCAGAAAGCCGCCGCACCGACCGCCTCCAGGCGGACACCTCTGCCCGCGTCATTCT
>JAUMUA010000080.1:2435-3207 GCA_030530925.1 Rothia sp. (in: high G+C Gram-positive bacteria) | reverse complement strand
GGAAGTCAAGGACCTCTCAATCTACTTCCCCGAGCGCTTTGGCGATACCCCGGTCGTCGATCGCGTCTCTTTCACCGTCACCGAGGACCAGACCATGGGCCTGGTAGGCGAATCAGGCTCCGGTAAGTCAATTACCTCCCTGGCCATCATCGGCCTGCTCGATAAGAAAGCCAAGATTACCGGCTCCGTGCTCTTTGAGGGGCAGGAACTGGTGGGAGCCTCAGAAACCGAATTCCAGAAACTGCGCGGCTCTGTGATTTCTATGGTCTATCAGGATGCCTTGAGCTCTCTCAATCCCTCTATGCTCATCAAGGACCAGATGAAGCAGCTGACCCGCCGTGGCGGCCGTAAGAGCCCCGAAGAGCTCTTGCGCCTGGTCAAGCTCGACCCCGAACGTACTCTAGCTTCGTACCCCCACGAGCTGTCCGGCGGCCAGCGTCAGCGTGTCCTTATCGCTATGGCTCTCTCCCGCTCCCCCAAGCTAGTTATCGCCGATGAGCCCACCACTGCCCTTGACGTTACTGTCCAGGCCGAGGTCATTAAGCTCCTCAACGAACTGCGCGAGCAGCTGGGCTTTGCCATGATTTTCGTATCCCACGACCTGGCCCTGGTAGCCCAGGTGGCCCACCGGATCTCGGTTATGTACGCCGGTCAGATTGTTGAAGCAGGCTCCACCAGTCAGCTACTCATCAACCCCATGCACGAGTACACCCGGGGGCTACTGGGTTCTGTGCTCTCCATCGAATCCGGTTCAGACCGCCTCTACCAGATT
>JAUMUA010000080.1:1472-2403 GCA_030530925.1 Rothia sp. (in: high G+C Gram-positive bacteria) | reverse complement strand
CCCGGCACTGTGCCCTCCCCTTCCGAATTCGCCACCGGTGACCGCTTCGCTCCCCGCTCCCAGCGCCCCGACGCTAACCCCGAGCAAAAGCTGGTCTTCACTCCCGTCCCCGGCGATAACGACCACCACTGGGCCTCCCACCTGGCCCCCGCAACTACCTCACAGGAGACAGCATGAACACCCAGCCTGTGACCCCCGCAGCAGAGAAGGAGAATCTGCTGAATACCACCGGCCGCGCCGCCGTCCGTCGCGTGAGTGAACCCATCATCGAGCTCAAAGACGTACAGGTCCACTACCGGGCCCGCACCGGGGGTATCTTCAAACCCAATATCGTCAAGGCCGTTGACGGGGTGAACCTAGCTATCCGCCGCGGTGAAACCATCGGACTAGTCGGTGAATCGGGCTGCGGTAAGTCCACCCTGGCCTCTATCATCGTGGGACTACAAAAACCCACCGGGGGCGATGTACTCTTCAAGGGCAAGAGCGCCCTCAAACGCAAGGCCGCCCTGCGCAAGGAGTTCGGTTCGGATGTCTCCATCATCTTTCAGGACCCCTCCACCGCCCTTAACCCGCGTATGACCGTCCACGATATTCTCAAGGATCCCCTGGACGTGCACGGCATCGGCAATAAGGCCGGACGTGACCGCCGTGTCCGCGAGCTCCTCCACCTGGTAGGACTGCCCCCTTCAGCAGCGGAGGCCCTGCCCTCCCAGATTTCTGGTGGCCAGCGCCAGCGCGTCGCCATCGCCCGTGCCCTGGCCCTAGAACCCAAGATCATTGTGGCCGACGAGCCCACCAGTGCCCTGGACGTCTCTGTCCGTGCCCAGGTGCTCAACCTGCTCTCGGATCTCAAGGAGGAGCTCTTCCTGGGCATGGTCTTCATCTCCCACGACATTCAGACCGTTCGCTACGTCTCTGACCGTATTTGCGT
>JAUMUA010000080.1:0-1462 GCA_030530925.1 Rothia sp. (in: high G+C Gram-positive bacteria) | reverse complement strand
AGGTAGTGCCGAACAGGTTTTCGACACCCCCAGCCAGGACTACACCCGCACCCTGCTCGGGGCAGCTCCCACCCTACTCCACGTCTAAACCCATCCTCCGGGCAGCACAGCAGCTGATCAGTCAAACCCCGTGCCGCCCCAGCCCTATCAAGGAGACCCCCCATGACCGCACCCGCTTTCTCCGGCGTCATCCCTCCCCTACTCACTCCCCGATCCGCTGACGGTTCCCTCGACCTCCCCTCCCTGCGCCGCCTCATCGACCACCTCATTGAGGGCGGAGTAGACGGCATCTTCGCTCTGGGCTCCTCCTCCGAGGTGCTCTACCTGACCAACGAAGAACGTGAAACCGTGCTGGCAACCTGCCGTGACGCTATCGGTGGCCGAGTTCCTCTGCTTGTCGGTATCAATGACATGACCACCAAGCGCGTTATCGACGAGGCCCAGCGCCTGCTGGCCATTGGCGGCGACGCTATCGTGGTCACCAGCCAGTTCTACGCTATCGATAATGCCTTTGAAGAAGAACGCCATTTCCGCGCTATTGCCGAAGCCGTCGAAGTACCCGTCTTCGCCTACGACGTCCCTGTACGCACCAAGCAGAAGCTCCCCCTGCCCCTGCTCACCAAGCTAGCCCGTGCAGGAGTCATTGCCGGTGTTAAGGACTCCTCCGGCGACGATGTCTCCTTCCGCCAGCTGGCCCTTGCCACCCGCGATATCGAAGGTTTCGCCGCCTTCACCGGCCACGAAGTCGTCTGCGACGGTGCCCTACTCTCCGGGGCGGCCGGACTCGTTCCCGGTCTTGGCAACGTTGATCCGGCAGGCTACAAGCGGCTCTATCAGGCAGCCCGCGCAGGCGACTGGGAAACTGCCCGTGCCGAGCAAGACCGCCTGGCCAAACTCTTCGACATTGTCTTCGTTGAAACCCCCAGCGTCTCCGGCGGAGCGGCGGGCCTGGGTGCCTTCAAAACGGCCCTACAGGTCATGGGAGTCCTGGACTCCAACACCATGTCCCAGCCCATGGAAACCCTCGGTACCGCCGAAACCCAGCGCATCCGTACCATCGTCGAATCAGCCGGGCTGATCTAACCCCTCCATCTGAGAAAGAGACGTCTTATGACCAACCAGCCCGTAGCCCTAACCGCAGACCTCGGCGGCACCAAAACCGCCCTGGGTATTATCTCTGCCAGCGGCGAGGTCCTGCACCGAGACAAAATCCCCACCCAGGCCCAAGCCGGAGGAAGCAAGCTAGCTGAATACACTGCCTCCGCTCTTACGGGCCTAGCCGACCTAGCCCGTAGTCGCGGCTATCAACCGGTGGGTATCGGCATCGGATCTGCGGGAGTCATCGGTGAAGAAGGGCAGGTCATTACCGCGGCTAATCTCATCCGCAACTGGAGTGGCACCCCGCTGGCAGCTATCGTCACCGACCGCACCGGCCTGCCGACCTATGCCGTCAATGACGTAC
>JAUMUA010000079.1:583-7506 GCA_030530925.1 Rothia sp. (in: high G+C Gram-positive bacteria) | reverse complement strand
GGGCAGGGGCTGTAAAACCTAGTCTGTTAAGTAACCCCGCCGCATCTACTAAGGGCTGATACGTGACCATAGTTCTAGCGCTTTTCCTGCTTATATCCCTAGTGACCCCCTGGCTTTACCGCCGCCTGGGCACCTCAACCTTCTACCTGCTGGCCGCGATTCCAGCTGCCGTGCTCGTCCTGGTTCTGGCCAAGACCGGCCAGATTCTCGGTGGCACCCCCTGGAGCGAGAGCTACCAGTGGATTCCCGAGCTGGACATGGCGCTCACCTTCCGCATGGACACCCTCTCCTGGGTTATGAGTCTGCTGGTCCTGGGCGTAGGCTCCCTGGTGCTCTTCTACTGCGCCAGCTACTTCAAGCACTCCACCGGCGACACCGGCCAGTTCGCAGCCTACCTCTTCGGCTTTGCCGGTGCCATGTTTGGTCTGATTACCGCAGATGACTTCATCCTCATGTTCATCTTCTGGGAAATCACCACCATCTTCTCCTACCTCCTCATCGGCTATTCCCGCCACCGCCTCTCAGCCCGCCGTTCTGCCCTGCAGGCCCTCACGGTCACTACCGCTGGTGGCCTGGCCATGCTGGTCGGTATCGTCATGCTGGGCTACAGCCTGGGCACCTACTCTCTGGCTGAACTCGTGGAGCGGGGCCCGAGCGTCCTTGCCGCCGCCCAGGAGGGGCACGGCCCCCTGACCATGGGCATGCTCTCTGCCGCCCTCGTGCTGATTCTCTGCGGTGCCCTCTCCAAATCAGCAATCTTCCCCCTGCACTTCTGGCTACCCGGCGCTATGGCCGCCCCCACTCCGGTCTCTGCCTACCTGCACGCGGCGGCGATGGTCAAGGCCGGTATCTATATTCTGCTGCGCCTGGCCCCCGGCTACGGCGAGGTGGCAATCTGGCAGAACGTCCTGATTATCTTCGGTGCCTTCACCATGGTGTTCGGCGGCTGGGCCGCCCTCAAGCAGACCGACCTCAAGCTGATTCTGGCCTACGGTACCGTCTCGCAGCTGGGCTTCCTGGCCCTGGTGATTTCGGGGGGAACCCCGGACGCCATCTACGCGGCTATGGCGCTCATGGTGGCTCACTCCCTGTTCAAGGCAACCCTCTTCCTCTCGGTCGGTATTATCGACCACCAGTCCGGCACCCGCGACATCCACAAGCTCTCGGGCATCTACCGCCGTGCCCCTAAGCTGGCTATTGTCGCCACTATCTCAGCGGCCTCAATGGCGGGTATTCCGCCCCTGGCAGGTTTCGTGGCCAAGGAAGCGGTGCTCGAAACCTACCTTTCCCACACCACCGGCTGGCAGGGGGCAACCACCCTGATCGCCATCGTCCTGGGCTCTATTCTCACTTTCGCCTACTCAGCCCGCTTTGTCTGGGGTGCCTTTGCCGTCAAGCCCTACGCTTACATGCACAAGGAAGGCGTCAAGTACTGCCGCGTAGAAAAGGGCACCGCCGACTTCGAAGAGGTCGACAACGGCGATATCGATATCAACACCCGGGCCCTTGCCCGCAACCGCCGCGGCCAGAAGCTCAGCCCCGATACGGCCTTCCACCCGGTCTCCTTTACCTTCCTCTTTGCCCCGGCGGTGCTGACCGCCCTGACCCTTGTCTACGGTCTCTACCCAGAGCCGGTGCACCTCTTCGTCAAACCCTTCCTGAAGGCATTCCCCGAAACTGCCGCCGAACTAGAACTGCACCTGGCCCTGTGGCACGGTATCACTCCTGCCCTACTGACTTCCCTGGTTATTATGGCCATCGGCGCCCTGCTCTTTATCTTCCGCAAGCAGATTGAAGAGCTGCAGGGTATTCTGCCCTCGGCCCCCAGCGCCTCTATCGTCTACCGCGACGTGATTGATGCCCTGGACCGCCTGGCCGTGTGGGTCACCGGTATGACCCAGCGAGGCTCCCTGGGCTTCTACCTGGGTGTCATTCTGATTACTGCTGTGGTGGTGCCCTTCGCAGCCCTCTTCGTCAACGAAACCCCGCCGCTGGCTAACGTGCGTGTCTCGGAGTCCCCTGCCCAGTGGGCTATCGCCGTGGTCATGATCGTGGCGGCCCTGGTTGTGGTCTTCGTGCGCAAGCGCTTCTTAGCTATCATGATGGTCTCGGTAACCGGCTACGGCATGGCCATTCTCTTCGCCCTGCGCAGCGCCCCCGACCTGGCGACCACCCAGCTGCTGGTTGAAACCATCGTTCTGGTGGCCTTTGTACTGGCTATGCGTGTGCTACCCCGCCAGATTCCCCGCATCCGCTCCAAGGACGGTAAGGACGGCGCCCACAAGACCCTGCGTGTCATCATCGCCCTGGGCTTCTCTGCCCTCATGATGGCCCTGGCCATGTTCACCTTCTCATCCCGCTCCCTCGACCCCATCTCGCTTGAGATGCCCCGCCTGGCCTACGAAATTGGCCACGGCTACAACGTGGTCAACGTGACCCTGGTCGATATGCGTGGCTGGGACACCTTCGGCGAAATCTCGGTGCTGGCCCTGGCAGCTACCGGCGTTGCCTCCCTGCTCTTCATCGAAGGACGCGCCGACTCGGCGTCCGCGCGCAGGCTCGACACCCAGGCCATGAAGAAAATCGAGAGCTCCTTCGCCAAGCGTACCCAGATTACTGTGGCCCAGCGCGTGGCAGGCCAGTTCTCCTCGGTAGAGCGCGACCCCTTCATCGTGGCAGGCCGTACCCTGCCCCCCGAGTCCCGCTCGATTCTGCTGGAGGTTATGACCCGCCTGCTCTTCCACACCCTCATCATCGTCTCCTTCTACATGCTGATTGCCGGCCACAACCTGCCCGGCGGCGGCTTTGCAGGTGGTCTGATGGTGGGTCTGGCCTTCGCCGTGCGCTACCTGGCCGGTGGCGGGGCTGAGCTACGAGCCGCCTCCCCCTTCTCCGCCGGCACCTTCCTGGGCGCTGGCCTGGGTACCGCCACCCTGTACGCCCTGGCCCCGGCCCTATGGGGCGACCCCATCTTCTCCAGCTACGTGCTGGACTTCTGGCTGCCGGTCTTTGGCGACGTCCACTTCGTTACCGCAACTATCTTCGATATCGGCGTCTACCTCCTGGTTATCGGCCTGGTGCTCGACATCCTGCGCAGCCTGGGTGAGCGCATCGACCTCAAGCTGGTTGCTGAGCGCCGTAAGAAAGAAAAGCAGGCCCGCGACAAGGCACGAAAGGCATAAACCATGATTATCGACCTCAGTCTGATCCTGGTCATGGGCGTGCTCTACGCCGTGGGGGTCTACCTCATTCTTGACCGCTCCATGACCCGCGTGCTCCTGGGCCTCATGCTCATGACCAACGCGACTAACATCCTGATTCTGCACGCGGGCGGCCCGGCAGGTATGGCCCCCTTCTACAGCAAAGACATTGCCGCTGAAGACTACTCAGACCCGCTCCCGCAGGCCCTGATTCTGACCGCTATCGTGATCTCCTGCGCGGTGACCGCCCTGATTCTGGGTATTATCTACCGCTCCTGGCTGCTCTCTAAGGCCGATGAAATCACCGACGATGCCGAAGATATTCGCGTGGCCGAGCAGGACGCCTTCGATAAGGAAGAAGACGCCGCCGCCGAGTTCGATGCTTCTGAATTCGACGCCGATGAAGCAACCCGCGAAAAAGAGTTCAACGAAGCAGAAGAGAAGAAGAAAATCAGTCAGACAACCGCTCAGCCGACCGTGTCAAAGAAGGGGGACTAGCCCGTGGATATCGCTATCGCCCAGCTCGCCCCTCTCTGTATCATCATTCTCTTCCTGGCCGCCGCTACCACCTTCGTCTCGAAGAAAGACAGCGTGCAGCGCGTCATTGCCTTCGCCGCGGTAGCTATCACACTGGTGTTTGAGGCTCTCCTGCTGGCCGCAGTGTGGGACGCGACGCCCCAGACCGTGCACCTGGCAGGCTGGGAGGCCCCCTTCGGCATCACCATGGTGGTTGACCAGCTTTCAGCCCTCATGCTGGTAGTCTCATCGACTATCTCGCTGGCGGTGCTGGTTTTTGCTACCGGCCAGAACCTTCAGGACGAGGACGACGAGGTGCCCATCTCGGTCTTCTACCCCACCTACCTGCTGCTGCTGGCGGGTGTGTCGAACGCCTTCCTCGCCGGGGACCTCTTCAACCTCTACGTGGGCTTCGAGATCTTGCTCATGGCCTCCTACGTGCTCATCACCATGAACGCCAACACCCCGCGCATCCGCGCGGGCGTCACCTACGTGGTGGTCTCCGTGGTCTCCTCCATGCTCTTCTTGACGGCTATCGGTTTTGTCTACGCCTCGGTGGGCACCATCAACATGGCTGACCTGTCGCTGAAACTCGGCACCCTGCCTGAGGGCACCCAGATGCAGCTGCACCTCATGCTACTCATCGCCTTCGGTATCAAGGCTGCGGTCTTCCCGCTCTCCCTCTGGCTGCCCGACTCCTACCCTACAGCCCCAGCTCCCGTGACCGCCGTGTTCGCGGGCCTGCTGACTAAGGTGGGTGTCTACGCGATTATTCGTACCGAAACCCTGCTATTCCCCGAAGGACGCCTGGATACGCTTCTGGGGGTCGTGGCAGGTTTGACCCTGCTCGTGGGCATCTTAGGTGCCTTGGCCCAGGGCGATATCAAGCGTCTGCTCTCCTTTATTCTGATTAGCCACATCGGCTACATGATCTGGGGTATCTCCCTCGGCAACGAACTCGGCCTCACCACCGTCGTCTTCTACATCGCCCACCACATTGTGATTCAGACCGGCCTCTTCATGGTGGTTGGCCTCGTAGAACGCCGGGCTGGCTCGACTAACGTACGCCGCCTGGGTGGTCTGATGAAGACTGCCCCCGTCCTGGCCTTACTCTACTTCATCCCCGCCATCAACCTCGGCGGTATCCCGCCCTTCTCCGGCTTTATCGGTAAGGTCGGCTTTATCGAGGCGTCCGTAGAGAACGGTAGCGCTCTTGCCTACATCAACGCGGGCGTGGGCGTCCTGGTCTCCCTGTTGACCCTGCTGGCCCTGACCCGCGTGTGGAACAAGGCCTTCTGGCGCCCTGCCAAGGAAGCCGAAGAGCCCACCCCCGACCTGGTCATGGCCGAGCACTCCGACGACCCCGCCCATTACGAGACCAAGCCGATTCCGGCGTCCATGATGGCGTCCACCGTCTCCCTGGTCGTGGTGGGTGTGCTGATTACCCTCTTCTCAGGCCCCCTCTTCCAGCTGGCAGATAACGCCTCAGACAACCTCTTCAACCCCGACGTCTACATCAGCTCGGTCTTTGGCCCCGACGCCCCCAGCCGGGTCGAATACCTAGAACAGCAAATCGTCGATAACCACTCCCAGGAGGTGAACCAGTGAAAAAGCCCGACCTCTCGCGTGAGAGCATGATTCACGCTATCCCGCCCTTCCTCTGGCTGATATTTGTCTGGTGTGCCCTCTGGCAGGACTTCTCCCTGCCTTTTATCGCCTTCGGTGCGGTACTGGCGGCCCTGACCATGTCGGTCTTCCGGCTACCGACCCTCTACCTGTCAAACCGCTTCAACATCTTCTATGCGGCGCGTTTTGTGGTGGAGCTCTTCTGGAACATCGCCAAGGCATCAATTGAGGTCATGTGGCTAGCCATGACCTTCCGTCCGCCCCTGCGCAACTCGGTGGTTGCCGTGCAGCTGCGCACCCACTCCGACCTGCTGCTGACCGCCGTTTCGCACACCATGTCGCTGATTCCCGGCTCCGTGGTGGTTGAAGTGGATCGCTCCCTATCGGTGCTCTACTTCCACGTGCTCAACACCTCCACCCCCGAAGAAATCGAGCGTTTTACCCGCCAGGTCGCCTACTTTGAAGACCTCATTATCAAAGCCGCCGGTAGCCGCGAAGAGTACGAAGCCCTCAAACATGACGAAGAAGCCGACCGCGTCGCCAGCCGAAAGGAGTACGCATGACCTGGGCTATCTGGGCCACCGGCCTGATTCTCACCCTAGCCACCTGGGGCACCGTCTACCGCATCTGGAGGGGCCCCGCCCTGCTAGATCGTGTGCTCGCCAGCGATGTTTTGCTCTCCATCCTCACCGCAGCCCTCTGCGTCCTCATGATTTATAACGACAGCCAATTCTTCCTGATCCTACTGGTGGCCCTGGCCATGATTGGCTTCGTGGGATCGGTAACCGTGGCTCGCTTTGCCGATAATTCCAAGGCGGACGAGAGCACTCCGGTTTCCCGCCTATCCGAAGGACGTACCCGCCGTCGCTCCCGCAAGAAGCGTAGCAAGTACGCCCCCGGAGAATTGGCAGAAGACACCGATAAACGGGGATACGCGGATGCCCACCCCGTGCGCGCTAGCAAGGATTTGGGGGAATAAGTCGTGAATCTCGATCTTCTTTTTGATGCCTTGACTATCATCTGCATGATTCTGGGTGCCCTCATGTCGCTGGGCGCAGCTATCGGCCTGGTGCGCTTTCCCGACCTGCTCACCCGGCTGCATTCTGGCACAAAGCCTCAGGTTTTCGGCATGATTCTCATGCTGCTGGCCGTAGCCTTCCACTTCCGTTCTCTGGCGCTCCTGCCGGTGCTGCTGGTGATTTTGCTCCTGCAGATGCTTACCATCCCCATCTCCGGGCACATGATGGGCCGTTCTGGCTACCGTAACAAGCACTTCCGCAAGGACGATCTACGCCATGATGACCTGCGCGCTCTGGTAGATGAGGTAGAGGGGAAGTAAGAAAGCTTCCCAGGCTCGCCTTGCTGCTTACTTAAGAAGTTTCTGCGCCAGGGTATCGAGGGCCAAGCCGAGTAAACCGATGACTAGGATGACAGCAAGCATTTCATCGTAGGCAAGCCGATCACGGGCGTTAAGGATCTCGTACCCTAGGCCAGACGATACTCCTAGCATTTCAGCCGGAACGATAATAACCCAGGCAAGGCCAAGAGCCAGGCGTACTCCCGAGAGCACGAAGGGGCGAA
>JAUMUA010000079.1:0-573 GCA_030530925.1 Rothia sp. (in: high G+C Gram-positive bacteria) | reverse complement strand
GCAACCTGTAGGTGCACTGGTTCCAAAGCTTTAACACCTGACACCGTACCCAGGGTGATGGGCCAGATAGCGGCAATGGCTACCAGGAAGATCACCGGAAGATTGCCCACCCCAAATAGGGCTACCGCAATAGGTGCCCAGGAAAGTGGAGATACCATACGCACAAACTGGACTAGGGGAGCAGTAAAGCAATCAAAGGTTCTTGAGAAGCCGATGACTAGGCCTAGTGGAATGCCGATCAGTGTAGCGATAGCTAGACCAGCTAGGAGACGGGAGAGACTGATGCCGATGTCTGTTAGCAGAACACCCCGTGAGAGCAGGGAGGCAAGGGCACCGGGAATATTTTCAGGCTGAAAAGCCGTAATCATGGTGTTTCCGCTTGCTGCATGGGTAAAGATCCACCAGAGTAGGACTGCAAAGAGGCTACCGGCCACCCCCAGAAGAAAGGGGACCTGCTGACGGACGACCCTGAGACCCGGGACTAACACCTGTGTCTTCTCCCGTTCGGAAGCAGGTTTTTGCGATGGTGGTTTAGGGGCAGATAGGGTGGTGGTCATAGGTCAAGTTCCTCAG
>JAUMUA010000078.1 GCA_030530925.1 Rothia sp. (in: high G+C Gram-positive bacteria) | reverse complement strand
CGACGAATACCTCGCAAGTTCTCTTCGGTCTCTTCGCGCATCTCATCAAGGCGGTGATAGAGACCGGCGACGTACTCGCGCTCGGTTTCTAACGCCTGAGCATAAGCCTGTTCAGCGGCTGCAGAATCTTGCTGCTCTGGCTGGGTGTTTTCGCCCTGCACTACACTTTCACTCACGCGTGTATCTTTCTCTCAAACCAAAACTAAAGACGTTCTAGTCTACGCGGTGAAGTACTGAATTAGCGAGGGGTCGATGAGAAAAACGAACAAGCACCCCTGCAGTTTCTCTCAAGGGTGAAAAGCTACTTTTTGGCGCCGACCACCCGCGACTTATTGGTTCTCGGACACCACAGCCAACGACTCAATATGAGCCGCGTCGATTGCCTCGCGCCCACCCATGCCTTCAAGCTCTAGGAAAACGCCCACACCGGCAACTTCAAGACTTGCCTGATGCATCAGGTGCACCGCCGCCGCCAAGGTTCCGCCGGTTGCCAACAAATCATCAACAATCAGCACTCGGGTGCCCGGTTCAAAATCGTCTTTATGAATCTCAATCGCCGCAGAACCATATTCCAACTGGTATTCGCGCATGTAAGTATCGCGCGGCAATTTACCTGCCTTGCGCACCGTCATGACGCCGGTGCCCGCTTTATAGGCAATAGCTGACGCCATCAAGAAGCCGCGCGCTTCAACGCCTGCCACAATATCGAAAGTGCCTTCAAAGCGATCCGCTAGCTCATCAATACAGCGACGAAATGCCTCGGCGTTGGCAAACAAAGTGGTGACATCGTAAAACAAAATTCCCGGGTTAGGATAATCCCGAATTTGTGCGCAGGCGGCAGGGACCATTTCTTCAATAGGAAGTTGGGGAGCTGAAGAATCAATCATAAGATGTACCGCTTTCGTGCTGCCTCCCGCAAGAGACGAATATGTAAGGCTTTTGACTACTGTTTTAGACAGAAAAACAGCCGCTCACCATAGTAACGGTTGAGCGGCTGTTTACACGAGAACGCAGGTTAGCTTCTAGTTCACGATGCTAGGACGCTGCGCAAATTCTCGAAGCGGTGCGAGAACGTGTTGCAGCGCAGTCTTTTGTTGCTCGACGGCGTCGGGCGCTGTTCCGCCCTGTGCCGAACGAGAATTCAAAGAGCCTTCC
This sequence comes from Rothia sp. (in: high G+C Gram-positive bacteria), assembly GCA_030530925.1. GTDB lineage: Bacteria > Actinomycetota > Actinomycetes > Actinomycetales > Micrococcaceae > Rothia. Next base: position 6,558 of record JAUMUA010000078.1, on the reverse strand, counting down.
ACCGTCAAAACTTCACGCACCGCAGGGGTAAGGTGCGGCGAAATCTGGGCGAAATCAGCGTCGGTCAAATCCCATAGCTCACAACCTTTTTCTTCGCACACACGCACGGCATCACCCGCCAGCTCATGAGCAACCCGGAATGGAACGCCTTGGCGCACCAGCCACTCGGCGACGTCGGTGGCGAGCGCAAATCCCTGCGGGGCAAGCTCAGCCAGGCGCTCGGTGGTGAACTCCAAGGTCTCTATCATGCCAGAAACAGCAGGTAGCAGAACCTCCAGCTGATCGATGGCGTCAAAAACGGGTTCTTTATCTTCTTGCAAATCACGGTTATACGCCAGCGGAAGTGCTTTGAGGGTTGCCAGTAATCCTGACAAATCACCGATGAGACGCCCTGCCTTACCTCGAGCCAATTCCGCAATATCAGGATTCTTCTTTTGCGGCATAATCGATGACCCGGTTGAGAACGAATCATGCAATTTGACGAAAGAAAACTCCTTCGTTGCCCACAAAATGATTTCTTCTGATAGCCGCGAAATATCAACGGAAAGCATGGCGGCAATCCACGAAAACTCCGCATAGACATCGCGCGCAGCGGTGCCATCAATCGAGTTAAATGTTGCAGAATCAAAACCAAGATCAAGCGCTACCGCCTGCGGATCAAGACCCAGCGATGAGCCTGCAAGCGCACCCGAACCGTACGGCGATACCGCCGCCCGAGCATCCCAATCTTTGAATCGTTCCAAATCACGGCTCAGCGCCCAAGCATGTGCCAGCAAATGATGCGAGAGCAAAACCGGTTGCGCGTGTTGCAGATGGGTTCGCCCTGGCATAGGAGCGTACGGGTGCGCCTCAGCTTGGGCAATAAGCGCATCTACTACGGCGAGAACGTCGCGGGCAATAATCCCCGCGTGATCGCGCAAATACATACGACCCAACGTAGCGATTTGGTCGTTGCGCGAGCGCCCGGCTCGAAGCTTTCCACCCAAATCTTCTCCAGCACGTTCCAACAGACCCTTCTCTAAAGAGCCGTGCACATCCTCATCTGATTCGGCAGGGGTATAAGCGCCGCTACGGACGTCCGCCTCAAGCTGATCCAGCGCCGCCAACATAGCGTCCAGCTCGGATGCACTCAGCAAATTTGCGCTGTGAAGCACTCGTGCATGAGCCTTTGAACCCGCAATGTCATACGGCGCTAAGCGCCAATCAAAGTGGGTAGATTTTGACAGAGCAGCCAGAGCCTCAGACGGCCCGCCTGCAAATCTCCCACCCCAGAGCGCGCCAGCATTAGTACCGTGTTTTTCGTGCTGTGCAGACATACATATTCCTTGTCTAAAAGTGATTGATCCGGTGCTGAATTTTAGGAATTCAAGCGCTGATCGCGTGCCGAAGCAACTTTAGACGACAGCCCAAAGAGTTCAATAAATCCTTTAGCCTGGGACTGATCGAAAGCATCGCCTTCGTCGTACGTTGCCAAGCTGAAGTCATACAGTGCAGTATCAGAGCGACGTCCGGTGACCACCGCGCGTCCGGCATGCAGATCCATGCGAATCTCACCGTTAACCATGGTTTGGGTGTCTTCGATGAAGGCATCCAGTGATTTCTTGAGCGGGGAGAACCACTGACCGTCGTAGACCAGCTCGGTCCAGCGCTGACCGACTGTTTTCTTAAAACGCGCTTGCTCGCGCTCAATGCATACGTTTTCAAGTTCTTGGTGCGCGGCAATGAGAGCCATAGCTCCCGGTGCTTCGTAAATTTCGCGTGATTTGATGCCTACCAGGCGGTCTTCGACGATATCGATTCGACCCACGCCTTGTGCTCCTGCACGGCGATTCATGATTTGAATGGCCTCAAGAGGCGTAACAGCCTGACCATCAATGGCTACCGGAACACCCTGCTTGAAGGTGATTACCACGGTATCTGGTGCCGGTGGAAAAGCCGGGTCATCGGTGTAGTCGTACACATCTTTGGTGGGAGCGTTCCAGATATCTTCGAGGAAGCCAGTTTCAATGGCGCGTCCCCACACATTTTGGTCGATGGAAAAAGGGTTCTTTTTGGTGGTTTCAATCGGCAAATTCTTGCTCTCTGCGTATGCAATCGCTTTATCGCGCGTCAGAGCAAGATCTCGCACCGGAGCAATGCATTTGAGGTCTGGACCTAAGGTTTGAATACCTACCTCAAAGCGCACCTGATCATTGCCCTTGCCGGTGCAACCGTGTGCCACGGTGGTGGCGCCAAATTCTTGAGCGGCTTTTACGAGATGTTTGACGATGACGGGACGCGAGACCGCTGATACCAGCGGGTATGAATCCATATACAGTGCGTTGGCTTTGAGGGCGGGCATGCAGTAATCGTTGGCAAACTCGTCGCGGGCGTCGGCAACGTAGGCTTCGACGGCGCCGCAATCCAGTGCGCGCTGACGTACGGTTTCAAGGTCTTCTCCACCCTGGCCCACGTCAACTGCCACAGCAACAACTTCTGCACCGGTTGCTTCACCGATCCAGCCGATGGCAACAGAGGTATCAAGACCTCCGGAATAAGCTAATACAATGCGGTCTTTCATGTGATTCCTTTCGTGATCTTCTTCAATAGAAGTGAACTCTTATCTAATAATTATTAACACTATTCGATAAATATTCAACTTCGCTTCACGAATCAGCGGAATTACCTGCAATAAAACCATGCGCCGAAGCTCCACTGTGCTCTTCCGAACTCAACTATCCGAGCTCAATTACACGTTAAATCCAGCCACAATCTCGCGCTTGAGAATCTTACCCGTGGGGCCCAACGGCAACTCGCGCACCACTTTATATTCACGCGGATACTTATAGGCCGCTAGGTTTTTTCTGCACCAGCGATCTAGATCTTGAATGAGCTCATTTTGCGCCGCAATGTCTAGCGCCTCTTTAGCAACCACCACGGCAACGATTTCCTCACCCACCACCTGATGAGGCTTGCCCACCACAGCCACCTGGCGAATCGCTGGGTGCTGATCGATAATGTCTTCGATCTCGCGCGGATACACGCTATAGCCATTGCGCAGCACCATGTCTTTGAGGCGATCCACAATAAAAATATTGCCCTGTTCATCCACTCGAGCAACGTCACCGGTAGCAAACCATTCGCCGTCGAACACTTCAGCGGTTGCCTCCGGATTATTCCAATACTGAGCCATGACGTTCGCCCCGCGAACCCACAGCTGCCCTGCTTCCCCAGCAGCTAACGGACGACGTCGTTCGTCTCGCACTTGCACATCCACACCGGGAATTGCTCTACCCACTGAACCGACGATGAGTCCGTATTGAGCTTGATTGAAGCTCACCACCGGAGATGTTTCGGATAGGCCATAGCCCTCATAGATGGGGCAATCGAGAAGTCTTGCGAAGTCAGCGTGAGTAGATGCCAGCAGAGCTGAGCCACCAGATATTCCAAAGCGGATTCGCCCGCGCAAAGAGCTAACATCACGGCTCTCACAATAACTTGCCAGTGCCGTGTACATGGAGGGCACTGCAGCAAGAACGCTCACTTGCGCCGATTCGCATAAAACAGCTGCTGATTCAGGAGTGAAGCGAGCCAGCAAGGCAATGGTGGCGCCGGCAGCAAACACGGCGTTCATGGAAACCGTTTGCCCAAACGCATGAAAGAGCGGAAGTCCGCCAAAAATAACGTCGGTGGTAGTAAAACCAAAAACCTGCGCGCAGGTGGTGGCATTTGAGAGCACATTGGAATGAGTTAACACCGCACCCTTGGGCGTACCCGTGGTACCAGAGGTATAGAGAATAACCGCCGGATCATCTGAACGAACTGGCGCAGCTTCCCAATCCTTCGAACCACCGTAAGAGTCTATAAACGTGCTCTCACCATTGAGAACAGCGATCCGCGCTCGTGAAGAATCAAGGGTGGCAATTTCATCTGCCGCGCGCGATCCCTGCCAACACACCAGTAAACAAGCTTGCGAATCGTGCAGATGATAATTGATTTCCCGTGCGCTCAACAACGGGTTAAGGGGCACCACAATGGCACCCAAACTCAAAGCGGCATAGTAGAGAATCGGCATCTGCACCACATTCGGAAGCGAAATAGCGCACCGCTCCCCCGCCTTGACGCCGCGTTCGCTGAGCCAGATTCTCGTGCCACCGATTGCCTCATACAGCTCTCGATAAGATAATTCGGAGCCCTGACCAATCACTGCACTATGTTCGTTCTCGCGCTGCTTTTGCACTAGCCAGGCTAAATTAAACCGCTCTTGTGCCAGGTACAAATCTTCTACATTATGCCGTTGAGAATCCTGATTGCGTGCGAGCATGCCCATTCCTTGCTACTAGTTTTAGGCAGCCCATTCCAAAAATTGCACCGCCATATCTTCTCCACCCATCACTTCGCGGGTAATCACCATCACTGTATCGTCTCCAGCGATAGTTCCGATAGTGGCATCAATTCCCGCTTGGTCAATAGATGAGGCCAAAAACTGAGCTGCTCCCGGCGGGGTTCGCAGAATTACTAAATTCCCCGATGCTTCAGCAGTAATCAACAATTCTTTAAATAAGCTAATCATGCGTGCATCCACACCATCTGAGGATGAGCGGCGCACTGGATGATTAGGGACGGCGTAAATCAGACCGGATTTTTCATCTCGCACTCGCTCAGCGCCGATTTCCACCAAATCGCGTGAGAGCGTAGCCTGGGTAACCTTCACGCCGTCGTCGGTAAGTAATTGTGCCAAATCTGATTGCGAACGCACGTGATGAGTCGAGAGCAAATCGACGATTCGAGCTTGGCGAGCAGTTTTCGTAGAAGGTATAGCCATTATCTAAACTTTCTTTTGTTTCGAGGTTGATTTGCCAGCAACCAGCGCGAGGGCATAAAAATAAATGCATCCAACACAGTGGAGACACTTTCCCTCATTATATGCGCATATTCGCCACAAATATTCATGAGTTCAAAACATGTTGTGATCGAGATTTTCTGCTGTTTTATACAATTTTGCGAAATGTAATTTAGAACACTTTTATACAAGGGTATCAATAAATATCCACTTTATTGCTTCACTGTTATTTTTATATTCACTCACTGAAATCACTCCGACGATTCAGAATGCGCCCAGTAAGCTGGGACACATGACAATTCATGCTCAAACTCACCGGCTCATCTCAATCCAATCCACTGGCGGTACAGAAGTGCTCTCCATCCATGAGGAAGAACTTCCTACCATTGCGCCTACCGAAGTACTCGTCAAAACCCTTGCCACCGGTGTCAACTTTATTGAAACTTACCAACGGGCAGGCATCTACACTATGCCTCTGCCCTTCACCCCCGGCAGTGAAGCGTGTGGTGAAGTCATCGCTAAAGGTTCACAAATTCAAGAATTTAAAATTGGTGATCGGATCACAACCGCTTCTGCCCAAGGCACATATGCCGAGCACTTTGTGGTGGATCAAGCGCAAGCGGTACTGGTTCCCGAAGGAATTTCTGACGACGTCGCCGCCGCCATACCTCTACAGGGAATGACGGCGCACTACCTGGTGAACTCTACTTTCCCCGTACAACCCGAACATACGGTACTCTTTCACGCTGGTGCTGGTGGAGTAGGCGGCATCGCGATTCAACTGCTTAAAGCAATCGGGGCAACCGTAATCACCACGGTTTCTACCGATGAGAAGGAGCGCATTGCAAAGGCACACGGGGCAGATTATGTACTGCGCTACGACAACTTTGCCCAGCAGACCCTTGAGCTGACGGATGGTAAAGGTGTTGATGTGGTCTATGATTCGGTAGGAAAAGATACGTTCGACGATTCGCTGACCACCCTCAAAAAGCGCGGTATGGCAGTCCTTTTTGGCGGTGCTTCAGGGCAAGTTCCACCCTTTGATTTGCAACGCCTCAACGCGTTGGGCGGACTCTTTGTCACTCGCCCCTCGCTGGCCCACTATCTTCTCACTCGTGAAGAAATGCAGTGGAGAATGAAAGAGCTCTTTGACCGGGTTTTGGCCAAAGAGCTCACGATTACTGTGGATCAAATTTTTTCGTTGGACGACGCCGCAGCAGCTCATGCATACCTCGAAGCTCGTAAAACGCGCGGCAAGGTTCTGCTGAAACCATCTCTTAGCTAGCTAACACACCCCAGACAGTCAGAGTGCGCTACTCATCATCGTCTGCGTAGCGCGCTCTGCGGTTGAGAAGAACCGCACCGGTCACTCCACCAGCAAAAATAAGGAGTGCCCCAATCAAAGAGCCCCAGCCCACCACGCGCTCTTGAGTAATCAATGAGGCTGTTACAGGCTTAAGTGAACCCTTATCGCCAGTACGTACAACCTCTATTTGGTGGTCCCCGGTTTTAGCCAAGAGCGCATCAACCTCAGGGGGGAAATCTTTTTTATTTGAACCTGTTTGAGAACCGCGGAACTGAATGACCTGACCCGGTTGAATTTCTTGCGGATCGTTCAAATCAGATTTGAAAGTGATGCCTTTGAGCTGGTCATCACCGGGCACACTACCTGCATACATGGCCACGTTTGATTTGGTCTGCAAATCAGGGGTGAGGTCAACATAGGTACCGCTCAT
>JAUMUA010000077.1 GCA_030530925.1 Rothia sp. (in: high G+C Gram-positive bacteria) | reverse complement strand
TGCAAACGCATCAGAAAGCCGCGCCGACGCCGCATCAGCACCGGGATGACGACGTGAGCCAGTCACCATTGCTGGGTTGGCAAACGCGGCGTCAATCTTTTCCGCTAAATCTTGGGCATCATGGGCAATAATCGTCTCGCCAATGTTTTCCATGACTTTTGAAAACTGCACCTGGTGGTCATCCACTACTTCATCAAGTTCTGCAATGCGCGGTACGGAAAGGGGGATGACTCCCACCTCTCGCGCGTCAAGAATAGAACCCGGACCACCTTGAACTACAACCACTGAAGCGTTTTCGTAAATCTTGAGTAGTTCAGCGCGAGGCATACGATCAATGTTGGTTGTGGCATTCTTGGGGCCTTCGGTAAAACCATGCTGAAAAAGGCACGAAACCTCAGGGTGCTGAGCTAAATAAGAATCAACCCAGCTCACCAAGCGGTCAAACTTGTGATAATCGGTACCAATGGAAACCACCAAATCATACTTCTCAACCTCAAGGGGCTCAACGGCTGCGTGGCGGGGCGTATGCTCTGAAGCCATACATATATTCCTTTCGAAAGACTCATGTAAGTTTCGGGCAACCGAAACTTACATGATGGCTCCAATGTTGACGGACTCAGGGAAAGCCTTCTTTTGCTCGTCCCACTGCACCACAAAGAGATCACTCATGGGGTAGCACAAGCGGCCACTCATGGTGGGCATAGTAATGCGGTCGTAAGCCTCAATAAACACGGTGCGAATCTTGAGAAGTTTAGCTACTGCAAAGAACGAAACAGCAACCGCCGCTCCCGAGCTAATCACCACATCAGGCTTCTCGCGGCGTAAAGTGCGCCAAGCCACACCTACATTACGAATCGCGTTGGGAATATTGCGGGTGGTGGGAAAAAAGACCCAATCAATCTTCTCACCCTCTAAAGCCGCTTTCACCTCGGGTAGCTCAAAAGTAGCCCACGAGCGATCATGCTGTTTCCAAAAATCGTCGAGGGCAATGAGCTGAGCCAAATGGCCACCTGCACTTGCAACTAGTAGAACTTTCATATGAATCCTTGAAGATGTGAGTGATGTGTTGTTTTAAGAAGCGAGGTAAACGTAGGCAATACGTGCGTTGGAATTGCTTTCCGCAAGATGTGAAAATTCGGTAGCTTCAGCAGTCGTGGTTGAAGAAGTCAACACAACGATGGCTGAACCTAGCTGGTTAGCTGCTGCGAGCACATTCGAAATACCATCATGCTGATCGGCAACTACCACGGTGGGCTGCTGCGCTACTGCAGAGATCGCATGCTCATCAGAGAGAACTGAATCCATCGAATCGGTGAACAAAACGTTCTTCTGAGTCATAGCACCGCGAAGGGTCTGCGCGAATTCCTCAGCTACCCCCGCCTCAGGTGAATACACCACGGTGCCAGCAAGATCTGAACCTTCATAACGACCAGCAGGCGCTCCCAATGCGAAAAGAACACGACGTGCGTCCTCAACATCAGATGCCGAGCGAACGGTAAATACCTGCTCACTAACAGCCTCTTCAGCGCGATCCTGGTAACCCAACTTGCGTGAGCGAGAATCCAAAATCCAAGCCAAAAGCAGACCAAGCAAAAGACCTGCAACAGCGCCAATCAGCGCGTCCTTGAAAACACCCAAATTGTCAGCGTGCTTGGGAGACTGTGCAACACTAATAACGCGACCAGCCTCAGTGTTAGTGAGCTTTACCTGAGCAAGCTTCTCTTCAAGAGCTGACCGAGCTGAATCCGGAGCGTTACTAGGTAGCTTATTGAGCTGGTTCTGCGCCTCAGCGGCGGTATCTTCTACGCGCTGTTTAGCGGCATTCGAACGAACCTGCAAATAAGCCTCAGCAATCTCGTTTGCGTAACGTGCGGCATCATCAGGGTTATCTGAAGTTGCGGTGATATCCATGACCTCAGTGCCCGAGTGAGGAGCGACTTCAACTTGATTTTTCAAACGTGAAACCAAACCCTGGTCGGTAGGGTCTATTTTTTTCGCTGCCACTTCGGCGACTTCGCGTGAAGCAGCTACGCCAGCTTCAGTCTCTATTTTGAGAGTCAGCTGATTTGAAGCCAAAGCGTTAGGATCAGGAGAAAGAGGAGTAGCCAAAACTGTAGAGGTCGCCTGGTATTTAGGGGTAGCGTTTGCGCCTACCAGAGCACCAAGAAGAGCCCCGATAATCACACAGCTAAGAATAACCAAAGGATGGCGTACCATCTTCTTGAGCTGTTCTGACAAAGATGCAGCGCGCACGTTCTGCGCACCAACTCGTGGCGAATCCCCATTCGCACGACGTGAAATTGATGTAGCCATTATGAGTTTCTTTCTTTTGGTGCAAAGTGTTTAGGCTGATAAGCCTGTTGCTTCTTTTTGCGAGATTTAAAAATTAGTTCGACGCCCATAGCTTCTTTAAAGAAGTACAAGAGCACCAGATAGATGGGAATAACGAGTGCGGCATACACGAACAAGGGAACCCACCCCATGCCCATCAACCAGGTAATGACAAAAGCTCCTAGTAGCGGGACTCCCATCCCTGCGCTCATGATAGGAAACATTTCACCCGGTTTTGCACTAATTCCCACAAGCTTGAGTACTTGATATGCAGCCAGTGCGGTATCAACGAGCACCGACGCGGCCCAAGCAGTTACCGCACCCCAAATTCCCCAGAGAGGAACCAACGTAAAGTTGAGGACTGCTGCTACTACCAAAGCGGAAAGTTTGTTATAGAGTTGCCACCGCGATTTACCGCTCATGAGCAAGACGGACTGCACGCCTCCTGCTGCCATGGCGATCATCATTGCTGGGCAAATAATCCATAAAACCCCAGCGCCTCGATCAAAACCGTGACCAAAGACGTTCATGAGGGTGGGCCCAAAGAAAGCTAGCGTAATGTAAAACGGCCAGCCGATGGCAATGAGAGCGCGGGTATTGCCTAAGAAAATTGAACGCGCACGGTCAAGGTTGTTGGTGGCGATAGCGGCGCTGATTGATGGGCCGGTCACAATGCGTCCGGTGTGTTCTACCATCACGCCCATGCGCACCATACGGTTCACCGCACCATAAATGCCCGATGCAACCACGCCAGAGAACGCTGCAACGCACAGAACGTCGATCCATTCCAACACCGATTCAACCACAGCAGAAAAACCACGAGCTGAACTGAAACTCCAGAACGATTTAGCGGTTTCTTCTGGGGTCGCATCCGCGTGTACGGCGTCGGGTTGATTCGGCATATATTTACGAACCAACACCACGGTAATGAGCGCTGTAATCACTACAGGAATTGCCCATGCTAACGCTAGTGAGAGCATACTGCCAGCAATTGAGACAACGAGTAGCACCGCAAGAATACGTCGCGTAGGAAGCAAAACATTCTGCAAAGCGGTAAAAGTAACCACGCGGTTGAGACCGCGCAGGATGCCGAATCCCACCGTCATAATTGCAGCAGCAATCAAAAAGGGGGCACTGACGTTAAACGCCACGCGGTAATCATTTTGAAGATGGGGGGTAAGTGCTGGCAACGTGTAAATAAGCGCCATCACCGTTAAACCAATGGCAAAACATATGGAAGGTACTGCAGCAAAACGAATGAGTTTTGGAATTGCAGAGTAACGACCCAAAGCTTTTTGCGCAGACACCGTGCGAACTAGACCAGTATCAGAGCCAAATACGGAAAGCGAAGTACCAATTGTAAATAAAGCCATGACTTGGAAAAACAAGCCAGCACCGCTCTCTCCCAAACCGTGAGTGACGATGAGTGTAGCGATAAATGCAGCTGCCGCACCATAGATCACAAAGACGGAAGAAATTGCGCCGCTTTTAGCAAGGGACGGAGAAGCCATTAAATCCCTTCCTGATATGTTTGAGCACGCATAATCATTGATAGGCAAAGGAACATTGCGCTCATCTGCATAATGTCAAAACTGTAAAAGATGAAAACACAAATCGCGCAGACAGGTACGGAATGGAGCCAGACACCGGCTGCCGATTGCACACGCCAGGTTGAGAGAATCGACCACAGCATAAAAATCACAAATAGGGCCAATCCCACTAATCCAAAGCAGAACATCAGAGCCCATAAATAACCCTGGGTGCCCATTGAGATTCCGATGCTCACATTCATGCGAGATGTACCGTAACCAACCAATGGAGAGTGTAATACTGCGTTCCATGTTGCCTCGTAGAGAGAAGCGCGCCCACCGGTGGAATCAGAGTATTCCTGGCGGCCCAAAATGGTGGCAAATGCTCCAGAAATAACCAAAGCAATGACAGCTAAAGTTGCAGTCAGCGCAGAATATAAGGCAACTTTCAAATTACCTGCCAATACATAACGCATCACTACGTAGAGAACGCAAATAGCTAAACCGATGAACATACCGCGATTACTAGTAGCGATAGCCGGGATTAAACCTAACACTATAGAAATACCCAAAATGATTTTGGTACGCATTTTATCTGCTGCCATCATGAGCGCAATAACTACTGGCGTTAGGAAGGTAAACGCTAGACCCCAGCTATTAGCATACGGAAAAGGAGCGGACGGGCGAATGTACGGTTCTGGAGCACCCCAGGGCAACTGGACTTCAGCCAGCGGTGGCATCACGTAATCGCGAACCAGCTCATTTTGTTTGAGACCACCAGGTAACAGAAAACTCATGGGGGTGGTCAAACGAAAATCTGGGAACAACATTCCGAGTGACCCCAAGATAATCACGGTGTACCAAACACACACCAAACCACCTATAACGCCCTGATTAGTGATACGTTCGCGCGCATTGAAAAAATATACGCTGTAGACGCCAACGTTGAACAGGTTAATAAAGCGCAAACCCCAAGCAAGAATATCGCTACCACCGTGCAAGGAAACGGTGCACACCACACACCAAATCACTAGGGCAAACCATATCCAATGTGTCTTAAACACTAGGATATTTCGGCGAATGATCATGTATACCAGCATGATGAAAGCCAAAATAGTGGGAGCAAACTGACCAAGTCCTAATGCCCAAATCAGCGGAAAACCGTAGAGCAAGGTATACAGCGGCCAAGCTGGCAGTACATTTACCCTTGACTGAGCGCCTAAAAACTCAGGATTCGCAAAGCGCGAACCTGAAGGAGGCGAAAAAAGGGAGGTTAACATAAAAAGCCTTAAAGACCTCGACCAGTCTTATTGACTAGATCAAGAAGAAGCTGAGGCTTAATAATGCCAGTAGAGACCACATACGCTGCCCATCCGCGCATCTGCATCGGATCACGTCGAAGGGTGGAGGTGGCGTACGCTTTTGCCATCTCTCTGTTGCCCAATGCTGCATAAGCAAAGGCGATCTGCCCAGCAATACGAGCTACGCCTTTAGGTTCACGCTCAAATTCGGGAAACTTTTGCAACATATAGGTAAGACCATCAATCATGGATTGCCACTTGCCGGCAAAGAATGAAGGGCGATCCCAGAGCACTAGAATGAGTGCTTCTTGAACGGATAGAACTGGCCCAAAGCGAGTAGCGCGCAGCAGCAAATCGTAGTCTTCACCGTATGCAGCGGGCAGATCCTCATCAACGGGGCCAATTTTGCCGGTGCCTAAAAGATCTGCGCGGCGGTACAACATAGCTGAGGGGTGAATCTCGGTAATGCGAGAGACCAAAAAATCGTTGAACGTTGCTGACTCAGGAGCTAAGCGCTCAATGTCTTGACCGCCTGAACGCACCGTAATGCCAGAAGAAATGGCACTTGCTTGCGGGTTCTTCTCCCAGAGGGCCAGCTGCTTGGAAATCTTGGTGGGGTACCAGTAATCGTCGTCGTCGCAGAATCCAATGAATTCACCCGTTGCGACAGTAATACCGGTGTTACGACCGCCAGCGAGTCCTTGCGGACCAGTATTTTGTACGGTCTTGAGTGAGCGGTTTGCGGGAACTAAGACGTCTTCAAGTGAGTCGATGTCAACGTGGTCGAATACCACCACTACTCCGATCCCGCCCGGAAAATCCTGATGCAGGATTGACTCGACGGCGGTGCGAAGCAACTGGGGGCGCGTACCAATAGTTGCAATGACTGCAGATACTGAAGGAGTAGCCAAAATTATGCCTCCTGTGCAGGTTGAGAGAGTGATTTAAATTTACGACGCATGGACAGCGCAGTAGTTGCTAGATTTGCGAGAAATAGCAGACCGTAGACCACCACGAAGCCCCAGCCCCAGCCCCAGAAAATGAAAATCCAGCAGAAGGTGCCGGCGTCCATATGGAGGTTGACGAAGGAGCGCATGGTGCCACCTGCCGGTGGCGCTGCGGTCTTGCGCTTGTTGCGAAGCTGCTCTGCAAGGATCTGGCTCATAAAGTGCCCGACCACCAGAACAGAGAATGCCATAGGTAGCCACCACAGTGACCAGCCGTGGAATGGCCAGTGATCGCCCCAGCGAATGAATCCCACCAAAACGGCCATGTGTTGCATGGGGGTGCGGATTGAATCGACGACGTGATCGAGCCACTCACCAGCAGGGGAGGAAGCACCTGTAACACGAGCTACTTGGCCATCGGCAGAGTCCATGGCATAACCCAACGCAAAGAGAAGAGCTACCACGAGGGCAACCCAAAACGATGGGTGGGCTAGCACCAAAACGACAATGCCAATGAGCGAAAGCATGGAGCTAATGGCAGTTACACCGTTAGGAGTGACCCCAAATTTAACTGCTGCTGCAGCAAAAATTCGAGCGATGCGGCGATTGACCCAACGAGTGTAGGCAGGGACGCCGTGCCCAGGTTTTTGTGCAGCTCCCAAAGCAGCAAGGGTGTCACGGAACCCGGTGGGGCGGGACGGTGTAGAAAGTTGCGAACTCAAAATGTTAAGACCCATTCATGTTTTGGCATTTACCTCTGAGTAATAAAGAAGCAATGTCCACTATGTAAAAAGCGAGATGATATGCGCACAGCTGTGCTCAAGTAGTATGCAAAATAATACCCAGCTCGGTGGACTAAGTCAGCGTGCTGGGTCTCAAATCGGCTTTTGTGGGGCAATGTGTGTCTAAAATTTCTGACTTCACAATATTGTATTTTCCCATGTCACGGCTGATTAATCAGTCGGTTGCGGAATGGGCAGTTTGTCCCCATAGTTGAGGTGTGCCGCCATCTTGTGCACCATTTACTTTTGTGAGTCAACTAATAAAAATTATGGCTACTGATAAAGGAACATATAAAAAATCGGTGGGGGATAAACAATAATGAATTGTTTATCCCCCACCGATTAGCGAATTACTCTAATCCGAGCAACTTTAGGTTACTAGGGTTGCAAGGTGGCAGAGAGATCAAAGCTGACCCCGTTGTAGAATACGCTGTTGCCGTGTTCCTGAACAGCAATAGTGTTTTTACCGGTAGACAAAGCTGATGCCGGGATCTCGAAAGTCATCGGTATAGCTCCCTCAGCATTTGAAACAGCTTTGGTTGCCTTTGCATTCCAAGGAACCTGGGTATAACTGGTTGCCAAATTGGTACGTTTTACTTCTTTACCGTTCACATATACCACAGCACCATCGTCCACACGAACATTGATAACAGCCTTGGTGTAGCCTTCGAGGCTATCGATGGTGAAGTCTTTGCGGGCAAAGATTGAGTAAGGCTGACCCCAAGTGTTCTGGGTCAAGGCGGTTTGCAACCCCGTGGTGTACCAACCCATAGGAGCCTTCGCAGTTTTCCAAGAACTGAAAGTTGAGTTGGTATCTTTCCAGGTATTAGGAGCCGAGCTGGCATTGGTGAGGTAATTCCAATCAGAACCTGTGGCAATAAGGTTTACTGCAGGCTTTTGGGCTAGTAGGTTCTGCAGGAGTGGTGGGCTCTGTGGGCTGGGTAGGTTCAGCAGGCGTGGTTGGTTCTGTTGGAGTTACAACTCCAACAGAGGCTACCGCAGTGGTCTGGGAGTAGTTGCCAGCAGGATCTACTGAACGCACAAAGTATCGCGCATTATCAAGGTGATCAACTTCGTATGAAGTAACGCCCTTAGCAGTTGTTGCA
>JAUMUA010000076.1 GCA_030530925.1 Rothia sp. (in: high G+C Gram-positive bacteria) | reverse complement strand
CTGCAGAGCAGCTTATCGGTTCTCTTTTGTGCGAGATAATGAACTGCCGGGCGCTCTTTGAGGCGGTGGCCTCTGCTGTTGAATCCGGTGCGGATCTCTCGCATGAGCACAGCTGGTCTCTTGCGCTGAGCGTGCGAAATTCCATCTATCGTTCGGCACAAAAAATTCAGCAACTGAGCCGCGAACTTGCCGGGCCTGCCTTACTTACCGCTCACCCGCGCTTTGCAAAACTTGATGCTGACCTCACCGTTTACCTTAGCCAGCACCACGGTGGCGCTGATTTTCAAGCACTCGGTGAGTTACTCATTCACAGCAATTCCAAATCAGAAAATTCATAGTTCATGAGCTTTTCACATTTAGCCAGCGGTACTTCTGAAACACTCTGGGCGGAGTCGGGCGTAAGCGAGCTACCGGCGCTCAGTCCCGACTTTCTAACCCGCTTTCACCACGCGATCGTCGTCATTGCCCACCCCGATGACGAAGTGCTCGGTTGCGCATTATTGCTCGCCGAGCTGGCGCGCACCGACGTCGAGGTAGATATCCTCCTGTGCACCGATGGAGAAAACTCGCACCCGAACTCCCCCACGCACAGCGCAGCGCAACTTGCCGCGCGTCGGCACCAAGAATTTGCGGCACTAACCCGCAGCATTTTTGGCGACTCAGCTCGGGTGCATAGCACCGCGTTGCACTTGCGCGATAGTGGATTAGAGGCGCATCAAGTCGAGCTTGAAACAGCTTTAGATGATTTGGTGCAGGCGGCTGAGGGCAGCACGCTGATTATTGCGCCGTATCGTCACGATGGGCATTGTGATCACGACGTCGCGGGCGCCGTGGCGGTTGCCGTTGCGCATGAACATCATTGCCACCTGCTGGAATACCCCATTTGGTATTGGCACTGGGCAACACCGGCAGATTTGCAGTGGCGCTCATGGGTTCGTTTTGCACCCCAACCGCACGCCTCTAAAGCTGATTGGTGGAAGCTCTACCCCTCGCAGTTCCTCGCGCTTTCTGAGTTGCCCGGGGACGAGCCGATTATTCACGACTCTTTTAGAGCCCACTTTGACCGCCCGTTCGAGACTTTTCAGTACACTCCCGCCGAATACTCTGCCCCGGATTCGGCAAAGATTTTTGACGCCGTTCACCGGCGAAAATCTGACCCCTGGGATCTTTTTACCTCACCCTATGAAATCGACAAACGGCAAAACTTTATTGATGCACTGAGTAGCGCGCAGCCGCACCGCACCTTAGAAATCGGGTGCTCATCTGGGGCGCTCAGCCTGGCGTTATCTAACATTAGTGCCCAGGTGGTAGCTGTTGATTCAAGCGCGCAGGCTTTGCAGGTTGCTCGGCAAAATACTGCCTCTGCCACCACTATTGATTTTCAGCAACTCATCATTCCGCAGCAGTGGCCCGAGGGAACGTTTGACCTGTTTGTTCTTTCAGAAACCGGTTTCTACTTTTCGCACGAACAACTGAGCCGAGTGTTTGATTTGATGGAACACAGTTCTGCCCCAGATTTTAGGGTGGCGCTGTGCCATTGGCGCGGTGAAATCAATGATTGGCCCCTTGACGCTCAGCAAGTTCATGCGCAGGCAGCCTTACGCTGGGGAAGTTTTCTTGAATATACTCAAGAGACCACAGACTATGTGATAGATATCTATCACCTGCACAACACTTACGACCCTGCCGAAAAGAGCACCTCATGAATGGAGCACAGCAAGCACCTTCAGAAAAATTTCATGCACTGCACGAATCATCCCTGGGTACCGTTTATTTAGCCACCGACGGTGAGGCACTCACCGGTGCCTGGTTAGAGGGGCAAGCACACTTTGCGACGGCGGCGGAGCTGGGAACGCTCGTCGAAATATCTGCACAACCGGTTTTGGTTCAAGCAGCACGCGAATTGGATGAGTATCTCGCGGGGCAACGCACTGAGTTTGAGGTGCCGCTGGCACCTGCTGGCACAGACTTTCAGCTAGCGGTGTGGAACACCATTCAAGAAATCCCTTATGGTTACACCACCACGTACGGCAAAATTTCTAAAATTGTGGGTCCGCATGCACCAGCGCAGGCAGTGGGCCAAGCAGTGGGTCGCAATCGTTGTCTCATCTTTATTCCCTGCCACCGCGTCGTCGCTTCTGACGGCAAAATTACCGGTTACGCTGCAGGAGTGGATACCAAGCAAAAACTGCTCGATTTGGAAGAACCACGCAGCGAAAAGAACACTCGCCTCTTCTAGCACCCGCTCACGCGGCGAGTTTTTATGTTTACTCTCTTTAGCGACTCTGATGTGGTTCGAGAACCTCGCGAAATTTACCCCGGTTGCGTGCATGTACCGGGGTGGCTTTCGTTAGAGCAACAACGCTTTTTGGTGAGCCAGTTTTATCGGTGGGGTCAACCAGCGGCATCTGACTCTGTTTCCGCCCGGGGTATCCCGCCTCACTCGCCAGAGATCTTTGGCAAGAAGATGTCGGTGCGGCTCACTACCTTGGGTTGGCATTGGAATGACTACACCTACCAAGAGAGAGCGCCTGAATTTGAGAACGCCCAACCGCTAGAAGTCCCTGCTTGGTTACAGCGCATGGGCAGGCAGTCTCTTGCCGCCGCGTTCGATCCGCAACTGGCGCCGTCGTGGCCGGGGCTCACCGGTGAAGCTTTGGAGCAGTGGATTCACAGCTATTGCCCCGACGTCGCCCTCGTCAACTACTATTCGCCCACTGCCACTATGGGAATGCACCAGGATAAAGATGAGTCTTCGATGCCCATTGTCTCTGTCTCACTGGGTGATTCGGGCATTTTTAGAGCCGGCAATACCGAGCACAAAAACCTGCCCTATCAGGATGTTCTGCTTGCCTCAGGCGATCTCATCGTCTTTGGCGGTCCCAGCCGATTCATGTTTCATGGCGTGCCCAAAATCTTGCCGGGCACCTCACCCGCTGGCTTAGATTTTCCGAACGGGCGTATCAACATTACGCTTCGTCATACAGGTCTACCCCACAGTCACACCCCTACTCACTAGGAGATTCACGTGTTAGAAAATGCTCACGATTCAACTCAGTCTGCAAAAACTCCCGATGTGGTCGTGGGCGAGGACGGGCTGCGGCGTCCCGTGTGGGCGGCGTCGGAGGAGCTCATGCGCACGTACTATGACACCGAATGGGGTGTTCCGATTACCGACGAGCACGGCATATTTGAACGCGTGTGTTTAGAGGGATTTCAAGCGGGGTTGAGCTGGCGCACGGTGCTCGTGAAACGTGAAGCTCTGCGGGAGAACTTTAAGAATTTTGATCCCGATCAGGTGGCTACATTTACGGACGACGACGTCGCGCGCATCAAAGCGGACGCACGAATTATTCGATCCGAAGCGAAGATTCGAGCAGTGATCAAGAACGCGCAGGCCACTCTGAGACTGCGCCAGCGAGCGCACGCTCTTCGCGCGAAACTAGCGGAATCGCCCTCTGCCGCGTTACTGCAGCATGACGCGCGGCTTTTAGGCTTCACTCTGGCTAATGGCATGGTCGTCGACGACGGTTTGCCGGCTTTGATTTGGAGTTTTCGACCCGAGCAAACACCCACTCCACAGGATTTTTCGCACATTCCCACTCAATCTGAAGAGTCGCAACAACTAGCTCGTCTGTTGAAGAAAGAGGGATTTTCGTTTGTGGGGCCGACTACCGTTTTCGCTATGTTTGAGGCGTGCGGTGTGGTAGATACGCATTTGGTGGATTCGCACCGTCGCGGGGTTTCGGGGCTGTGGAATGAAAACGGCTCAAGGCGTTAGTCTCTCATCTCTCTCCTGATCTGCCAGCCAGTGCCAGAGTTGAAGAGCCGCCAGCAACATGTTGAGATGTTGCCGGCGGCTCTTTCTTCACGCTGGGGCGGTGAAACAGGTGTGCTCACACCGCTAGTTCGCAGCGCTAGTTTTCTGCGTTAGCTTTCGACGCTAATGCGAACGCCGGTCTTGGGACGGGTCAAAATCTGGTCCCAGCGGAACTGTGTATCGTCGGGATCTTGCGAAATGATCACGTTCTCTTGCGCCATAGCCGAAATCGCTACCGATAGCGCCGTCACTGCGATTCGCTCGCCGGGGCAACGGTGCCCGCTATGGACATCGCCGCCACCTTGGGGAATGAAGTGCTCAATCTCTTCCCAGTTGTCCACGCCCATAAAGCGAGAGGGATCAAAATCTGCTACATTGTCCCAGAGCTTCGGCGAATTGTGAGTGCCCATAATGTCGAGCAGAACGCGTTGTCCCTTGTGAACCGGGCAACCTGACACTTCGGTATCTTCTTTCACGAAACCTGGCAACATGGGAACAAAGGGGTACTGACGGCGTACTTCTTGGGCGAACGCAATGGATTCTGGAACATTTGCCCAGCTCCCCTGCTCTGCGGTTGCTTCGCGAACTTTACGAGCCCATTGCGGGTTTTGGACGAGCGCCACTGCGGCAAACGCGGCAAAGCGAGAGACAGCAATGGTAGGCCGGGTGAGGTTTTGAAGCTCAATCGCCGCAATACGGGCGGGCACTAATTCACCGTTTTCATCGCGCAAATCAGCCATATGGGCTGTGACTGAATCAGCCTCAACGGTTTGTTTGCCCGCGCGCACGTCCTCAATGAGGTCTTCAAACCAGCGGTCTAATTTAGCGCGGTCCACCCATGCGAGCGGGTTCTTGATGGGGTTGCCGAAGGAATCCAGCAAATGGCTCATGCGTTGCGCTTCTTTTACCATTTCGCGCTCTGACATGGGAATCCCCGCCCAGCGAAATGCCGCACGCCCATAGGCGATAGCCACGTCGTCGTACACGTTGCCAGGCTGATGCGCCCAGGCTGAGACGGCTCGTTGCATTTCCTCGGTTACCAATTCAGCAAAGCGCGCTACGCGTGCGTCGTCATCGTATGCCATTGCTGCCATCTGAGCTTTGCGCACCTTGTGAGCTTCGCCATCGAGACCGTGAATAGTTCCCTTACCAAAGAGGGTGTCATTTACCAGGTGTGGCATGGCACCGTCACGGCTGATTTTGGATTCATCGTAGAAGAATTCCACGCCTTCCTTGCCACGAATCATGGTGGCGTCTTTACCCAGCATTTTGAGGGTAAAAGGTTCGTGAGAACTCTGCTTCAATCCCGCCTTGGCGCGCATGCGTGATGCAAAAAGGTAGCCATCAGTAAGGAAATTGATGGATTTATCTTTGAGGGTCTTTTTTTCTGGAGTAGTAGTCATATCACCAGTCTACTTATTTAGACTACAAAGTAGGCTTATTGCACCTTTATTGCGCCATTCCTCCAGAGAATGCCCAGCAAAGTCCTAGCGAATACGACGAATCACCATGACGCCGTCGTCGATAGTACCCTCTTCCCCCTCGGGCGAAGCCACTGATCGAGTGCGCTTTTCTGCCAGTTTAATCTCAAAACGCGAATCGTTGCGAGTGAGCGCTTGCGCTTCTTCTGAGGGATTTGGCAAGCTTTCGGCAAAGTGCATGCGAGGGTCGTCATCCTTAATGAACGAGGGCATGCCCGCGTGCGAAATTGAAACCAGCTCGCCACCAACATTGAGCAGTTCCAGCGCCTGCTGAAAGATTCCGATGCGGTCTAATTCATCAAAATGCGACTGCATAAAGCTTGAAACAACCAGATCAAAGGTTTGCTCGGTGCGCCAATGAGCCAAGTCGGCAGCAACAAACTGTGCACTAACCCCAATTTTTTGCGCCATATTGCGAGCGCGCTCAATGGCAATATCTGAGATGTCGATACCGGTGGCATCCCAGCCATGCTGAGCCAACCAGAGGACGTCGCCGCCTTCGCCACATCCCAAATCGAGCACGGTGGTGGGCGCGTGATTTTCAATGAGAGAAACTAAGGTTTTATTGGGCTCACCAGACCAGACCTGTTCTTTTTCGGAGTAGAGGTTGTTCCAGGATTCTTGGGGTGAGAGCTGGTGTTGCGAATCGTGGGGGTGATGCTGATATTTGCGTTCCATGTCTGCCATAGTCTCAGTTTACCAAATGAGAATCGTTTTCATTTATTTTCCAGGGGGAAACCCAGCGTAACTTAGATAACATAGTTCTAAATAAGAGCCCAAACTCCGGCAAGCGCAGTATTTCGAAAGGAGCACCATGTATCACAAAGAGCTCAAGCCATTTCCCAAAGATTTTCTCTGGTCCGCTTCAACTTCTGCCTACCAGGTAGAAGGCGCCTGGAACGAGGACGGTCGCGGGCCCATCGCCATCGACCTCAAAGAAGATCTACCCGAAGGCACCAGCGATTACAAAGTAGCCGCTGATCAGTACCATCGCTATAAAGAAGACATCGCTTTGATGGCAGAAATGGGCTTTCGTGCGCATCGTTTCTCCATCGCGTGGTCGCGCATTATTCCGGACGGCGACGGCGAGATTAACCCCAAGGGCATCGAGTACTACCACAACTTTATTGACGAGTTGCTGGCGCATAACATCGAACCCATTGTGACTATGTTCCACTTCGATACCCCAATCGCACTCGATGAAAAAGGCGGCTGGGCATCACGAACCACCACCGATGCGTTTGTGCGCTACGCCGAAATTCTCTTCAAAGAGTACGGTTCGAAGGTCAAGTATTGGCTTACCATCAATGAGCAGAACATGATGATTTTGCACGGCCATAAACTCGGCATCGTCACCACCACCAGCGATGATCCCGAAAAAGAGCTGTACCAAATCAACCACAACATGTTCTTGGCGCAAGCAAAGACCATGGCGATGTTGCATGAGATGCACCCCGAAGCCAAGATTGGCCCCGCACCGAACATTTCGTACGTTTACCCGGCGTCGTCCAAACCCGAAGACGTTATTGCCGCAGATAACTACAACGCGGTGCGCAACTGGCTGTACCTCGATTTAGCTGCCCGTGGCGAATACAACTCGGTGGCTTGGGCATATCTGAAGGAGCACGGCTGGGAGCCCACTATTGAAGACGGCGACATGGAGATTCTGCGCGCCGCCAAGCCAGACTTCATTGCGTTCAACTACTACAACACCACCACCATGGCGGATGCGCCGTTTGGCGGCGGGGCCTCAGAACGTAGCGAAGAGGCAGATCAGCAGATTGCCGAAGGCGAAGAAGGTTTCTTCAAAGCGATCTCTAACCCACATTTGCAGATGACCGACTTCGGTTGGGAGATTGACCCCGTGGGCATGCGCATGACGTATCGCGCAATTTGGGATCGCTACCACTTGCCGCTCATCGTCACCGAAAACGGTTTGGGTGCTTTTGATCAGCTCACCGACGACGGCCGGGTGCACGACGACTACCGCATCGAGTACCTGCGCAAGCACCTCGAACAGACTCAAGAAGCTATCACCGACGGCGTCGAAATCTTGGGCTACTCCCCTTGGACCGCTGTTGATTTGGTGTCCACGCACCAGGGCGTTGCCAAGCGTTACGGCTTCATTTATGTGAACCGCGATGAGTTCGATCTAAAGGACCTGGCACGTTACCGCAAGGATTCGTTCTTCTGGTACCAGCAACTAATTCGCGACAACGAATTACCTGCCGAAGACTGGAAACCAACTTACCCCCAGAGCTAGTTCGGCTCTTTCGTACACGCAAACCGGTGAATGCTCACCTACATGGATGAGCAATCACCGGTTTGCGTGTATTTAGGCCCGAGCTGAGCGCGCCGTCTTAAACCAACAGCGTTGCGACGACGCCCACCAGCGGCGGCACCAGCTGAATGAGGGCAGGACGGCGTTTGTCAGCGCTCGTTGCAAAGAGGAAGATTCCGGCAATCGCCATGGATCCGGCGCCAGCAAAGATGAGCGCTTTGCCTACCACGATTTCACCAGTCCACCATGCAATGAGACCGGCGAGCGTCACGAGAGCCAGCATCAGGTTATAGAGCCCCTGGTTCACTGCCATTTCTCTGGTAAGCGCGGCACGTTGAGCGTCCATATTGAACGTTGCCAATCCGCGGGGTTTGTCCCAGAGGAAGCTTTCAAGTACCCAAATGTATATGTGTATCAGGACGGCGAGCACCACGAAAATACTAGCGAGAATCAGCATGATTTTTCTTTCAGGGGGAATTGGTTATAAAAAACCTCCTCACTAGAAGTCTCTAGTGAGGAGGTAATTGTGTCGGGTTGACAGGATTTGAACCTGCGACCCCTTGACCCCCAGTCAAGTGCGCTACCAAGCTGCGCCACAACCCGATTGT
>JAUMUA010000075.1:1276-8587 GCA_030530925.1 Rothia sp. (in: high G+C Gram-positive bacteria) | reverse complement strand
AACATCGCAACTGATAAAGAGCCAGTCAGAGGCAACCACATGTTTGCTGGGTACACACCGAAGAAGGACGAAGAGAATGACTAGGCAGAAGAGAATAATCTTGATCCACGGAAGGTTGATACGGTTTCTCATGCTTTTGTGGGGTTTCTGAATTTTATGCTGCGCCATGATGAACCTGTCGGGTATATATGGATTGAGGCGCCTGAACCAAGCGATAATGCAACCCAAAAATGAGTCCAGAGATGACGACTACGATGAGAAAACTTAACAGTTGAGTCGTTGGAGAATCTGGCAGAGGGACGGCGCTATAGGGCAATTTCTCAATCCAATGCGCCACGCCCAATAACCACTCGGTTGAAATTGCACTGGGTATGAGGACAAGTTGTTCAAGCAATTGCCAGTGAAATGCTTGGGTAGCGAGAAAAATTAACCCTAAAAGCGTTATCGGGAAAACCACCGGGGTTGCCAGCACATTAGCCAAGACGCCATAAGGGGTGAGCATATGTGAAAGCATCACAATAAATGGGGTAGTCCACAGAGTTGCAGACACAGTCATAGCCAATAACTCAGCACAAAATATGGGCATCCACAAGCTCATCAGTTGAACCAGCGCGGGACCCAGAATCAGAAGCGCAGCGGTTGCTACAACCGAAAGTATAAATCCCAAGTCATGACAGAGGTGCGGTCGGATAGCTAAGAGTACGAGCACGCAGCAACAGAGCAACGGGATATTGCTCTTTCCGCTACCTCGCAAAAGTGCGACCGCTCCGAGTAAACCCATGGCCCACGCACGAATCACGGAACCATCTAGTCCAACCAAGAGTCCATACCCAAAGGTGCCACCCACCCCACCGATGATGAGCATCTTTCGATTCATTCCACAACAGAGGCCGGTACGAAAAATCAACATAAAAATAAGACTCATATTTGCGCCAGAGACAGCGGTGAGATGTGTTAGACCGGCAATTTTGAAAGCAGATTGAGTTGCCGGCGTCATGCTGGAATCATCGCCATAAGAAAGCCCCAATAACAACGCCGCAGAATCTGCGTTCATGGCAGATAAGGCACTTTTTTGGGCCTGTTCTTTGAGCGTGACGAGCGAACTGGTCCCATCTGTAGAGAAATGTTGTATTTCGCCCACAGGTTTCATGCGAATTTCAGAATTCTTCTGCGACAGTTTGCCTGTCACAGCTATGTGTTCCCCTGCCACAATCTTTTCAGCAGAAAAGAGAGTCACTTCGGCTGGAAATATATGCTGTTCGCTCGGGGTTTTGAGCGAATTAGCATCCATCTTGAGCAAACGAACTCGATCATTTATAGGGCGGGCTGATTGAACAGTTCCGCTTACCATAACTTGGTCATCCGCTGAAACTGCCATCACTTCGGGAAGATGAAAATACCCACCAAACAGAAGTACCAAAAATTGTGTGAACACGCATAAGACGCTCAAAAACAATTGCTGAGATAACGCTGATGAGATGCTGGAAGACGCTCGTCGCTGGCTAGCACAATACGCACTGACCGAAGCTATCACAACCATCACTCCCAGTAGTTGCAGACACCAAACAGCCGTCAATGAGCCGTTCATGACGTAGTAGGTTAAGGTCCAGGTAAAAAGAGCAGGGAAGATGAGTCTGAAGTCTTTGACAGTTCGTTGAAATCTTTGGTGATCCTGTTTTTCACGGTCAGATTTCCACCACGCGAGAATTCGTTGCTGAATGTTGCCCATGCGATTCAGACGGTAGCTTGAGGGGCAATATTAGCCAGCATAGTATCGCCAATCCCAGACACTTCGTTCAGCTGATCCACCGAGGTAAAAGAGCCATGTGTCTCTCTATATTCAATGATTTTCTGTGCCAGCTTAGGTCCAACGCGAGGTAAGCTTTCGAGCTCTTCCGCGGTAGCGGTGTTGAGGTTGATAATGCCGCCTGCCGACGACGTCGGGTGAGCTGATGCAGATGAAGCTGGTACACCAGCTGATGCGGCAGAGGGTGGCATAGCTTGAGCAGTCTCCCCCTGTTGGGGAACTCTAATTTGGCTACCGTCATTGACTTTTTCTGCCAGATTAATCTGATTGAGGTCGGCTTGCGCGGTGGCGCCGCCCGCCAGGTCGATAGCGTTGCCCACTCGCAATGAAGATGAAATTCTGTACATTCCCGGTTTCTTCACCGCCCCTGCCACATGCACCCATACTTGGGTTTCAGAGGTGGCAGTATCTCCCGCCGACGTCGTGAGGGATCTAGTAGAGGGTACATTCTTCTCCTCTGTTGCCCCCTGTCTAATGGATTGTTGCTCTGCCTCACCTGACTGTTCTAAAGGCACACTTTGGCTAGAAAGTTTTGCGGGATTGAGAAGAAAGACGGCAACAGCGATAACCACAATGATGGCGCATAACCCTAATAGAGCTTGGGAGGAGATGTTCCACCGTGACCGACGCGGTGGATGGGCAAAACTTTCTTCGTTATCCTCTACAGATTCGAACTCGTCCAAGAGATGAGCAGGTCTCGACGGATAATCCGCTGTGAAATCCTCGTAGGAATCTTCACTGGCAATCTGCTCGCGACGGCGTCGTCGTAAGGTTTTGCTGCTCTCGCCAGAAGGGGCGGCTAGTTCATAATCTTCATCAGTGGGCATACCGCTAGATTAGAGAACCAGTTACCCTCAGAAGCCCCCTTATCTGAAAATCTGTGGATAACTAGCCCAAAAACTTACAGAAAAATACCATTGGTGAACAAAGTTCAATAAAGACAGTATCGAAGAGGCTCAGAATTCTGTGCTTTAGTACACCACGACAGCGAGTGCGCCCAGTCCCGTGTGCGCTGAAAGCACAGCCGGTAGCGGAGTAATGGGAATAGCCTTTTCACTCACTGACTCTGCCCAGGCTTTAGCCTCGCGCAAGTTCCCCGCATAATGAATTGCAACAATTTCGCCGTGAGGCTCAGGGGTTAACTCATTTTCAACTGCATGCTGCCCCTGCGAACGTCGTTCTCGTTCAAGAGCAACATATTCCAGCAATATCTCTTTGGCCCGCTCAATGGAGCGCGGACGCTGTAAATACATCAGCCGCCCCTCTTGGACTGTGGCTACCGGACGGATCTGAAACATCTGCGCAACCCTTGCCATACCAGGATGCACTCGACCGCCTCGCTTCAGGGCATCAACAGTTGGGATGTAGAAAAATAGCTGCGCATTTTCACACATTTCAAAAGCAACAGAAGCCAATTTTTTAGCGTCATCAACTGACTCTGCCAGATGATAAACCGATGAAGCCGCGAATCCCAACGCCATCGCCACGTTTGCCGAATCAATCACGTAGATGGGCTGGCTAAACAGCCGAGCAGCTACTCGGGCAGACTCCACAGTCGAAGAAAGGTGCGAGGATAAGTGAAGAGAAATAATCGACTCAAAACCCTGTTCAAATAGGCTGGAGTAAACCTCGCTAAACACACCCGGCCCCGGGCTAGCAGTCTTAATATCAGCACCGACCACATGCGCAATGGTGATCTCATGCTCAAGCTGCTCTGCAGATAAATCAGCACAACTCTTGTTCTCGATGGAGACTCCCAAGGGTACCACCGCAAAACCACCGCTACGTTCCAGTTGCACTTGAAGCTCTGAGTCGATGGCAGCGGAAGAG
Source organism: Rothia sp. (in: high G+C Gram-positive bacteria) (assembly GCA_030530925.1). Lineage (GTDB taxonomy): Bacteria > Actinomycetota > Actinomycetes > Actinomycetales > Micrococcaceae > Rothia. The sequence goes on along the minus strand of JAUMUA010000075.1, from coordinate 4,950 downwards.
TCAGTGACTACAGCAATTTTTCTCATTCACATTTTCCCAACAAAAAATGGGGGAAATACCGAACCATCGGTATCTCCCCCACTCAACTATTAGATAACGAAGTTCACCAACTTGGGCGCTCGCACAATAGTCTTACGAATGGTTGCACCGCCCAAAGCTTTTTGGACGCTTTCATCGGCTAGTGCAAGTGCTTCTAGATGAGCTTCAGAAACATCTTGCGATACCTCTAGGCGTGCTTTGACCTTGCCCTTGATCTGAACGATGGCAGTAACCGTATCGTCTACCAGCAAGCTTTCGTCAATTGCAGGCCAACCAGCCTCAAGCACGGGATTCTCGTGCCCCAGCATGTGCCAAATGTCCTCAGCGGTGTACGGCGCATAGAGGGAAAGCAAAATAGCAATAGATTCGGCAGCTTCGCGCACGGCAGGATCAGATGCTCCGGCGTCAGAGTCAATGGCTTTACGGGTTGCATTGACCAATTCCATGGTTTTCGCAACCAGCACGTTGAATTTGCCATTTTCGACCAACTCAGCACTATCGTGCATCGTACGGTGTACCAGCTGGTGCAATTTTGCATCGCCAGTTGAGAAATCTACGTCGGCGTCGCTGGAAACATCTTGACCGATGCGCCAAGCGCGTGCCAAGAATTTCTGCGCGCCACCTGGGGAAACATCTGCCCAGTCGACGTCGTCTTCAGGAGGGGAAGCGAAAACCATGGTGGTACGCACCGCGTCTACACCAAAGTTATCTAGCTGCTCACCCAAGTTCACACCGTTACCCAGAGACTTAGACATAGCTTTACCCTGGTTGAGTACCTGACCCTGGTTCATGAGAGCCTTGAAAGGTTCACCGTGTTCGATGAGGCCGAGATCGCGGATAACCTTGGTAAAGAAACGTGCGTAAAGCAGGTGCAAAATAGCATGCTCCACACCGCCCACGTACATATCAACCTGGCCCCACTTCTTCATTTCCGCAGGGTCAAAAGGACCTTCTGCAAAATGGGGTGAGACATAACGCAAGAAATACCAGGATGAGTCCACAAAGGTGTCCATGGTATCCGAGTCGCGATGAGCAGGCTTGCCACACTCGGGGCAAGGTACCGTGTTCCATTCACTTGCCGCAGCAAGAGGTGACTGCCCCTGAGGTGCTAGGTCTTCACCCTTGAGGTTGTCGGGCAAAGTTACCGGCAATTGGTCTTCGGGAACCAGCACTTCACCGCAGTCATCACAATGGATTACCGGGATGGGGGTTCCCCAAAAACGCTGGCGTGAAAGCAACCAGTCGCGCAAACGGAAGTTAATCTTGCGAGCACCGATAGCTTTTTGGGTAGCTTCTTGCTGACGCAGACCATTGAGCGGACCGGAATTAATATGGACGCCGTCGCCGCCAGTTGCAATACCGGTTTCAGCTGGATCTTCTTCGTCGCCAGATTCAACAACCGAGATCACGGGGATATCGAATTTCTTGGCAAAATCTAAGTCGCGCTGATCGTGAGCTGGCACCGCCATCAATGCGCCCGTGCCGTAATCAGCCAAGGCGTAATCAGAAGCCCAGATAGGCAACTTAGCTCCGGTTAAAGGATTCACTGCATATCGACCCAAGAAAACACCAGTTTTCTCACGGTCAGATGCCTGGCGATCGATATCAGAGAGAACCTTGATATCTTCACGATACTTTTCTAGTTCTTCACGATGTTCTTCAGTAACCAAATCAAGAGCGAGTTGCGCATCGGCAGCCACAATAAAGAACGTCGTACCAAAAACGGTGTCAGGACGAGTGGTAAAAACATCAACCGAAGTAGCAGGCTTATCCGCACTCGCCTCCACAGCAAAACTAATTTCAGCGCCTTCTGAGCGACCAATCCAGTTCTTCTGCATCGCCAAAACGCGATCAGGCCACTGACCTTCAAGTTGCTTCATATCATCGAGTAGCTCTTGAGCGTAATCGGTAATCTTGAAGTACCACTGGTTCAGCGATTTCTTAGTGACTGTGGTGCCACAGCGCTCACAAGCGCCATTAACAACCTGCTCGTTTGCCAGAACGGTCTGATCTTTGGGGCACCAGTTCACCTGCGAATACTTGCGGTACGCCAGACCCTTCTTATAAAACTGCTGGAAGAGCCACTGAGTCCAACGATAGTACTCAGGGTCTGAGGTATGCAGACGACGAGACCAATCAACCATAATTCCATAGCGCTTGAAGGAATTAGCCTGAGTCTCAATGTTCTTGTAGGTCCACTCCTTGGGGTGAGTGTTGTTCTTAATCGCAGCGTTCTCCGCTGGAAGACCAAAGGAGTCCCACCCGATGGGGTGCAAAACGTTGTATCCTTTTTGCTTCCAAAAACGAGACGTCACATCGCCGATAGCAAATGCCTCGGCGTGGCCCATGTGCAAGTCACCTGAAGGGTACGGGAACATATCAAGGACGTAGCGAGACTCTAGAGTGGAGTCTACCGACGGCTGAAAGACCTTGGTCTCTTCCCAGTAGGGTTGCCACTTGGCCTCGATGGAACGGAAATCATATGATTTCTCAGAAGTTTCGGTAGGTTCTACCTCAGCTGACACAGCGGTATTTCCTTAAGATTGATGAATAAATTCAGTTCAACAATGAGTCCATCATAATTACCTTGGCGGGTGAATTATCAGCTCATTTAAGATTCTCTCTAGTCTATCGTGAAAGCGTAGTCAATGGTTGATAGTTGAAGTTCAGAAAACTCCCCTAAGCTAGAGAACAAGAGAATTTTTCACCCGAAGAAAGCGATTCCCCATGAGCCAAGAGCAGACCTTTGAGGGCGTACCCGTTCTCAAAAACCATGGAGTCCAAAAAGAACTGACGGTCTTTGGTGCACGTACTCGTTATTGGGAATACGGAAATCCGCAGGGTGAACCAATGGTATTGATACATGGTTTTCGCGGAGACCACCACGGACTAGAGTTCATCGCTCAGCATCTCCAGAATTTCAAAGTGATTGTTCCCGATCTGCCAGGGTTTGGAAAATCCGAACCCTTACCGCATATTCAACACTCCCTCGAAACCTTTGCTAGCTGGCTTGAGGAATTTATTGCGGCATTGCAATTCGGGCAAAAAATCCGGCTCGTGGGCCACAGCTTTGGTTCCATAGTGTGTTCGTACTATGCCATGTGTAGACCGGCAACGCTACACACGTTGACGCTGATTAATCCCATCAGCGAACCGGCTTTGCAGGGACAGCAACGCTTCATGAGTATGCTGGCAGAGTTCTATTACGGGGCAGGCGCAACGCTACCTTCTAACGCTGGGTTCGCCCTACTAAGAGCGCCGCTAATTACTAGAATCTCCAGCGAATTTATGATGAAAAACCAAGACCACGATTTACGCACCTTCATCAATTTTCAACACGATGCGTACTTTAGCGCGTTCTCCTCAAGAACCTCACTATTGGAAACCTATCAAGCGTCTATTCACCACACCGCTAGCGAATACGCCACAGCGATTCGCGTGCCAACCCTCATGATTGTGGCAGAAAAAGATGACCTAGGAACCCTCACAACCCAGCAAGATATGTTTGAAATACTGCCCTGCGGAACGCTCGAAATCATCCCAGACGTTGGCCACCTGATTCACTATGAAACCCCGCGCAAAGCCGCAGAATTGATCTTCAGATTTAACACCGCCCAGGAAAGCGCACAATGAAG
>JAUMUA010000075.1:0-1266 GCA_030530925.1 Rothia sp. (in: high G+C Gram-positive bacteria) | reverse complement strand
CTACTCATCGACGCCCGATACACCCGCATCCACTTTCACGACGGCATCAGCCGCTACACCGCGTCCCTACTTTTTGCCCTCAAAGAACTGCAGGACCGGGGAGCCCCCGAACTTGAGGGAGTCAAAATTTCCATGGCAATCAGCGATGATCGCCAACTCAAGATGTTGCCAGAGCTACCCTTCATCAAAATTTGCTCTCCCACTGGCCCGTTAGAACCCTTAGCCGCGCTACAGCTCAACAAGTACTCCCCCGACGTCGTCTTCTCCCCCATGCAAACCATCGGTAGTATGGGCAGAAAATTCAAACTCATTCTCACCCTGCACGATCTGATTTACTACAGCAACCCCACCCCACCGTCGTTTCTGCCGCTACCTATACAGTGGGGCTGGCGGATCTTCCACCGCTCGTATACCCCACAACGCCTTTTGCTCAACAGGGCGGACGCCGTCGTCACCGTCTCGAACACCACAGCGGCGTTGATGAAAAAACACAAATTGACGCAACGACACATTCATGTGATTCCCAATGCCCCCGGTTCAAGCGCAGAATTGCGCACTGAAGACCACAATAATCCCCAAAAAACGCTTTTGTACATGGGATCGTTCATGCCCTATAAAAATGTAGAAACCCTCATCAAAGCAATGCAGGACCTACCCGACTACACCCTGAAACTTCTCTCCCGCATAACCCCAGCACGCCAAGCCGAACTCCAGAAAATAGCCGGAGAAAACGTCGAATTTATCAACGGAATCGAAGAAGAGCAGTACCAACAACTACTCACAAACTCCACAGCGCTTATGACTGCAAGCCTCGAAGAAGGCTACGGATTGCCGGTAGTGGAAGCACAGTCATCAGGCTGCCCAACCATCATCAGTAGCATCCCCATCTTTCAAGAGATCGCACCCTCAGCCCTACACTGCAACCCACAGCATCCTGAGGAATTTGCCGACGCCGTCCGAACCCTAGAAAATCCCCACACCAGAAAACAGCTCATCAAACGAGGACTCGAAGACTCCCGCGCGTATTCCTGGGAAACCTCAGCGCGCTCGCTCATCAACCTCGCTACATCACTGCACGAAGCCTGAACCTTACAAGATATCTAGACCATCACAACGAATGTTGACCGCTTCTAGCTTGAGGGCTGCACTCGCCGCTCGGGTAGCCCGCATCTGATGGGTAACACGAGCGGCAATACCGTACCCAAAGAAGAGAATGATTTGAGACTGAGACGATTCGCCCTCCTCATCCAACAAAACCGGACCCCG
>JAUMUA010000074.1:884-8605 GCA_030530925.1 Rothia sp. (in: high G+C Gram-positive bacteria) | reverse complement strand
ACAAACTGTTGCCGGGTTGAGCTGGCGGTTTCTAAGATCGCCGCCTTGACCAAACTGGATGATAAAGAATTTTTCGATGCGTTCTGCGGCATCAAGCTCTGAGGGCATCATCTGTAGGAGTTCGATGAGGAGGTCTGCAGCCTCTTGCACTCCAAGGTTTCCTGCATTGGCGCGCACAGTTGGACCCATGCGGTGCTCAGAAGCAGTTACCAAAACGATGGAGTCGTGCGGCCAATAGCCAAGATTGTGCACCGCAAAGGCAATAATATCTGCGGCGTTGCGCACGGGTGATTCAAAACTCGGGGATTCCGTAAAATGTTCTGCTGTTGTCATGCATTACATTTTGTAATCATTGAGTTTCATTTGGTGCTGTTTGATGAATCTGTGGATAAAGGCAATGAGACTATGCCTCTAAATCACCAATCCACAGGATTCGGTGCACAAAGTCAGCACCAGCAGGCACAGCGCAACTAGGTACTTAAGAATCGATTTGACGATCCTCGGACTCCGAACCGCCGTCGTCGGGGTTCTGATCCATATGCGCTAGATAATCCTCGATCACCGCACCCAACTCATCACGATCGGGCAGGTTCCCCTCTTCGCGCTCAGCCAGAGAAAGCATCTGCGATTCAACGTTCTTAATATTGAAGTCATAGCTTTCTTCAAGACGAGAAATCATGGTGGAAATCTCTGGATTCATCTCCACTTGCTCATTAATCTGCTTCATCGCTGCATCAGAGGCATCGATGAGCTGATCCGTGGGCAACGAGAGCTTGGCAGCAATCGAGAGATGTTCCATGGCCAAAAGTGAAGACTGTGGCAGTTCCGCTTCGGCAAGATACTGCGGCACATTGATACCAAAACCAGCAGTACCAATTCCAACATCAGCAAGGGCAACTTCCAACAGGGCCGAAAGCGAACCGCTCATCTCTGCCACCGGACGCCAACCAGAAATACCCTTGAGCAAATCTTTACGAGAACCGTGGGCAGTAACCGGGAAAGGACGTGTATGCGGAACAGGCATGGGAAAACCAGAGACTGAGAGCGCAACCGAAACCTCAAGACGCTGGGTCAGTTGAACAAACGCCTCAATAAAACGTTGCCACTGCAAATCAGGCTCAGCCCCAGCCAAGAGCAAGAAGGGCTTACCCAACCGATCCTCTACTGCGTACAGCTTCAACATTGGTAGCACGGGATCTTCAAAATGGTCTTTGACATAGCGAATGCGAGGACGACGAGCGCGGTAATCATGAAGCTGATCAGCATCGAACTCAACAATCGGCACGTTCTTAAGTTCTTTGAGCAGTACCTCTGACAACAAGCCAGCGGTGCCGCCCGCATCTACCGGATGGCTGAGGGAAATAACGAGGGGTAGGTTATGAAGCCTCTGATTTTCAAGAGCACCTGATTGCGCGAGGTAAAGGCTCTCTGGATCCAACATGATATACCCCTTATTTTTCGAATAGTTCAGACTACTTTATACATTAATCTGACCCCATGCATCCGCTGTGGCTCAGAACCCATTATGGTTAATATTTGAGATACAGACTTTCTGGTGTAGAGCACAACAACAAGGTTGCTGGTTCTATTCCATATCTTGTGAAAATTCCAGCTGTACGAAGGAGAGAAGATGACTGAATCCTCAGATCTCATGTTTTCCGTAACCCCCGCAGATCTTGATGCCCTAGAAGCACAGGTGCTGGTTGTAGGTGTTTACTCTGAGAAGGATGGCGCTGTATTAGCCCCTAACCCCTTGAACGCTGAAACAGCGCAGGGCCTCCAAGCTGTCTTGGAAGACCTAGGTGTAACCGGTTCTGCCGATGATCTCACCCGCTTGCCCGGTTTAGATGACGCCGGTTGCGACGTCGTTGCCCTGATTGGCTTGGGCTCACGCAAAACTGAGCGCGAACAAGAACTGATGGCTCTGCGTAACGGTGCAGGTGCAGCTATTCGCCAGTTAGCAGGAATCAAAGACGTAGCACTTGCACTGCCCGCTTCTACCGAAGAGGAACTTGCGGCAGTTGCTGAGGGCGCTGCGTTTGGTGCTTTCGTTGACTCCCAGATGCGCACCAAAAACCTGGACTCCCTCAAAACTGCGGTTGAGAACGTCATGATTCTCAGCGACATCGATAACCAAAAAGCTGCCCCGATTCTTAGTCGCGCGCTGATTCTTGGTCAGGCAGTAGACTCCACGCGCCGACTGGTCAACACCCCGCCGAACGTGTTGTACCCAGAATCCTTCGCTGAGCTCGCTCAAGAGCGTGTGGCAAACCTTGCCAATGTTTCCGTCAAAATTTTTGATGAAAAAAAGCTTGTCAAAGAAGGCTTTGGTGGCATTACCGGCGTGGGCCAGGGTTCTTCTCACGCACCGCGTTTTGTTGAGGTGAAATACTCCCCTAAGAAGGCGCAAAAGTCGGTAGCACTGGTTGGTAAGGGCATTACGTTTGATACCGGTGGCATCTCCCTTAAGCCAGCTGGTTCTATGACCACCATGAAATCAGATATGGCAGGCGCTGCCACCGTTCTCAACGTGGTTGCAGCTGCAGCTGAGCTCGAATTGTCGGTAGAAATTACCGGTTACCTATGCCTTGCTGAAAACATGCCCGGTGGCAATGCCATTCGCCCCGAAGATGTGCTGACCATGCGTGGCGGTACCACCGTTGAAGTTCTCAACACCGACGCCGAAGGCCGCCTCGTCATGGCAGACGGTCTAGCGTACGCGTCCGAGTCAAAGCCCGACGTCATTTTGGATATCGCAACACTCACCGGCGCTCAAATGGTTGCGCTGGGAACCCAGTATGCGGCTGTTATGGGTGATCAAAAGACTCGCGAGGCCATTGTGGACGCCGCAACTGAAGCCGGCGAATACTTCTGGGCTATGCCGTTGCCTGAGCACCTCCGAGCAGATCTCAAATCGCCTGTTGCGGACCTCAAGAACATTGGTGCCGGACGCTGGGGCGGTATGCTCGTTGCCGGAATTTTCCTCGAAGAATTCGTGGGAGAAAAAGACGGCCACAAGATTCCTTGGGCACACCTTGATATTGCTGGTCCCTCATTCAATGAGGGCTCCGCTCACGGCTACACCCCCAAAGAAGCAACCGGTGCATCGCTCTCAACCGTCGTGCGATTCATTGAAAAGCTGGAAAAATAAAGCTCTTAGTTCTTGAGTGAGGCAGTGCGTGGTTTTCTTGCAGAAGAAAAACCACGCACTGTTACGTTTAAGCCAACGTGAATCTTCTCACGCAACCGGAAGAGAAAAATAAGAAAGCACTGCGCCACTGTCCCTAATGTGTGCGCAAAAACAGGCTTTGACACCTGGCAAAACCAGCATGTGATGTACCGTTAGTTATGAGTTCTACATTTATTGACCTGAACTGAGAGTCGCAAATATTGAGTCTTCTGTTCTTGCCTCGATAAACTAGGACACGAAAACCTCAGACAGGGAAGATTTCCCTGATATATGCAAGGGAGCAATACAGTGGCCGATTCGGCAAATGAATTCGACATTCTTATTCTCGGAGGCGGTAGCGCAGGCTACTCTGCAGCACTTCGTGCTGTACAGCTCGGTTTCACCGTTGGTCTAATCGAAAAAGGCAACCTCGGTGGTACTTGCTTGCACACCGGTTGCATCCCCACCAAGGCATACCTTCACGCAGCTGAAGTTGCTGAAGAGTCTCAGGAATCAGAGAAGTTTGGCGTTAACGTTAGCTTCGAGTCCATCGACATGGCTAAGGTTCGCGACTACAAAGACGGCATCGTTGCCGGCAAGTTTAAGGGCCTCACCGGTCTTTTGAAGATGAAGAAAGTTACTGTCATTGAGGGCGAAGGCAAGCTCACTGGCAAAGACACCATCACCGTTGATGGCACCGAGTACAAGGGCAAGCACATTGTTCTTGCAACCGGTTCAGTTTCAAAGACCTTCGGTTTGGAAGCAAAAGACCGCGTTTTGACCTCCACCGAAGCACTTCAAATGGATTACCTCCCCAAGAGCGCAATCGTTCTTGGCGGCGGCGTCATTGGTTCAGAATTCGCTTCTATGTGGAATTCCATGGGCGTTGACGTCACCATCATCGAGGGTCTACCCCACTTGGTTCCCAATGAAGATCCTTCAATCATCAAGGTTCTTGAGCGCGAATTCAAGAAGCGCAAGATTAAGTTCAACTTGGGCACCCTTTTCAAGACCGTTGAGCAGGATGCCAACGGCGTCAAGGTAACCCTCGAAGACGGCAAGGTTTTCGAAGCTGAAATCTGCCTCGTTGCAGTGGGCCGTGGCCCCAACACCGCAGGATTCGGTTTCGAAGAGCAGGGCATCACCATGGATCGCGGTTTCGTGATTCCTAACGAGCGCTTGCACACCGGCGTCGGCAACATCTACGCAATCGGCGATATCGTACCCGGCGTTCAGCTCGCACACCGCGGTTACCAGCAGGGACGCTTCGTCGTTGAAGAAATCGCAGGTTTGAAGCCCCAGGTTGTTGAGGACATCAACATTCCTAAGGTCACTTTCTGCAACCCTGAAATTGCATCCGTTGGCTACTCACATCCCAAGGCTGAAGAGAAGTTCGGTAAAGAAAACGTTGAGGTTGCTGAATACAACCTTGCCGGTAACGGTAAGTCAGCAATCCTTGGTACCGGCGGTTTGGTCAAGGTTGTTCGCGAGAAGAACGGCCCCATCGTTGGCGTTCACGCCATCGGTAAGCGCATGGGCGAGCAGATCGGTGAGGCTCAGATGTGGGTTGTCTGGGAAGCATTCCCTGAGGACGTCGCACAGTTCATTCACGCACACCCCACTCAGAACGAGTCATTGGGTGAGGCAGCTATGGCACTCGCTGGCGCACCCCTGCACGGCTAATTAGATTTTGAGCGCGGCGGGGTTATTGACCCCGCCGCCTTATACCATTCAAGTTTCAAGCATCTACACAGAGAGACGACAGAAAATGTCCCACACAGTAGAACTGCCCGCACTGGGCGAATCCGTAACCGAGGGTACCGTTACCCGCTGGTTGGTTGAAGTTGGCGATACCGTATCCGTTGACGATCCCCTACTCGAAGTTTCAACCGACAAGGTTGACACCGAAGTTCCTTCACCCGTTGCAGGTACCGTTGAGAAGATTCTCGTAGAAGAAGACGAAGACGTTGAGGTGGGTGGCGCACTCGTTATCATCGGCGACGGCTCAGGTTCATCCTCAGATGACTCAGCAGATGATTCCGCTGACGACGCTGCAGACGTTGACGAAGAAGCAGAAGAAGTAGCTGAAGAAGCTGCTCCTGCCGAAGAAAAAGAAGAAACCGAAGCTCCTGAGGTATCTTCCAAGAACGAGTCATCCGGTTCAGGCGAAGGCCAGGAAGTCACCCTTCCCGCTTTGGGCGAATCAGTAACCGAAGGTACCGTTACTCGCTGGTTGAAAGAAGTTGGCGAAACCGTTGAGGTTGACGAGCCCCTTCTCGAAGTTTCAACTGACAAGGTTGACACCGAGGTTCCTTCACCCGTTGCAGGTACCCTTCTTGAAATTCGCGTAGAAGAGGACGAAGAAGCTGAGGTTGGCCAGGTCTTGGCTATCGTTGGCGACGCATCGGCTTCATCTTCAAAGTCTGAAGCTCCTGCTGAAGAGAAGAAGGAAGAGCAGAAGCCTGCTCCTGCCGAAGAAAAAGAAGAAACCGAAGCTCCTGCAGCTGACGAAAAAGAAGCTGCACAGGCTGAGCAGGCTGAAGTTAAGTCTTCAGACTCCTCCGATTCAGCTGAATCCGGCGACGTTTACGTCACCCCCTTGGTTCGCAAACTTGCTAAGCAAGAGGGCATCGATCTGGCATCCATCAAGGGCACCGGCGTTGGCGGCCGCATCCGCAAGCAGGATGTTCAGGCAGCAGCAGAAGCTAAGAAGTCATCAGGCTCCTCCGCATCATCTGCTCCTTCTGCATCTTCAGAGGAAGCAAACCTCTCCCCTGCAGTTCAGACCGGCACCTCCTCTGCGAAGGCTGCTCCTAAGGCTGCGGCGTCCTCAAAGCGCGGCACCACTGAAAAGGCACCTCGCATCCGCCAGACCATTGCAAAGCGCATGGTTGAGTCACTTCAGACCTCTGCACAGCTCACCACTGTTCAGGAAATCGACTTGACTCGTTTGGTTGCTCTTCGCAACAAGGCTAAGGACGGCTTCGCTGCTCGCGAGGGCGCAAAGCTTACCTTCTTGCCTTTCTTCACCAAGGCTGTTTCTGAGGCACTTCAGCAGTTCCCTCAGTTCAACGCTTCCATGTCTGAAGACCTCAAGGAAATCACCTACCACCCCTCAGAGAACATTGGTCTTGCAGTAGATACCCCCAAGGGTCTACTCGTTCCTGTTGTTCAGGGTGCAGGCGATCTCAACGTTGCAGGTCTTGCTAAGAAGATTGGTGACGTTGCTTCCCGTGCTCGCGACGGCAAGATTGGTCCTGAAGAACTTTCAGGTTCAACCTTTACCATCTCCAGCACCGGTCAGACCGGCGGTGTCTTCTTCACCCCGATCATCAACCAGCCCAACGTTGCCATCTTGGGCATCGGTTCCACCAACAAGCGTCCTGCCATCATTCAGGATGCTGAGGGTAACGATGTTATCGCAATCCGTAGCTTGGCATACTTCTCATTGACTTACGATCACCGCGTAGTTGATGGTGCAGATGCAGGTCGCTTCTTGAACTTCTTGAAGCAGCGCCTTGAAGAAGCTGCATTCGAAGCTGAAGTTGGCCTCTAAGCCTAACGCTTTAGCGTAAAGAGTGGGTGGGTAGCGTTGCTACCCACCCACTCTTGTCTTTAAGCCAGGTGGCGAGTTGCACAACCTTTTAGTGTCAAAGTGTCTGCAAATTGCGGGGATGTTCCGTAGACTTTAGATATGACTATCGCTACAAATATTCTTGTTTTCTTGCACGTCTTAGGTGCAACCATGGTGGTTGGTATCTGGATTGCCAACTTTAAGAAGGGCACCGTTGTGCCCGGCCAGTTCCACGCTTCGCTCTTGCAGGTTGTTACTGGCTTTGCACTGTACTTTATTGCTATGAGCCAACACGGCGACAGCCTGAACACAATGTTCCACATGCAGGTGGGCATCAAGATGGTCATCGGTTTGATTATTGCCATCGCTGCCTTCTTGGGTCAGAAGAAATACAAAGCTGCTCGTGCTAGCGGCAATCTCGACGCCGCACGCAACGTTGCTCTTGCACACACCGTAGGTGGTCTGGGCTTGATCAACATTGCTATCGCGACCCTATGGATGGGAGCATAATTTAGTCGTTCTTTCTTTCAAAGACGCCGTAGTTCGGGTTCGAACTACGGCGTTTTTGCATTTTGAGCTAAGGAGTTACTGCCGGTGAATCCAGCGGTGTTGCCGAGATAATCTTCCACTCGTTCTCTCTTTCTGCCACCACAAATTTGACGCGTTGTTGCCCTGAGCCGGATGAATCAGCTTGCATTGGAGAGGCACTCGATACCACCGCAATGACTGCTTTCTGGTGCGGTTGAGCATCTTCTTCTACGCTTTCTATGCGGGTGACTTCTAACGGCATGTGCGCTAGTTGCCGCTTGGTATCGCGAGAAATGAGTTCGGCGTCGGCATTCGCCAGTGTGGAATTGGCAACGGTGTACCTCACAACATTTTGGGTCTGCCCTGATGCTAATACTTGGTTTCTCTGGTTAATGAGTGAAGTCAAAACCGCATTCATATCAGGGTGAGCGTCGGTAACTGCTGCGGTCT
>JAUMUA010000074.1:0-874 GCA_030530925.1 Rothia sp. (in: high G+C Gram-positive bacteria) | reverse complement strand
CTGCGCAGGCAAGGATGAACTCGTTGCGCCAGCTGAAGCAGATGAACTCGACGCCGCAGGTGTGGTCATCGTCGGATTTGATGAAGTTTGAACTGCAACGGGAACATTCTCCGACTCAGAATTCTGTCCAACCAAGAAGACTGTTGCTGAGATGGCACAAAGTGCTGCGGCAATGGCGGCTGGATAAAGCCAGGAGGATTGCTTTTTCTGTGCGGATATCGCCACGCTTTTAGCTGATTTTCTGCGTCCAAAGCGTGACTTTGAGCCGTGCTGACTCTGGGTCGGCACCTCAATAGCGGGAATATATGAGCGTACCGAAGGGTGGGCACTGGCAAAGAGATCGACCTCAGCCGGCGAATAATGATGCGTGATAAGAGCAGAGATTTCGGTAAGCGTTGGTTGCGGTTTCTCTCGGTCGATGGCTCTCTCTAAAGTTGCGCCTAGTTCCGGGTGCGAATCAGGAATCAAAAGTTTGAGTGGGGCTCTGTGATATAGGGCGCCGGGCACCTCCCCCGTCAGGCAACGCCAGATGAGTTTGGCAACCGCCCCAGTGTCTTGCTCAATGCCGTCGTGCAATACAGCGGCAGTACTGCCGCGTAAGTCTTTGGTAGGTGCCAGTAGTTTGATTTCGCCGTTGAGAGTAAACAGCACTCGTTCTGCGGAGAATTCTTCAAAAACCATTTGTTGCTCATGAAGCCAGTTGAGCCCTTGCGCCAGCCCCGCGGCAATCTTAGCAACCTCCTCTGCTGAGATTTTGCCGCGCTTCTCTAGAACATCAGCAAGAGTTCCAGCCTCAGCTTCTTCGTACCAGATTTGATCGTGCGCTTTACTTGAGGCAATAGCGTAGACAGTGGCTACGTGTGGATGTTCTGGT
>JAUMUA010000073.1 GCA_030530925.1 Rothia sp. (in: high G+C Gram-positive bacteria) | reverse complement strand
GGTACTCAGGCACTTCGAGTGCTCAAAGAAGAGGGTGTGCGAGTTATTCTCGTCAACTCGAACCCCGCAACGATTATGACCGACCCCGAGTTTGCCGATGCTACGTACATTGAGCCAATTACTCCCGAGGTCATTGAAAAAATTATTGCCAAAGAAAAGCCCGACGCTATTCTGCCAACCCTTGGTGGTCAGACCGCACTGAATGCGGCTATTTCTCTGGACGCCGAGGGCATTCTGGAAAAGTACAATGTTGAGCTCATTGGCGCCAACATTGAAGCTATCAACCTTGGCGAAGATCGTGAAGCGTTCAAGGGCGTGGTGGAACGTGCCGGCGGAGAATCTGCGCGTTCTGAAATCGTGCACTCCATGGACGAAGCGTTAAAGGCTGCTGAAATTCTGGGTTACCCCATGGTCGTGCGTCCTTCATTCACCATGGGTGGTTTGGGCTCAGGTATGGCATACAACGAAGAAGATTTGTATCGCATTGCCGGTGCAGGTATTCAGTACAGCCCTACCAGCGAAGTTCTGCTTGAAGAGTCCATTTTGGGCTGGAAAGAGTACGAGCTTGAGATGATGCGCGATAAGAACGATAACGTAGTTGTTATCTGTTCTATCGAGAACTTTGATCCCGTAGGCGTGCATACCGGTGACTCGATTACGGTGGCTCCTGCGCTAACGCTTACCGACCGTGAATATCAAAAACTTCGCGACATTTCGATCAATGTAATTCGCGAGGTAGGCGTTGATACCGGCGGATGTAACATCCAGTTCGCTGTTGATCCTGAAACTGGGCGCATCATCGTTATCGAGATGAATCCGCGTGTTTCGCGTTCGTCTGCGCTAGCCTCTAAGGCTACGGGGTTCCCCATTGCAAAGATTGCCACCAAGCTTTCTTTGGGTTACACCCTCGATGAGATTCCTAACGATATTACGCAGAAAACTCCTGCCTCTTTCGAGCCCACGCTGGACTACGTCGTCGTGAAAGTGCCTCGCTTTGCGTTCGAGAAATTCCCCGCAGCAGACCCCACTCTCACAACCACGATGAAGTCTGTGGGTGAGGCAATGGCACTGGGCCGTAACTTCACCGAGGCTCTGCAAAAAGCGATGCGTTCATTGGAGCAAAAGGGCTCAAGCTTTAGCTTTGTCAATGGCGAGCTATCCGAGCAGGAACTCGCAGACCTCATTGAGGCGTCAAAGGTTCCCACTACTGAACGTATTCATCAGGTACAGCGCGCAATGCTTGCTGGCGCTACCGTGGAGAAAATGTTTGAGGCAACCAAGATTGATCCGTGGTTCTTGGATCAGTTGCAACTTTTGAACGAGGTTGCGGCGTCGATCTCTGACAATAAAAAGCTGGACGAAGAAACCTTACGTTTGGCTAAGCGTCACGGCTTCTCGGATGCTCAAATTGGTGAAATCGCAGGCTACTCCGAAGAGGTAGTCATGGGAATTCGCCATGCGTTGGATATTCGACCAGTGTTCAAGACGGTTGATACGTGCGCAGCGGAGTTCGAAGCTTTCACCCCGTACCACTACTCTTCATACGACTTTGAAGACGAAGTGGTGCACCACGAGAAACCCTCCATCATGATTTTGGGTTCTGGTCCTAACCGTATTGGTCAGGGTATCGAATTCGATTATTCATGTGTTCACGCTTCTATGGTTTTGCGTGAAGCTGGGTACGAAACCGTGATGGTCAACTGCAACCCCGAGACGGTTTCAACGGATTACGATGTTTCAACTCGTTTGTACTTTGAGCCTCTGACGCTCGAAGACGTGCTCGAAATCGTTGACGAAGAACGCCGCACCGGCGGATTGCTCGGCGTGTTTGTGCAGCTAGGTGGTCAGACTCCGCTCAAACTCGCAAGCGCGCTCAAAGAAGCCGGCATCCCCATTTTGGGAACCTCACCCGAGGCAATCGATCTTGCCGAAGACCGCGGCGAATTCTCGCGCGTCTTGGAAGAAGCAGGTCTGCTATCACCTAAGAACGGCACGGCATACACTTTTGAGAACGCCAAGCAGGTTGCTGATGAAATCGGTTACCCCGTCCTCGTTCGTCCGTCATATGTGCTGGGCGGACGCGGCATGGAAATCGTTTACGACGAGAGCCAGCTTGCTCGCTACCTCGAAAACGCCACCGAGGTGTCGCCTTCGCAGCCGGCACTCATTGATAAGTTCCTTGAAGACGCGATTGAGATTGACGTCGACGCTCTCTTTGATGGCGAAGAAATGTACTTGGGCGGCATCATGGAGCATATCGAAGAAGCCGGTATTCACTCCGGTGACTCCGCATGCACTCTGCCGCCTATTACTCTGGGCCCTGATGTGTTGACTCGTGTTAAAGACGCAACCCTCAAGATTGCCCAAGGTGTAGGCGTTGCGGGGCTGATTAATATTCAGTTCGCACTACAATCAGACATTCTGTACGTGATCGAAGCTAATCCTCGTGCATCGCGTACCGTTCCGTTTGTCTCCAAAGCTACGGGCGTGCAGATGGCAAAAGCGGCCGCTTTGATCGGTACGGGTAAGACCATTAGCGAATTGAAGAACGAGGGTGTGCTACCTGCACACATGGATGGTGCATCGTTACCTGAGAACACTGCTATCGCCGTGAAGGAAGCTGTGCTTCCTTTCAGCCGTTTCCGCACCCCAGAGGGCAAAGTAGTTGATTCATTGCTGAGCCCTGAGATGCGTTCAACGGGCGAAGTGATGGGCTTGGATAATCACTTTGACACAGCATTTGCTAAAGCAGGTGCTGCGGCGGGCGCTAAGCTTCCTACCGAGGGCAAGGTCTTCGTATCAGTTGCCAATAAGGACAAACGAAATTCCATCATCTACGTACGCATGCTAGAGAATCTAGGATTCGATATCATCTCAACCGGCGGCACCGCAGAGGTATTGCGTCGCAACGATGTGAGCTCAACCGTCGTCCCTAAGATTCAGGAAACTGAAGAGGGCAAAAAGTCCATTGTTGACATGATTATTGCTGGCGACATCAACTTGATTCTGAATTCGCCAAGCGGTGGTCAGGCACGTGGTGATGGTTATGAAATTCGTGCTGCTGCTACGTCGGTAGGCGTGCCTGTGATGACTACCGTCTCTGAATTTGGAGCAGTTGTTCAGGCTATTCAAGCTATGCGCAACCACAGCTGGTCAGTAATGAGTTTGCAAGAACATGGCAAGACTTTGGTGCAAGCTCAGAATCAGCGAGAGGCATAATGATGCAAAGTACTCTGGGTTTTGGGGATCGACTAGCAGAGCGCATGGAGAGCTTTGGCCCTCTATGCGTGGGCGTTGATCCCCACCCTGAACTTTTAGCTCAGTGGGGGTTGGACGATTCTGCCGAAGGTTTACAGAAATTCTCTGAGACTGTTTTGACGGCAGCTAAGGGCCGTGTTGCGGTTATTAAACCGCAGGTTGCCTTTTTTGAACGTCATGGTTCCGCTGGGTTCAAAGTTCTCGAAGACTTGTTAGCTGAAGCTCACGAAAACCAGATTATGGTGGTTGCAGATGCCAAACGAGGAGATATCGGCTCCACGATGAAAGCCTATGCGGAATCTTGGCTGGAAACTGATTCAGCCTTGGGTACCGATTCTGTTACCGTGAGCCCTTATCTAGGATTTGAGTCCTTGCGACCTGCAATAGATATTGCACACCGTAATGGACGAGGCATCTTTGCCCTGGCGCTTACCTCTAATCCTGAGGGCGCTTCAGTCCAACATATGGGGGATAGCGTTGAGTCGGTAGCTTCAAAGATTATTGCAGCGGCTCAAGCTGAGAATGCTAAACAAGAATTCTCTCAGATGGGCTCCTGTGGATTAGTTATTGGAGCCACGGTTGGAAATGCGCTCAAGAAGTTAAATATTGATTTATCGCATTTCAACGGACCTGTTTTGGCTCCCGGCTTTGGTGCTCAAGGTGCGGGTGTCCAGGAGCTTTATTCTGTTTTTGAAGGAATAGAGAGCCAGGTATTGGTGAATTCAAGCCGTGGAATATTACGACATGGTCCATGTGTCGAAGGTCTCATTGATTCGATCGAATCGACTAATTCTGAATTAAAGAATGTTAATAATAGACATTAGATTCTTTCGTCGTCGCCTAAGTGTATAAACCCTTGTATAATCAGGTAAAACTAAAGTATTACTGGTGGGTAACACTCTTCATTCAATGAAAATTAAGTGTTAGATTGATATCAACCACTTATTGGTGGGGTTCGAATTGTTGAAATTCGAACCGCACCAATATTTAGTTAATAGGTTCGCACCTTATTTTAATTACCCAAATTTATTAATTACCTCGCATCACTCAAAAGGGGATTTACCATGGCACTCCGTCCACTCACCGAAGAAGAACGTTCAGCAGCGCGAGAAAAAGCAAAGCACGCTCGCACCGTGCGTGCTTCCGTTAAGGAATCGCTCAAAAAGCGCGAGACCACCATTTCAGAGGTTCTTGACCGTTCTGATCAGGATGAAGCAATTAGCCGCCTCAAAGTTACTGATCTTCTCATGGCTTTGCCTAGTATCGGCGAAGTTCGCGCTGAAGCTATACTTAAGGAACTGAACATTGCGTCGTCGCGCCGCTTGCGTGGCTTGGGTATTCACCAGCGACGCGCATTGATTGATTTCCTCGAGCGCTAAAGGATGACAGCTGTGGCTGAGACAAAACCGACTCTTACCGTATTGGCCGGACCAACTGCAGTAGGCAAAGGAACTGTCTCTCAATATATTCGAGAGCATTACCCTAATGTATGGTTCTCTGTCTCAGCCACCACGCGCGACCCTCGACCTGGGGAAGTGGAGGGCGTGCATTACTACTACGTGTCGGATGAAGAATTTGACTCAATGGTAGAAAATCGCCAAATGCTTGAATGGGCATTGGTTCATAATTCTTATCGCTACGGAACTATGCGTTCTCGAGTAGAAAAAGCCCTTGAGCAGGGTAAGCATGTTTTGCTCGAGATTGATTTGCAAGGTGCTCGTCAGATTCGCAATAACATGCCAGAAGCTCAGTTAATTTTTCTAGCACCTCCAAGCTGGGATGAACTCGTGAATCGACTCGTGGGGCGCGGCACCGAATCTGCTCAAGAGCAAGAAATGCGCCTAGACACGGCAAAAATCGAATTAGCGGCTGAGCCGGAATTCGACGTCACTGTTATCAACGACGATGTAGCTCGAGCCGCCGAGGAAATTATCGAGATTATGGGCGTCAAGAGCTCCTCAAAATAACCACCTACTTAGTCAGTGGGGACAGTGAATTTCATTGCACGTTCGGCGGAAGTCGTGCGAAATAAAGCAAGTTTAGATATACTTACACCTTGTCTTGTGCAAAATAATCTCTCATTTTGCAGCAATCAATTTTTTTGGAGTATTCGTGGCAAACGCACACAATGAAGAAGGAATCATCAATCCCAGCGCGGACGCCTTGATCGAAAAGGCAGAGTCCAAGTATGGTTTGGTGATTTTTGGCGCTCGTCGTGCCCGCCAGATCAACGCTTATTACTCACAGCTACATGACAACCTCTTCGATCATGTGGGTCCTTTGGTTGATAGCGAGCCCAACGAAAAATCTCTATCGGTCGCTATGCGCGAAATCGATGAAGGCTTAATTCAGAACCACCACGTGGTAGATGGCAAGTTTGATGAAAACGGCGATCTTGTACATAACGCAGAGCCTTCCGCATTCTTGGCTGGAGATTTCTATGTTGAAGAATTCAGCGAAGAGCCCGTTGTTGAGTACGTAGATCCTTCAGCAAACGAATCAGAATAATTTACTAATTTTCGCTGATGCGTATTGTAATTGGTATTGGTGGGGGCATCGCAGCTTATAAAGCTACGGTGCTCCTTCGCCTATTTTCTAAAGCTGGTCACGACGTCGTTGCTATGCCCACCGAGTCGGCTCTAGAGTTCGTGGGTAAACCCACGTTAGAAGCTCTCAGTGGTAATCCGGTCTCGGTGTCTGTTTTTGAACGAGTTCCTGAAGTAAACCACGTACGTCAGGCTGATGAAGCCGATGCTGTGATTGTTGCTCCTGCTACAGCGGATCTTATGTCTCGTTTGGCTGCTGGCCGCGCTAATGATTTGCTCAGCGCCACGGTGTTAACTACTCACGCGCCCGTCATTTTGGCTCCTGCCATGCATACGCAAATGTGGGAGCATCCTGCGACTCAGCGCAATGTTCAATTACTTAAAGATTTTGGCTATCACGTGATTGAACCGGCTGTAGGTCGCCTCACTGGTCCTGACTCGGGTAAAGGCAGATTGCCTGAACCAGATGAAATTTTTGACGAAGCGCAGCTTATTTTGCAGTCTCTTTCTGCGCCTCAGTTATTAGAGGGTAAGAGGGTAGTTATTACCGCAGGCGGCACGCGTGAGCCTCTTGATCCCGTTCGATACCTGGGTAATCGCTCGTCCGGTAAACAAGGAATTGCTCTTGCCCAGATGGCTCAGCGCATGGGCGCAGAAGTGACTCTCATCTGCGGTCATATTGAAGTAGATACACCCCAAAATGTTCGAGTAATCAATGTTTCCACTGCCTCTGAATTAGAAACTGCCACCAAGGACGCCGTCAAGAACGCCGATGTGCTGATTATGGCAGCCGCTGTAGCCGATTTTCGCCCGAAAAATTATGAGTCTTTCAAAATTAAGAAGACTGATAATCAAGCAGATGCTCCCACTATTGAGCTGGTGCGCAACCCAGATATTTTACGCAATATCGTGCAGCTGCGGGAGCAGCACCCCGAAAAAGCACCGCGCGTCATTGCAGGTTTTGCGGCTGAGACGGGTAATGAGAATGAAACTGTTCTAGAGCTCGGGCAGAAAAAATTACTCAAAAAAGGTTGCGATTTCTTAGCCGTAAACGCGGTGGGTGAGAACGTGGGCTTCGGTCAAGATACCAATTCGCTGACCATTTTGAATCGATTCTCTGCCGATTCGCTGACAGTTTCAGGGTCTAAAAAAGAAGTGTCCGAACAACTTCTGACTCATATTGCGCAATATTTCAGTGCCCATTAATCTTTTTTCATTTTTTCTCAACCTAGTAAAGTAGAACTGTGACTTCATCTAATTCTTCTCATTTACGCTTGTTTACCAGTGAATCTGTTACTGAAGGTCATCCAGATAAAATCTGTGATCAGATTTCTGATTCAATTCTGGATGCACTTTTGGCTAAAGATCCTGATTCCAATGTTGCAGTGGAAACTATGGTGACCACCGGGCAGGTACATGTTGCCGGTGAAGTAACCACTAACGCTTACGTTGAGATTCCTGCGATTGTCCGCGAAACCATTTTGAACATTGGTTATGATTCTTCAACCCGCGGTTTTGACGGCGAATTCTGCGGTGTCTCCGTTTCTATTGGCGAGCAATCACCTGATATCAATTCTGGTGTTTATAACTCACTTGAAACTCGTGAGGGTTCAGATGATGCCCTTGATCGCCAGGGCGCTGGAGACCAGGGCATCATGTTCGGTTATGCCTCCAACGAGACTCAGGTGCTCATGCCTGCTCCCATTTGGATTGCGCACCGTCTCTCAGAACAACTGACAAATGTGCGCAAGCAGGGTGTACTTGAGGGGTTGCTTCCAGACGGTAAGACCCAGGTAACGCTGGGCTACGACGGCGATAAGCCCGTATCTGTAGATACCGTTGTGGTTTCAACTCAGCATGTTGCCGGTTATGACCTCAAAGAGCTAACCTCGGATGTTCAGCAACAGGTGATTTCTCCTGTGCTTCAAGGACTAGACCTTGATACCAGCAACACCAAATTTATTATTAACCCTGCCGGACAGTTCGTTCAGGGCGGCCCCGTTGGCGATGCAGGATTGACCGGACGCAAAATTATTGTTGATACCTACGGCGGTTTTTCACGCCACGGCGGCGGTGCTTTCTCTGGCAAAGATCCTTCGAAGGTTGATCGCTCGGCAGCTTATGCAATGCGCTGGGTGGCAAAGAACATTGTTGCCGCTGGTTTGGCTGACCGCGCCGAAGTTCAGGTAGCCTACGCTATCGGTCAGGCAGCACCCGTGGGTCTCTATGTAGAAACTTTCGGGACTGAAAAAGTTGCACCAGAAAGCATCGAAGCGGCAATTCACGAAGTTTTCGATCTTCGTCCTCTTGCAATCATTCGCGATCTCGAGTTGCGCCGTCCGATTTACGCAAAGACTGCAGCGAACGGTCACTTTGGGCGTGAAGAGCCTACCTTTACCTGGGAGCGGACAAACCGAAAAGAAGCATTGCTCTCTGCTGTTAATGCCTAAAATGATGGTATGACTTCTCCATCTTCTTCAGAATCCTTGCAAACTGACTTGTTTGCGGGGATTTCTGCGGTGGAGCAACAAAAGGCCTGGGGGGGTAGAGAGGTCGCGCAAACGAACCCTATTGCGCAAGTTTTGTTGGAGTCCGACGTTCCTCATCTTGACCGCTATTTTGATTATCTCGTCCCCGCGGAATTCGATGAAACTGCTCAGCCTGGCACGCGCGTCCGTGTACGGTTTGCCGAACAAAAGCTGACGGGTTATGTGGTGCACCGTAAGGAACAAACTGAATTTCAGGGTCAGCTCAAATACATCGAGCACGTTGTATCAGCCATTTCGGTGGTGACTCCCGACGTCTTTGATTTAGCGCAAAAACTTGCAGATCGTTATGCCAGCGTGGCAGCAAATGTATTACGTTTGG
>JAUMUA010000072.1 GCA_030530925.1 Rothia sp. (in: high G+C Gram-positive bacteria) | reverse complement strand
CAACTATTCAAAGTTTCTGAGGCGCCCATACGATTGAGCAACATACTGATGGTTTCGCCATCACGAACCACCACGCGATCCACTCCGCGCACTTCGCGCGCCTTAGCAATCACATCAAGACGACGCGCCGCGCCCACCAGCGCTAACGCAGCCTCGGGACCGGGGCAGGTGAATTCAAGTGCCGAAGAGCGTCCAGGTTCAGTCAAAGAACCATGCGCCAAAAATGCGCCACGCATTACCGCTGCTGAATCTGCGGTGGAACCATTCACCACTGCAGGAGGCAAACCACGCACCGGACGTCCACGACTATCCAGCAAACCAGTTTGCCGAGCTAGGGCTTCACCCCCATGATTGACCCGTACAATATAGCGACCGCCACGGCGCAACCCACCGCCAGAAACCGCAGTAACTTCTGATTCATGGCCGTAGAGCTCATTGATGTAGTACTGCATGCGCAACGCAGTTGCTTCCATATCAACTTCAGACTCAATCACAATGCGCCCGGATACCAAGTGCAACCCACTGGTAAAACGCAAAATAGTGGAGACTTCCGCCTTACGAACCGACGACTTTGTCGATTCATACGCAGCAAGCTCTTCCTTTACCGATGCCGTTAAGGCCATACGGAAGTCCCTCCCAAAAGTAAGGTCTCTTTGAACACCCATTAATGACTAACAATCATGGTTTTCGATGTTCGACTTCTAAAAACATCTTGATATGCAGCGCCAAGTTTAAGGGCATCGTGAACGTTAGGTTCACTACTGTTTCTCACAGAATTCCAATACACGTTGGCACCCATCTCAAAAGCAATTTTTTCAAGCTCACGTTGCGAACCCATGCCATCACTATCTGCGATAACTGCATTAAGACTAAATTCTGGAACGTATTTACGCAAAATCTCTAAATGTTCCGCCGCAGTCAATCCCTTGGTTTCTTTATCTTCCAGATGAAGATTCATCACCACGCAAATCTTAGCGGTAGTTTGCAATAGTGCGTCCCGAATACCTGGCAATAACAGATGCGGAAGTACCGAGGTGTACCACGATCCGGGACCAAGAATAACCCAGTCAGCTTGCATAATAGCTTCCACGGCTTCTTCGCAAGCCTGCGCGTCAGCGGGAGTAAGCTGCACGTTGTGCACGTTTTCTGCCTGAGCAACATTGACTTGCCCCTGGACATGCGCCACCTCATTCTCACCGCTATTGCTCTCAGTATACGAGTCAGCTTCAATCACCAGCGGAGTGCGCGACATCGGAAGAACTCGACCACGAGCATTGAGCAGTGCACCAGCCCAGTCCAATCCTGCTACTGTATCGCCCAAGAGCTGCCACAGCGCAACAATCAGCAAATTGCCCATTGCATGCCGATCAAGTGTACCTGCGGCGTCGGGAGTATCTGAGGTAAAGCGATGCTGCATTACATCGCGCCAAGTTCTCCCCCACTGCGTATCATCGCAGAGAGCCGAAAGCGCCATGCGCAAATCACCTGGCGGTACCACGCCGAACTCTTTGCGTAGACGGCCCGACGAACCGCCGTCGTCAGCTACAGTCACCACAGCAGTCAGCGAGGTGGTGACGTGACGAAGCGCCGAAAGAGAGCTATACAGACCGTGTCCGCCACCCAGGGCACAAACACGTACCTGACTCGGTGCTAACGGATCGGTGGTAGCGCGAATTTTTTCTAAAATTTCATGACAATTAGCAGGAGTATTGAATGAGTGCATACTTACTCCCTTCCGATATCACGATGTTGGATGGTTACATGAACTTCGGGATGATCCGCGAGACGGCGAGCTATTTCTTCTGTCATCGCAACGGAACGATGCTTTCCACCGGTGCAACCAATAGCAAGAGTTGCGTAGTGCTTACCCTCCCGACGGTAGCCTTCAATTACAGGACCCAGCGCAGCTAAGTAATTGTCTAAAAACTCACCAGTTCCAGGATGATTGAGCACATAATCACTCACCGAGCTGTCTTGGCCGGTTTGCGCGCGCAACTCAGGAATCCAGTGAGGGTTTGGGATAAAGCGCATGTCAGCCATGTAATTAGCATCCGAAGGTGCACCGTATTTAAAACCAAAGCTCATAATGGTGAGATTCAACAGCTTGGGACCGTTTTGCGAGAACATCTCACGAATAGTCTTAGCTAGCTGGTGAACATTCATTCCTGAGGTGTCGATGGATGAATCAGCAGCCTCTTTGAGCTCAGCGAAAAGCTTACGTTCGCGCACAATTCCGTCAAGCACTCTGCCCTCACCCTGCAATGGATGCGGACGGCGCTGTGCCTCATAGCGGGCAATGATGTCTTGGTCTTTGGCATCAATGAAAAGCATGGAAAAATCGACATCTGACTTGCGCAAAGTATCAATCGCAGCAGGCAAATCGTTAAAAAGAGGACGGGCACGAACGTCAATTCCCACCGCCAATTTGGGCATCGATTCTGGAGCGCGAGTAACCAATTCTGCCAAAGCTTCAAGCATTTGGGGCGGAATATTGTCTACCACATACCACCCCTCATCTTCGAGGGTGTTAGCTACCGTGCTTCGTCCGGCACCGGAAATACCAGTAATCACCAGAATTTCTGGGCGCTTGCGGCGAATCGGCTCTAATTGCTGATCAAAAGACATGCGAATCTCCCCTAAATGAATCTCAGCTTTGGTTCTTTGACTAGGTTAGCTCTATTTGAGCTGATCTACCATGTGGACGGCGCTAGTCTAAGAGCTCTCCGGTAATGGGGTTGAAGCCACCTTCTGGGATTTCGCTCGTTTCGCCCTGCCCATCAAGTTCAAGAACCCCTGCTGTGGGGTCCGCAGCTTGCGCGAAGTGCTCATGTATTTTTTGAGCCATCGAGGGACCAATTCCGTTGACTTCTTGTAGCTCGTCGATACTCGCGGTTGCCAGGATCTTGAGCGACCCAAAGTGCTTAATGAGTGCCTCGCGTTTAGAAGGTCCAAGACCCTCTACCCCATCAAGTGCTGATTTAACCATAGCTTTTCCGCGTTTGGTGCGGTGGAAAGTAATGGCAAATCGGTGCGCTTCATCGCGAATACGCTGGATAAGGAACAGCGCGTCAGATGAACGAGGCAAAATTACTGGGAACTCGTCATCTGGCAACCACAGCTCTTCGAGGCGTTTAGCAATACCGGCAACGTAGATGTCGGTTATTCCTAAATCGGCAAGAGCTTGAGATGCCGCAGCTACCTGTGGCTTGCCGCCGTCAACCACCACAAGATTGGGCGGGTAGGCAAATTTGGCGGGTTCTCTTTGCAGGGCTTCGTCGGCAGAAATCTCTCCTGACTGTGCAGGATAATCCGATCTCTCCCGCTGATCTTGTAGGTATCTGCGAAAGCGGCGGTAAATGACGTCGTACATGCTGGCGGTATCGTCGCGTGCGGCGTCACCGGTTATGGAGAACTTGCGGTAATCGCTCTTTTTAGGCAACCCGTCTTCAAAAACCACCATCGAAGCTACCACGTGGGTGCCTTGTACGTGGGAGATATCGTAACACTCGATGCGAAGCAACGGATCGTTAATTTCTAGCGCTTCCTGGAGTTGTAGTAAGGATGCCGAACGAGTGGTGAGATCCCCGGCTCGGCGTGATTTGTGGAGAGTGAGTGACTGTTTTGCATTTTCGTCCACTGTGGAAAGTAGTTCTTTCTTATCACCGCGCTGTGCAGTAGTGATTTGTACCTTTGAACCGCGCACACCGCTGAGCCACTCTTCTAGTTTCTCTTGGTTTTCTGGTAATTCAGGAACGATGATTTGCCGCGGGATATCGTGCTGATTTTGCTCAATTTCCAGCTCTGTTGAACCTGCTGCAGCTTGGGCAGCGACCTCACCGTAAACTTGCACCAGTAACTGTTCAATCATGGACGGGGTGCTGGATCCATCGACGTTTTCAACAATCCAACCACGCTGACCACGAATGCGACCACCGCGTACATAAAAGACCTGAATTGCCGATTCAAGTTCATCGTGTGCGAAGCCAAAGAGGTCCGCGTTCACCGAATCGGAGAGCACCACAGCGTTACGCTCAAATGCTTTTTGAAGCGCCGCGACGTCGTCCCGCAATACTGCCGCTTTTTCAAAGTCGAAATCGGCGGCGGCTTGCTTCATTTCTTGGGTGAGTTGCGCGATGTATTTTTCGGCTCCACCACTCATAAAGCGGCAAAGATCTTCGGCAAGTTTGAGGTGGTCTTGCTGGGAGATTTTTCCAACACAGGGCGCGGCACACTTATCGATGTAGCCGAGCAGGCACGGTCGTCCTGACTTTTCTGCCCTATTAAAGACGCCGGTTGAACACGTACGAACCGGAAAAACACGTAGGAGTGCATCGAGTGTTTCACGGATCGCCCATGCTTGTGAGAAAGGTCCGAAGTAACGCACTCCCTTTTTCTTGTCCCCGCGCATTACCTGCGCTCTTGGATATTTGTCTTTGAGAGTGACGGCGAGGTACGGGTACGATTTATCATCGCGAAAAGCAATGTTGAATCGTGGTTTGTACTCTTTGATCCAGGTGTATTCGAGCTGAAGAGATTCCAGTTCGGTCGATACTACCGTCCATTCCACCGACGCCCCGGTGTGCACCATGGCGTAAGTTTTTGGTGCCAATGCGTGAACATTTTGAAAATACGAGTTCAACCGGTTACGCAGGTTTTTAGCTTTACCAACGTAGATAACCCTGCCAAATTCGTCGCGGAATCGGTAGACGCCAGGAACGGTGGGAATCTCCCCGGGTGCGGGACGATATGAAGCAGGGTTAGCCACTAATCTACTTTCGTTTAACTAAGAAATGAATTGCTGATAAAGACTTTCTATCAAGAAAGAATTTCCTTCAAGAAGTAACCGGTATGGGATTCGTCCACGGTTGCCAAATGCTCCGGGGTGCCTTCGGCAATGAGGGTACCACCGCCGTCGCCACCTTCAGGACCCATGTCAATGAGCCAGTCTGCACTCTTAATAACGTCCAGGTTGTGCTCGATGGTAATCACCGTATTGCCCTTATCAACCAAAGACTGCAAAACACGCAGTAACTTACGAATGTCTTCAAAGTGCAGACCGGTCGTAGGTTCGTCAAGCACGTAAATAGAACGACCATTAGAGCGTTTTTGCAACTCAGAGGCAAGTTTCACTCGCTGCGCCTCACCGCCAGAGAGTGTAGTGCCGGGTTGGCCCAAACGGATATAACCCAAACCCACATCAACCAAAGTGTTCAAATGACGGGCGATCGGTGAAAACGCGGCAAAAAATTCTGCAGCTTCTTCTACCGGCATTTCGAGAACATCAGCAATTGATTTGCCCTTATAGAGGACCTCAAGTGTTTCCCGGTTGTAACGCTTACCGTGGCACACTTCACAGGGCACGTACACATCTGGCAAGAAGTTCATTTCAATCTTCAACGTGCCGTCACCAGCACACGCTTCACAGCGACCGCCCTTGACGTTAAAGCTAAAACGACCGGGCTGATAGCCACGCATTTTTGCTTCGTTGGTTTCGGCGAAGAGCTTGCGAATATGGTCGAAGACACCGGTGTAAGTAGCCGGGTTAGAACGCGGGGTGCGACCAATAGGTGACTGATCCACGTGAATAATTTTGTCGAGCTGATCCAACCCCTGGATAGTCTTATGACGGCCAGGGACCTGTTTTGCACCGTTGAGTTTATTTGCCAGCGCGGTATAAAAGATTTCGTTGACCAAGGTGGACTTACCTGAACCAGATACACCGGTCACTACGGTAAGAACACCCAGCGGGAAGTTTACGTCAACGTTCTTGAGATTATTTTCGTACGCGCCAACAACCTTCACCATGCGCTTCTTATCGATCGGGCGACGCTTTGCCGGCACCTCGATTTTCTCGCGACCGCTAACATATGCACCGGTAATGGACTTCTTATTCGTCAGCAGTTCCTTATAGGTACCGGAGTGCACGATTTTGCCACCGTGTTCGCCGGCGCGGGGGCCAACGTCCACGATCCAGTCAGCTTCTTTCATGGTGTCTTCATCGTGTTCCACCACAATGAGGGTATTGCCCATGTCGCGAAGTTTGGTGAGGGTCTCGATAAGACGGCGGTTATCACGCTGATGTAAACCTATAGAAGGTTCATCGAGTACATAGAGAACACCTACGAGCCCTGAACCAATTTGCGTTGCCAGGCGAATACGCTGCGCTTCACCGCCTGAAAGCGTTGCCGCAGGTCGGGACAGGGTCAAGTAATCCAGCCCGACGTCCAATAAGAATTGCAGACGCGCGTCAATCTCGCGTAACACAGCTTCAGCAATGTGCGCCTCACGTGGGGAAAGTTCGAGTTTTCGCATGAAATGCAGGGAATCACGCATGGGCATATCGGTGACTTCAGCGATAGACGCACCGGCTACCTTGACTGCAAGAATCGTGGGGTTCAAACGCGCCCCACCACAAGTAGCACAGGGCACGTTACGCATGTACTGCTCATAGCGGTCTTTAGACCAGCTCGACTCAGTCTCTTCATGCTTGCGCTTAATGTACGCATAAACACCTTCAAAGCCTGAGGTGTATCGTCGTTCGCGGCCAAAACGGTTCTTATAAGCGACCGTTACTTTAAAGTCTTTACCGCTCAGAATTGCCTTTTTAGCCTTGGCACTTAGGTTTTTCCACGGAGTGTTAATATCAAAACCAACTTCATCACCCAAGCCAGAGAGCAGACGCAACCAGTATTCTGTGGTTGCTTTACCCTGCGACCACGGTGCAATAGCACCTTCGGCAAGTGTGAGATCGTCGTTAGGAATAACCAGCGATTCGTCCACCTGCAACTTGAACCCGATTCCGTCGCACTCTGAACATGCGCCGAAGGGTGAGTTGAACGAGAACGCGCGAGGTTCGATTTCATCAATTTGTAGCGGGTGATTATTAGGGCACGCAAGATTTTCGCTAAAGGAGCGGGTGCGTTCCTTTGATTCCTCAGCTTCATCAACAAAGTCAATCAAAACGCGCCCCTCTGCTAGTCGCAAAGCGGTTTCTATCGAATCGGTGAGGCGCTGATGAATAGATTCTTTAATCACCAAACGGTCAACTACAACTTCAATGGTGTGCTTGTATTGTTTAGCAAGTTTGGGAGGGTCAGAAAGTTGAACCTGATCGCCATCCACGCGGGCACGGGAGAAACCTTGGGTAGTGAGATCTTTGAAGAGATCCACAAACTCACCCTTACGGGATTGCACGACGGGCGCAAGCACCTGCAAGCGGGTGCGTTCGGGCAGATCCATGAGCTGATCGACAATTTGCTGGGGTGATTGCTGGGAGATTTCCTCACCACAGATAGGACAGTGAGGGTGCCCGATGCGCGCCCATAGCAAACGCATGTAGTCGTAAATTTCGGTGATAGTTCCCACGGTCGAGCGTGGGTTTTTAGATGTTGATTTTTGATCGATAGAGACTGCCGGGGAAAGCCCCTCAATGAAATCAACGTCTGGCTTGTCCACTTGCCCCAAGAACATGCGCGCATAGGAAGAGAGGGATTCGACGTAGCGGCGCTGACCTTCTGCGAAGATAGTGTCGAAAGCGAGCGAAGATTTACCTGAACCAGATAGTCCGGTGAAGACCACCATGGCATTTCGGGGAATCGTCAAGTCAACATTTTTGAGGTTGTTTTCGCGGGCGCCTTGGACTCGAATATGGGTGAGGTCTTGTGGTCCGGTGGTGGTTGGGGTGGTGCTCATCGGTGTCCTTAGCGTGGGATATCTGTGCTTCGAATATATATTCTATGAGGTTTGGCGTAGTTTTGGTATTTATTGGTGTTGTGCTCAGGGTGAAGTCTTGTGCGAGGTGAAGGGTACTTTTATGCTGAATGGTATGAATACTCCAGCAGGTCAGTTAATTGTTGATCACCCTCAGTACACGGTTCGATTCATCTCTGTTTCCGAAATGGATAATAACGTGTACTTGTTGACATCTAAGCAAACCGGGCAGCAGGTGTTGATTGACGCGGCAGATAATTTTGAGCGTATTCACGAGTTTGTAGTGGCTGCCGCCCAAGAAGACGTTTCGCAAAAATCTGCTCCGCTGTCTGAGGTGCTGACAACCCACGGACACTGGGACCACATTCGCGCGCTCCCCCAGGTGGTTTCACATTTTTCTGCTACTCCTTTAGCTGGTGAGCAGGACGCGGCAGAAATTACACAACAAGAGGGCGTAGCAATTCAGCACACCTTAGTAGATGGTGAAAAGCTCAACTATGATGCTTGGACGCTTCAGTGCATCCACCTCACAGGACACACACCGGGTTCCATTGCCTTTGTCCTCGACGATGACGACGATGCCTACCCCACCGTTATCTTTAGCGGTGATTCGCTCTTTCCTGGCGGCGTCGGGAAAACCAACTCCCCCGAAGACTTCAAGAACTTGCTCCACGATGTGAAGACCAAGATTTTTGATCGCTTTGATGATTCCACCGTCGTTCTGCCTGGCCATGGTAAAGCGACGACGCTCGGTGCCGACCGTGGAAATCTCAGTGACTGGGAAGAACGCGGCTGGTAATTTTTTTCTTAGCCGTTCTGAGGCCTTGACTAATAGCTCGTGCAAAGATGTGACCCATTTTTGCCTCCTGCTGTTGTCAAGGCTTTTTCTTTATTGTTCGAAAAAGTAGGTTTTAGCACTTACTTTTGAAAAATTTTTCCAACAGCGTCAACCAAAAATAATCAGTTTAACTTATCAGTTATATTGACAATAAAAATTGGC
>JAUMUA010000071.1:8121-8885 GCA_030530925.1 Rothia sp. (in: high G+C Gram-positive bacteria) | reverse complement strand
GAAACTGCGGTGTCAAATCCAAAGGTGTAATCAGTTGCCTGGAGATCGTTATCAATGGTTTTAGGAACACCAACCACGGGAAGACCGGCATCTGCTAGGCGCTTTGCACCGGCAAGAGTGCCTTCACCACCAATAGCAACAATGGCATCGATTTCGTTACGTTCCATCATGATTTCGATGTTTTCGGGGCCACCGTGAGGACCATCGAAAGGGTTGGTGCGGGAGGTGCCCAAAATGGTGCCACCTTGACGAGCTAGTCCGCGAACTTTGGTGCGGGGAAGATCCATGTAGTCGCCTTCTACGACGCCGCGCCAGCCATCGCGGAAGCCCACAAATTCGTGACCATAAGTTTTGATGCCGTTGAGAACTGCACCGCGAATCACAGCATTGAGGCCCGGGCAGTCGCCACCTGAGGTGAGTAGACCAATCTTCATGGCTTGAAATCTCCTAGCTTGTCTAAAAATCGGGTGATTTTTATGTTGTGTCATTTCCTGCTCATGTTGTGTTTGTGTGTTTTTCATATTGCGTTTTGAGAGCAATATGCACGTATTTAGCCGGAAAATCTCTTTGTTTTCATTGTAGTCAATTTGGTGTTGTGTGGGAAGTTGTGGGAGAAAGTGGCTTGGATTTTTATGAGGCAAAAAGCGCCGTTGCGGAATCTAATTCGAGTTCCACACCGGCGCTTCGCTGTAGCTTATTCGGGCGTTTAAAGTCCTAAAAAGGTTTGTTGAGCTCTGGCGCATACGCTGAGCTCTGCTCCAGAT
>JAUMUA010000071.1:3745-8111 GCA_030530925.1 Rothia sp. (in: high G+C Gram-positive bacteria) | reverse complement strand
AAGTTTCTGCATGCGCGCAATACCTTCAGCGAGGTCGTCGTCGCCTAGTGCATAGGACAGGCGCAAATAGCCCGAAGGTCCAAACGCCTCGCCGGGAACTACTGCAACCTCAGCTTTTTCAAGAATGATCTCGGCTAATTCGGCAGAAGTCTGCGGAATTTTGCCTGCGATAGTCTTGCCAAGCAATCCCTGAACATCGGCGTACACGTAGAACGCGCCCTTGGGAGTGGGGCATACGATTCCGTCAATGCTGTTCAGGCCCTCCACAATGGCTTTGCGACGGCGGTCAAACGCGGTGTGCATTTCGTTTACCGCATCCAACGAACCTGAAACTGCCGTGAGTGCAGCCTGCTGTGCAATGTTATTGACATTGGAAGAGAGGTGTGACTGCAAATTAGTTGCTGCCTTGATAACGTCGGCGGGGCCATACATCCAGCCCACGCGCCATCCGGTCATGGCATAAGTTTTTGCGACCCCGTTGAGAATGATGGCTTGCTCTGCCAATTCGGGAACTGCCTTCAAAATCGAGGTGAAGGGCATGCCATCGTAAGTGAGGTGCTCATAGATTTCATCAGAAAGCACAAAAATGTTCTTGCTGAGTGCCCACTCGCCAATAGCTTTAGTCTCCTCAGGGGTGTACACCGCACCGGTAGGGTTAGAAGGGGAGACAAAAATAAGAGCCTTAGTGTTAGGAGTGTATGCCTCTTCGAGCATCTCGGGAGTGACCTTATATTCAAGGTCGGAACCTGCAAAAACCTCAATAGGGTTGGCACCTGCTAGGCGAATAGCCTCGGGGTAGGTGGTCCAGTAAGGGGCAGGGAGAAGGACGTCATCACCCTCGCCGAGTACAGTTGCAAATGCTTCGTAAACAGCTTGCTTACCACCGTTAGTTACAATCACTTGCGAGGGATCAATGGTGATTCCGGAATCGCGCAAAGTTTTCTCTGCAATTGCTTTTTTGAGGGCAGGTAGACCGGCAGCTGGGCTGTAACGAAAGTTCGCTGGATCTTTCAGAGCCTCGGCGGCGGCTTCAACAATATAATCGGGAGTGGGGAAGTCGGGTTCACCGGCACCAAAGCCAATGACCGGGCGTCCTTCTGCTTTGAGCGCTTTTGCCTTTGCATCTACCGCCAGGGTTGCCGAAGGGGCAATCGCGGCAATTCGAGGTGAAATACGTGCGGATGACATGTTGCATACTCGCTTCCTGCACCAAGAGAAGGTGCGCATAAATTTGTACTCAAACTATCGTAGGCATAGGTTGAGCTGAATCTCCTCTCTTGGTGCAGAATGTTAGAAATTCGTGCATGTATTGGCAA
Organism: Rothia sp. (in: high G+C Gram-positive bacteria); assembly: GCA_030530925.1. Lineage (GTDB taxonomy): Bacteria > Actinomycetota > Actinomycetes > Actinomycetales > Micrococcaceae > Rothia. Next base: position 6,795 of record JAUMUA010000071.1, on the reverse strand, counting down.
AAAGCGCTCGGCGCTTAAAGCTAGCTTTGAGGGCACGCGCTCCCCGCAGACACCTCCTGAATTGCCAAACTAAAAATTTTCACCTAAAGTTATTCCTGTTGTTCGCAACCGAACAGCACTGGTTTACGCCCAAAAGCGTAAAGCAACGGTGAACTTAGGTTCACACCCCGAACATTTATTGTTCAAAGGGTGGTGGCTCAATTGGTAGAGCAGCGGTCTCCAAAACCGCAGGTTGCAGGTTCGAGTCCTGTCCGCCCTGCAAAAGCCTCCAGAAAAATTCACTATATTTCTCTTATAACTAGAAGAGAATTTATTGGAAATACTATGAAAGGGGCGGGCCGAAATGGCTGAATCTGCCGCATCCGGAACCGCCGCATCAAAGCGCATCGACGGCGAAGAAAAACGTCGTGGTTTCTTTGGTCGCATCTTCCAATTCCTGCGAGAAGTTATCGCGGAACTCAAAAAAGTTACTACACCAACAGGTCGAGAACTCTTCAATTACGTCGTAATCGTGCTGTTTTTTGTTCTCTTTATGATGCTGTTGATCTTTGGCTTGGATTATCTATTCGGTCAAGGTGCTTTCTGGGTTTTTGGTAACGGAACCGTTAAGTAAAGACTTTTTCCACGGAGTAGGGCATACTTTGTGAGAGCAAAAGCCCACAAAAAATCGAAAGTAGGAATCACGTGTCCGAGCAGGAACTTGCACACGAAGTAGAAGAAGTTCAAGAAACTTCTGAGCAGGCAAACGCTGATGATGCACAGCAAGAGAACGCCTCTTTAGCTGATGCGGCAGTAGCCGAACCTGAGGCAACTGAGGGCACCTCTGACGACTTAGCATCTGATGAGGACGAAGAATCTACCTCTGAAGAGCAGCCTGCCGTAGACCCTCTTGAAGAATTTAAATCCAAACTGCGCCGTCAAGAAGGCGAATGGTTTGTGATTCACACTTACGCCGGTTACGAGAATCGCGTCAAGACCAACCTTGAATCCCGTGCGCAAACCTTGAACGCCGAAGAAGACATCTTCGAAATTCAGGTGCCCATGGAAGAAGTGGTGGAGTACAAGAACACCACCAAGAAATTGGTTCGCCGCGTTCGTATTCCCGGTTATGTTCTGGTTCGCATGAACCTCACCGACGAGTCATGGGGCGTTGTACGCCACACCCCCGGTGTGACCGGCTTCGTAGGTCAGGACGCTTACAACCCCGTACCCCTGCGTCTCAATGAGGTTGTTGACATGCTTGCACCCGTCTTTGAAGCTGAGCAGGTGGAAGCTGGTGAAGCAACTCCAGTGGCACCTGTTATCGAGACCGGTTACGAAGTGGGCGAAGCTGTTACCGTCAAGGATGGTCCTTTCGAGGGCATGCCTGCTACGATCTCTGAAATCAAGCCTGAATCGCAGTCGATGGTTGTTCTTATCTCGGTCTTCGAGCGTGAGACTCCTGTGACCTTGCAGTTCAGCCAGGTTGCAAAGGTCTAAAGCTAAAAGTTTTCCAAAGCCCCACTACCAGTTGGTAGTGGGGCTTTGTGTTTGGGTTGAATGCACGAGCCGATTCGGAATCGGGGCGCGTTACAGGGATTGAACACTATGTGATAGAACGCATTGTTAAACTCACATGGCATTAATATCTCAAAAGCACTAAGATAGAACTTTGCATGTGTGTCACTACGCTTTTGTTGACATATATCCGGTAACCGCGCCACGGTTACCAATCGCCGTCGTACGCTCCTGTGCGTCGGTCCATCAGCTCAGAAAAGGACCTTAAATTGGCTCCAAAGAAGAAGGTCGCAGGCCTCATTAAGCTGCAGATTCAGGCTGGTGCCGCCAACCCGGCTCCTCCCGTTGGTCCCGCGCTCGGTCAGCACGGCGTCAACATCATGGAATTCTGCAAGGCTTACAACGCTGCAACTGAATCCATGCGCGGAAACATCGTTCCCGTTGAAATCACCGTTTACGAAGACCGTTCATTCACCTTCGTAACCAAGACCCCTCCCGCTTCAGGTCTCATCAAGAAGGCTGCTGGCGTTGCTAAGGGTTCCGGTGTTCCTCACACCAACAAGGTGGGTTCAATCACCGAGGCACAGGTTCGCGAAATCGCAGAAACCAAAATGCAGGACCTTAACGCAAATGACATCGACGCAGCAGCGAAGATCATTGCAGGTACCGCACGCTCCATGGGCATTGAGGTTAAGTAACCTTTTCGCTCACCCTCACTTTGTGGGGAAATTTGAACGTAATTAGCCCGTTTGGGCACGTGGCAGAGCCGAGCGCGGCTCATTGAGACCACAACTGCATAAGGAGATAAGCAGATGGCAAAGCGCAGCAAAGCGTATCAGGCAGCTGTAGCCAAGATTGAAGAGGATAAGTTCTACACCCCTTCAGAGGCTATTGAGCTCGCAAAAGAAACCTCATCATCCAAGACCGATGCAACCGTTGAGGTTGCAATGCGTCTTTCCGTTGACCCCCGTAAGGCAGACCAGATGGTACGCGGTACCGTCAATCTTCCTAACGGCACCGGTAAGACTGCACGCGTTGTAGTTATCGCTGCTGGCGATAAAGCAGCAGCAGCAGAAGCAGCTGGCGCAGACTTCGTTGGTTCAGACGACTTGATTGCAAAGATTGCTGGCGGTTGGACTGATTTCGACGCAGCAGTAGCTACCCCTGACATGATGGGTAAAGTTGGCCGTTTGGGTAAGATTCTTGGTCCTCGTAACCTCATGCCTAACCCCAAGACCGGCACTGTAACCATGGATGTTGCAAAGGCTGTTGGTGACATCAAGGGCGGTAAGATCGATTTCCGCGTTGATCGTAACTCTAACCTTCACTTCATCATCGGTAAGGCTTCCTTCTCTGCTGAACAGCTTCAGCAGAACTTCGAAGCAGCTTTGGAAGAAATCAACCGCCTTAAGCCTTCATCGGCTAAGGGGCGTTACATCTCCAAGGTAACCGTTGCTACCACCTTCGGTCCCGGCGTTCCCGTGGATCCTTCAGAGGTTGCAGCCTAATTTTTCTCAGATAGCTGAGTAAAACTTATTGAGAGAGCCACTCGC
>JAUMUA010000071.1:0-3735 GCA_030530925.1 Rothia sp. (in: high G+C Gram-positive bacteria) | reverse complement strand
CGATTGGCTCTCTTTGTTTTTAACTGCTGGTAGCGGGCTGGGTTTATATTCTGAGCATGAGGAGTGCATGTGAGCTAGTCGAACTACCGTCTGGTCCAGTTGAAGTAGGATACGGGCATCTTTTGTTTGGTATGATTGCCGTGCGAAATCCCACCAATGATGCCGTGTTTATCGGAAAACTGATAGAGCAGCGGCATCCCGAAAAGGTTGCGCTACTAGTTATGCCTGTGCAGGATGAAGTAAAAAAATTCGATGTTCAGTTTTTGTTCTCAGATCGTTCCTATACAGGGGGCGGCAGTGAGGTTTGGGGAATCGCAGAGCGTGTGGGCGAAGATGCTTTGCTGTGCAAGGGCACCGTGGGTTCTCAAGGTTCAGGTTCGGTGCAGTGGCATCACCAAGATAATATTCAGCCGCTTACCGCGTTACTAATTCGAATTGCAGAGGGAGTTAGCTCCCACCTAGCTCAGATAGCAAGGCTTCAAGAAAAACAATCTAAGCACTTGCAAAGTGATGTCCAAATTATTGATCTTTATGAGCAACTTGGGAAGCGTATGGACCTGATCTCTGTTGCGCGATTGAGTCTGCCGTATTGTCTGGTGGGTTCCAATTCTTCTTCAGGTGCGAAACAGGATTCGGTATTTGCCGTAGCAAAAGAGTATCTACATCGTGATGACGAGGAATATAGTTACGCAGGGGTTCTGGTTCAAATCTGGGGTAGTAATTCGGGAGAATTGATAGTTATTGCTCAAGGCGCTGGGCGATTTTGGGCACCGTGGCAGTATCGAGGGCTAGATGCCCCCCTAGAGGGAAGGGATATTCCTCAAGAGGTTGGGTTTCTGATTCCTCTGCTCGCGAGAAAAGTAAAAAGCCTCCACTAGTTTTAGCAGGAGAAACAAAAGATATGATTTCTGATAATTCAACGGGACTAGTGCTACGTGGGGTGTCAAAAGCATTCAAGTCCGGACGGCGGGGTGAGGTAGAAGTTTTACGTACTGTGAATGTGCAGGTGAACCGCGGAGAGTTTTTGGCGGTTATTGGTGCCTCCGGTACGGGAAAAACCACGTTACTTCGAATCATTGCGGGGTTAGATGTGGCAAGTGCTGGAAGTATAACCTTTGACGGCGCCCCACTCGTCGCTGGGGAAGTGGGGTACGTGTTTCAAAAACCGGTGTTATACCCGCACCTCACCATAAAACAGAACATTCGTTTTGGGTCTTCGTTGAAAAAACATCACCAACCCTTGGATCAGGCACATTATGATTTATTGATTCGCACTTTAGGTCTTGCCGGCGTTGAAGAGCGAATGCCGCATGAGCTCTCTGGCGGTCAACAACAACGCGTGGGAATAGCACGTGCTTTGGTGCGCAAGCCGGTCCTCGTGCTCTTTGATGAACCTCTCTCAAGCGTTGACGAATCGCTAAGCGCCTCCATTCGAGCTGACTTGAAAAACCTACACCAACAATTGAATTTCACCGCTCTGTTTATCACTCACCATTTACAAGAAGCGCTACAGCTAGGGCAACGGGTTGCTGTGATGGTGGAGGGACAATTAGTGCAGGTGGATACTCCCGAAAACATCCTAAGAAACCCTGTGAGCCTGGCGGTGGCGCAATTTGTGGGGCAACCCTATGTGAATGTGCTGTCGGTGCAGAACCAAGATGGAGAGTCTCAGAAGATTAGTGTTCGAGCCTCCACTATTGAAGCTGATGCTGATTTAACTAATCGGGCTGTAGGCGTCATTACTGCGATAGAAGAAACATCCATCGGTAAACTCCTTACGGTGTCACTAACTCAAGAAGCGCGCTGGCGCTGCCACAACGGGCAGAACGCGCTGATGCCGGCAGCTACACAGGTCATTTTTTTCGGACGCGCGGAGCGAGCGGGGCAAGCGGTATTGCTGGGAGTGCGTCCAGAAGATTGCCGAATTTTTCCAAATGAATGAAGCGAACCCTTTAATAATCGTGATTAATAGCGCTTAAAGAGGATTAGAGCTTGCAGAAAGCCCCTTAACCATGATTAGATGAAGTAACCAAAGACCGCTGGTCTATCTCTGTGTGCGAAAGTGCGCCGATGATAAGAGTTCAGGTAATGAACCGCCCGCGTAGGTGAAGAAGAAAACACAGTGAGACTATTGAAAGATAGTTGGGTGTAGACCTCGTCGCTTACGCGCCGAGGTTATTTTTTTGCCTGAACAGACCGGTGAACAAGAATCGGAAGGAATGCCATGGCGACACAGGAAAAGATCGCTGCTGTTTCCGAACTGAAAGAACGTTTTTCAGCTTCAAACGCAGTCATCCTCACTGAGTATCGTGGTCTCTCAGTAGCAAAGCTCAAAGAGCTTCGCCGCGCACTCGGTGCAGAGACTGAATATGCCGTGGTGAAGAACACCCTAGCTGGTATCGCAGCTAAGGAAGCTGGCATCGATGCATTCGAGAATCAGCTTGCAGGTCCTAGCGCAATTGCATTCATCAACGGTGAAATGATTGACGCTGCAAAGGCACTGCGTGACTTCGCCAAGGAAAACCCCCAGCTAGTAATCAAGAGTGGCTTCTATGAAGGCGAAACTCTTGACGAAGCTGGAATCAACAAGTTTGCAAACCTCGAATCACGCGAGGTTCTGCTTTCCAAGGTTGCAGGTGGTGCAAAGGGTGCACTCGCAAAGATTGCACGCACCGTCGATGCTCTGCGTATCAAGCTCGAAGAATCAGAAGGCAACCCTGCAGAAGCACCTGCAGAAGAGGCAGCTTCGGAAGAAGCAGCAGAGTAATTCCACTTTTGGAATCTCTACCTACTGTTTTTCAGTTAGCTCGCAGTAGCGGGCAAAACCCCATAGATTTCATATGTAGGATCAAGCCCTACACCTGATCAAGAAGGAGCCAAACACATGGCTAAGCTTTCCATCGAAGAACTCATTGAAGCATTCAAGGAACTTTCACTCGTTGAGGTTTCAGAATTCGTCAAGGCATTCGAAGAAGAATTCGACGTTACCGCAGCAGCTCCTGTTGCAGTAGCAGGCGCAGCTGGCGGCGAAGCTGCAGCAGCTGAAGAAAAGGACGAATTCGACGTAGTTCTCGAATCAGCTGGCGACAAGAAGATCGCAGTGATTAAGGAAGTTCGCGCACTTACCTCACTCGGCCTCAAGGAAGCTAAGGATCTTGTTGATTCAGCTCCTAAGGCTATCCTCGAAGGCGCTTCCAAGGAAGATGCTGAAAAGGCTAAGGAACAGCTCGAGGGCGCTGGCGCAACCATTACCCTTAAGTAATTCGATTCTTATCGATAGTCTTTGTACCACAGGGCGGTACCGTGAAAACGGTGCCGCCCTGTGGCCTTTAATAATCGGATAACCTTTTACACAAGCTTTCAGGGCATAGAACTCTTGATGAATAACTCACCCCAGCCATTCAGCATGGAAACTCTCCTCATGCAGGCAAAAACAGCGGTAGCTGATTACTCTTCGCTGGTACGCTCTGATTCAGATTATCCTGCTCTGCATTTAGCCCCGCCGGTGGGCCGTCTCAATGATCCCAATGGGTTGGTGTACCACAATGGTCTTTTTCACGCCTTTTATCAGTATTCGCCAGTTCACCCTTACCGAGCGGTCTTTTGGCGCCACGCCGTCAGCGCTGACCTAACTCATTGGAAAGATGACAAGACAGCGATAGCCCCACAGAACTGGTACGACCGTAACGGGTGTTACTCAGGCTCTGGTGTGGTGAATGAAGCCGGGGAGCTTGA
>JAUMUA010000070.1 GCA_030530925.1 Rothia sp. (in: high G+C Gram-positive bacteria) | reverse complement strand
CCGACCAACCCAATTTGGAAATAGCAGTAAGGGCAATTCTCTGTAATCGTCCTTCGGCGAATATCTGCGCTGACCAAGCTAAGGTCAACGCAGCCGACTCGGCTATTGACCCATTTTGAAAGGTTGACCCCTTGGCGCTTGTATTGAGACGATACAAAAATACACCCCGTTCATCCTCTACCGAATTCTTCTGCAGAAGACCAACATGCCTCAGGGTAGCTTTATCTCTTTCAAACATGCGTTCAAAAGATGAATCAGACGCAGCAGTACGATACGCAGGCACTTGCCAACGCAGATCATCTCTGCTCATACCGCGGGAGGTCTGTGAGAGAACATTGACGACCTGAAGAATTCGCTCCACTGCTTGTTTACTCATACTCATTAAAATAGCCCCTGAGATATCTCAGGGGCTATCGCGAAGAGTTATTTCGTTGCTTATTTACGGACGTCCAGAAGATCAACAACAAAAATAAGTGACTCATTAGGTGCAATCGCGGCACCAGCACCGCGCTCGCCATAAGCGAGTTCAGAAGGAATTTCTAGACGACGTCGGCCGCCTACTTTCATTCCCAACAGCCCCTGGTCCCAGCCACGAATAACCTGTCCGATTCCTACACGGAATGACAACGGTTCGCCGCGGTTCCAAGACGCATCGAATTCTTCACCCGTGGAAAAAGCAACACCAACGTAGTGGCAACTAATGGTGTTTCCGGCTTCAACGACGGCACCAGATCCTTCGATTTCATCAATGATTTTCAGTTCTTCAGGCACCCCGCCTTCGGGGAAATCAATTTCTGGTTTGGTGCGATCTAGTTTACGTTCTCCAAATGACATGATGTTCTCCTTAGCTTTACTTATTTCTTGGTTTCGCTAGCACTGGCAGTTGCACTTGCTGAGGCTGTAGCCGAGGAAGTGGAAGATGCCGATGCCGTAGGTGTAGCAGTTGCCGCAGCGGCAGCCTCAGGGTTATCAGCGGCCCCCAAAATATCTACGACGAATACCAATGGACCGGAAGGCGCACCATTTTGAGCGTCCTTACCATAGGCCTGGTCTTCGGGCACAATCAGCAAAACACGTGAACCTACAGTTTTACCCGCAAGACCATCTGTCCAACCCTGAAGAACTCCCTGCAAGTTGAAGGTAGCTGGATCAGAACCGTAGTTTCCATCAAAGGCTTTGCCGTCTTCCCAACGAACACCCTGGTATTTCACATAAACAGTGTCGGTCTTTTTAACCTTCTCGCCATCTCCAGTAATCAGGTCTTGAGAGACGAGCTTGGTTGGATTCTCTCCCCGATCGTCTGCCAACTTCAAATCTGCTTTGCCATCTTTACCAATGGTGAATGATTTGAGGGCAGGATTAATATCTTCTTGAGGAGTCTGTTTACCCGAGGCTTCGGTGGGGAGCTTGGATTTGACGGTGTACACCTCAACGTTGGTGGCGGTTCCATCAGCAACCGGTGAAGGTGACGACGATGCGTTAGAGCTTGCGTCTCCGCCAGCTACCATGTTTGTGCTATAGGAGAAAGATGCTCCCACTTTAGAAGTAGTTAACACATCGTAGAGTTCAGGAGCACTATCTTTGAGGGTCTGCCCCACCGGAATCAGAATCGGAGCCTGAGTATAGGTAGAACCCACCTTTGACCCATCATCGCCCTTGAAAACGGTAGCCTCAATCAAGAGGTTATCTCCCTCTTTGATATCGTCCCCATTGCCTTGCTCAATCACATGGGTTGAGGTGTCTTTCGCGGCAAAAGGAGTCGCGAAGGAAACCGAGGGCTCCGCAGTAGCTTGATTCATGTTGTACTGCACGTCATCAAGGTTGGAGCCGCCGTGTGAGCATGCTGCCAATGCAAGAGTCAAAACTGCTCCTGTAGCAGTTGCGATGAGTTTCTTTTTCACGAATGAACTTCTTTCTGCGTCTTGTTCGAATAAGACATTCTTTGTAATGCTAACCGAAATGAAGCTTCAGCACATGGTTTTAGATAAAGGGAGGAGCCCAACTGGTTTTGGGTGTAGCTGTCAATGATGCAATGAGAGAATCCACTTCTGCATTTTCAGTGGCAAAAGGATCCTTGCACACCGCGTTGAGCTGAGGTTTGTTATTAAGTCTGAGATGAACCCAATCCACCGTAAACGGCTCCCCCGCGGCATGCGCAGCATTTATAAAAGAGCCGCGAATATGAGCACGGGTTGCAGGGGGCTCAAGAGTTGCCCGTTCTACAATTTGGGGGCTGACGAGGCGTTTTGCTTTTCCAGATCGTTGCAAAATGTTGAACACTCCGCGATCGGGATCAATGCTGTGGTATGCCAAATCTAGTTGCTGGATGCGTGCATCGGCGTAGTTGTTAACGCCTCGATCCAGGTAAACATCAAGCAACTTCTTCTTGATGGCCCAATCGATCTCCGTATCAATAGCTGAGTAATCTTGCGCTTCGATCGCGTCAAGTGTTCTTTCCCATAAATCAAGAATGTAAGGGACATCAGAGTGATGCTCACCAGCGCTTTCCAGGTATTTTTGAGCAGCTTTGAGGTAAGCCCGTTGCATCGAGAGAGCATTTTGGTGTGAACCATCAGCTAGCTCAAATGAAGCCGTACCCGTGAGGTCGTGAGAAATAATGCGAAGTGCCGAGGCGGCGTCCTTGATCTCAAAATTTTCCACCGGAAAATGATCTTCGAGCATACGCAAAATGATGTCAGTTGAACCAATTTTGAGCAAAGTGGTGGTTTCAGACATATTAGAATCGCCATTAATCACGTGCAGACGTCGATACAGCGTTGCATCCGCATGAGGTTCATCGCGGGTGTTAATGAGCGGCCGCGACCGCGTTGTTGCAGTTGATGCGCCCTCCCAAATGTAGTCTGCACGCTGGGAAAACGAATAGCTGGGCTCGTTTGAAGTTTCCCGGTGTTGACCGCCCCATGCCGCAGGACCTTGAGGATGAGTTTTACCGGCACCCACCAAAATCTGACGGGTAATCAAAAAAGGAATGAGCGATTTGACCAATTTTGAAAATTCGACTTTGCGCTCCAGCATGTAGTTCTCGTGAGAACCAAATGAATTACCAGCAGAGTCCACATTGTTCTTGAAGAGGTAGAACGTGCCCTCTTTACCGTCTTCTTCAATATAGTCCTGCGCTTGGTTCATCAAATCAGCAAAGAGAAGCTCCCCTGCTTTATCCTGCGCAATTAAATCACGCAAAGTAGCAGACTCTGCGGTGGCATATTCAGGATGCGAACCAACATCTAAATAAAGTCGCGACCCATTAGGCAAAAAGACATTGGTTGATCGCCACGATTCCACTACAGGCTTGAAGAGAATGCGAGCAGCTTCTTCAGGACCCAACGGGCCTAAGTTCTTCGGCACATACGAAATACCGAACTCAGTTTCAATACCGAATATTCTCTTCTTCACAACTCATCTTTCTTGGCTAAGGCAAACGAACTTTTCTCGAGGCTTAGGTTATTGTCCGCCCTTTTGAACAAAGCCTTTAACAAAATCTTCTGCGTTTTCTTCTAGCAAGCCATCGATTTCAGCCAGCAAATCATCGGTTTCGGAGAGTACCGACTGATCAACTTCGCTCTTTTGCTGATGAATTTGAATTTCAGCTTGCTCTGCGTGGTGAGTAGCTTTTTGCTGTGACTGTATTTGTTCACGTTCCATGATTACTCCTAGATTTGTTCTTAAGATTCCGATGCCGCAAGTAGCTGGCGCAACAATTCATCTGCATGTTCAACATGCTCAGCTGCCAATATTCCCTGGACTTGCTTTTTAGTAAACTCTTCAGGCTCTGGCATATGAAACCTCAAAACATCGGTTTCTAGCGGATTACGGCACACGATGGTGTCCCAGTTGACGCTAATAATTTCTTCGGGCCAGCGCTTCACAACCTCGCCCCGCAAATACGCTCGCGTGGTATCAGGTGCGTTCCTTGCAGCGTCCTCAATCTGGGCTTCGGAAAAGAGAGTTTGCATTTTTCCTAGCTGAACTAACTTATAGTACAGACCCTTTTCTTTGCGCACATCAGAATACTGCAAATCAATGGCAGCAAGCTTAGGATTATCCCAGCCCACTCCCTGCCCCACATACTGTTGGAGCAAAAAGTATTTAGCCACCCAATCCAATCGATCAGAGAGCGCAAATAAATCGTGCTCGAGAAGATCCAGGGTCTCTTCCCACAACTCTAGAATTTCTTGGGTTTGCTCGTCAGCATCAGCTTCTAACTCTTGGCTGGCTTCAAGAAACTCCCGCTGAATTTCTAACGCAGTCAACGATCGACCATCGCGGAGGGCAAGCTTGGCGCTCAATGTGAGGTCGTGGCTGACCGTATGCATAGCTTCCACCGGATCAGATAAAACTATGTGCGGTGCAGCACCCTGTTCAATCAAGTTCAAAACAAGTGATGCAGTCCCAAACTTCAGCAAATTCGAGTAGTGCGCCAAGTTGGCATCCCCGGTGATCACATGCAACCGGCGATACTTGGTGGCATCCGCATGAGGCTCATCGCGCGTATTGATGAGAGGACGACGAATCGTGGTTTCCAACCCCACTTCGCGCTCAAAAAAATCGGCTCGCTGCGATATCTGGAACCCTGGAGTCTCCCCCTTAGTTCCAATGCCGACCCGGCCGGCGCCCGTCATAATGATACGCGTTGCAAAGAAGGGCAAAAGCCCCCTGACGACGTCGTCAACCGGGCACTCACGCGAAATTTGATAGTTCTCGTGGCTACCGTAGGACTGACCTTTAGAATCCGTGTTGTTCTTATAGAGATGCACCAACGGCATATCAAGTTCTGCGGCGTGTTCTGCAATGTGTGCAACCGTTCGGGCAGCAACATAATCCCCTGCGGCGTCCCATAGCACCGCGTCAAAAGGTGAGGTAACTTCGGGTGAAGAATACTCAGGATGCGCGTGGTCCACATACAGGCGCGCACCATTGGGCAGAATCGAGTTCATCGTCACCGCATCCCAATTGATGCGTTCGGCAAATTGACCAGAATCGCGCAACGCCTCAGCGGCGATTTGCTCACTCGTAAGCACATCTGCCTGGTGCGTCAGCTGTGAAGAATGAGCCTGCGACTGGTCTTGTTTAAACCCACGCGAGTCTTGCAGAGGGTCTTCTGAGGAATACTCCCACTGCGAAGTGGCAGCAGACTCAAGCTCTCGGTGAAAGAGAGCGTCATAAGTGCTCACAATTTGCGCTGAAAGCACCGTAGGATTTACCTGCGGGCGGTCTGGGGAAATCACTCCATATTCGGTTTCTGCCCCCATGATGCGTTGAACACTCATTAATTATCCTCCGCAGCAAATTGTGTAGTCTGCGCTCGCGTCGGCACCACAGAAACAATCGAAGAATGAATGTGCCGCGTTGCTAACACATCCTCAATCTCAGAATATTGCGGAACCTCTACCTGATCTTCAAATTCAGCCCTTACGGCTTCAAGCACGTGCTCCAGAGTCAAACCGCGCTCGCCGGTATCGAGCTGGGCACGGATAGCCTGCTTCTTAGCTAAATCGACGATATTTCGAATCACAGCACCCGACAGGAAATCTCCGCGATATAACCAAATCTCCTCTCCTGATGAAAGGTAGACCTTGACGTAGCGGTTGGTGGGAGAGGTTGAGAACAGCTCCCGGGCAACCTCTTCAATCACAGCATTTGCTGCATCAGCAGAGCCACCATGTTGCGCTACTAAATTCTGGTGTAGCGGCAATGTACCGTTCAGGTAAAGGCTGAAAATTTCTTTTGCACCCGCTTGATCGGGGCGGTTAATACGAATCTTCAGATCAAGACGACCGGGGCGCAGCACCGCAGGATCAATCATGTCTTCACGGTTGGTAGCACCAATAATGATCACGTTATCGAGTCGTTCCACGCCGTCAATTTCAGAGAGCAACTGAGGAACAATCGTGGTCTCAATATCAGAGCTACGGCCACTGCCGCGAGTTCTAAACAATGACTCCATTTCATCAAAGAACACCACAACGGGGTTACCGTCCTCAGCTTTTTCACGAGCTGCGGTGAAAATATCGCGGATTTGACGCTCGGTTTCACCTACAAATTTATCGAGGAGCTCAGGGCCTTTGATATTGAGAAAATAACCGGTCTTCCGTTCACCCGGATACAGCGCCTCAACTCGAGCCGCCAGCGAATTAGCCACAGCCTTAGCAATCAAGGTCTTGCCGTTGCCGGGAGGGCCATAAAGCAAAATGCCTTTGGGCGGGGTGAGCTGATACTCGCGAAAAACTTCTGGATGCAAGAACGGTAGCTCTACGGCGTCCTGAATTTTTCCAATCTGCGATTGCAAACCGCCAATATTGGCGTAGGTAATATCTGGGACTTCTTCTAGAACCAACTCTTGCGCATCGGTATGAGGAACTAGCCCCGTGATCATATTGATTTTTGAATCGTACGTTACGGTATCGCCCATCGAAAGCTCTCCCGCAGGTAGCGCGTCAGAAATCCGCACCACGCTTTTAGCCTGATTCGGCAAATCAATAACCGCATGGTGCTCATCAAGAATTTCGCGGACGCTCACCACCTCGCCCCACGACTCGAAGCCCAGATTGATAACAGCCTGGGTTTGATCGTTGAGCAAGACCGTCATACCCGGTTTCAACTCAGCAATATTGAGCAATGGAGAACAGCTAATACGCACCCGACGACCCGAGAGCATCACATCAACATACTCTTCAATTTCCGCCGGAGTGCGTCCCTCAGCCAAATCATCGTAGGTCATGGTGCCGGTATGCACCGCAAGCACCGTTGCAGAGTTCAAAGGTGGAGCGACTTCTTGCGAAAGAGTAAGTCGCAAACGTTCAATTTCAGCCTTAGTTTTAGCTAATGCCAAAGCAAGTTTCTGGTTGCGCTCACCAGCCACTCGCATCTGACGATCAAGATTCCGGCGATTATCATTTGCCACATGTAACTGTCGCAGAACTCGCTCATAATCCTGTTTTGAAACGTTTTGACTATTCTCTTCACTCATCTCGCACCTCTCATCAAAATTGCTGTGGGGTAGCCTCTCACTGCCGTCTTTATTCCTGAGACTCGCGGGCTGATTCGGTAGAAATCGCTGACTTTTCTGCAAGAAGCTGGGCGTCCTTGGCGGCACGGCGTAGTTTGCGATCAGATACGTTGCGCTCGCCCAGTGCTGCCGGTGACCATGCATTCATATCGTCTTCAGAGAACTCGGTTTTTGACGCACGACGCTTGGGAACCAATCGATTGGTGCCATCCGCTAGACGACGAGCGGTAATCAAGAAGCCGGTGTGAGCAACCATGCGGTGATCCGGGCGAACTGCGAGTCCTTCAACGTGCCATCCACGAACCATTGATTCGTGTGATTCTGGTTCAGTAAAGCGTCCATCTGCGCGCAGTGCCTCGGCGGTACGGGACAGCTGGGTAACTGTTGCTACGTAGCAAATAATGACGCCGCCAGGAGCCAGCGCCGTGCCCACCGCGTCCAAGCATTCCCAAGGGGCTAACATATCGAGGACGGCGCGGTCTACGCTGCCGGGTTCTTCGACGTCGCCAAGAACCTCAGAAAGATCGCCGAGCGTGATGTCCCATGCGGGGTGCGCCCCGCCAAACATGGTTTCTACGTTTCCGCGGGCGATTTCAGCGAATTCTTCACGACGTTCGAAAGAGCGGAGGTGTCCAAAGTCGCCAATAGCGCGCAACAGCGCAATGGAAAGGGCACCTGATCCAACGCCGGCTTCAATAACGCGAGCACCAGGAAAGATATCAGCCATGGTCACGATTTGACCGGCGTCTTTGGGGTAAACCACTGCCGCACCGCGAGGCATGGAGAGCACAAAGTCTCGATAGAGCGGGCGCATAGCCTGAATTTTTAGGCCTTCAGAGTTTTCGATGACTGTACCTTCAGGAGCATCAATCAAAAGATCGTGCTTGAAATATCCACGATGCGAATGATAAGCGCCGCCCTCAGCTAAAGTGATGGTTGAAATTTTGCCGCGCTCATCAGTGAGCTGTACTCGCTCACCAATACGAAAGGGCCCACGTCGATTGATGCTACCGGTGGGTGTGTACTGCTGCATCAGTGAATCATTCTCCTAGATACCAATAATTAGTCTGGTTTCTATTCTTGCAGAAAAGGTGCGTTTAGAGAGAGCGCGGCTCTTGAGTGAGTTTCACATTACAGTTGAGTCCTGAACAGTCATGAGGTCTTATGACGCCGTTTAGTTTCTTCTCAGGTACGCAGATTCTGCGTATAACCGTTCCGAAATCTGACGATGAAGCACCAGCCCCACAATGTTGTTGCCCTCTGTTACGGGGTACGCCAGGGGAATTTCACCGCCTTGGAATGCTGGAGGCAGTTGTTCAAACACGCCACCGTTGAAGTATTCCATGACGTCGACCCGCAGAGCATTTTGCGGAATAGTTTGCGCTGGCAGAGGAGTGCTCAACTGGCTGAGGGGAGCATTTTGAGAAGAATTGTGAACCAATGTTTGCAAAAGGGCAGGTTCAACCCACGCCGTCGGTGTATTGCCGTCCATCAAAATGACGGGTACAGACGTATTTCCGTGCATCAAAAAGTCCTGCGCTGTGGCATCTACAGGTACAAGCTGCGCTGGAATCATTAACTCACGTGCTTTGAGTGGATCGTTATTTTTCGTTTGCAACGCCGGTGAACTTAACAGCGGAAATGAAGTGCTCCACAGATACCAACAAACCATCACTAAGATGATGATTCCAACGGTGCTTTGCCACGAAGCTTGGAAAAACCACCATACAATCAGGGCTGGAATGAGCATGAGTGAAATCCACGCTGCAACTTTCATACCGGTGGAACGGCGTCCGGAAATTGCGGTAACCAGTGCTTCCACGGTGTGTCCGCCGTCCAGTGGGTATGCCGGAATCAAGTTGAACAGAGAAATCATAGTGTTAGCAGAAGCAGCCAAGCTGGTGCCAAAAGCTA
>JAUMUA010000069.1 GCA_030530925.1 Rothia sp. (in: high G+C Gram-positive bacteria) | reverse complement strand
CTGACTACGGATCAGAAGGTTGGGGGTTCGAATCCCTTCGGGCGCACCAATCAAAACCCACTTCTTCGGAAGTGGGTTTTTTGTTTAACACGGTGCACTCTGAAGTGATACACCCCATTCTGAGACATAATTTAAGGCTTTACCCCCGTCTGCTTATAAAATAGAAGCAGAAAAGAAAACTTTTGAAGGAGAACACCTATGAGCATCAACATCACCGTAGTCGAAGAAAACGGCGAATCCCGCACTGCAACCTGGGAAGAAGACCAGACTCTGCTCGATGCTCTTCTGGCAAACCAGTTCCCTGTCCTTGCAACCTGCGGCGGTAACGCATCATGCGCCACCTGCCACGCCTTCATCGATCCCGAACATTTTGCCGCTTCCGGTGAGCGCACCGAAGCCGAAGAAGACCTCTTAGATATGGTCGACGACGTCGCCGGCGAATACTCCCGCCTCTCATGCCAGACCGAATTTGCCGAAGGCATGGACGGCGCGACCGTGACCCTCAAACCCGGGATGTAACATGAGCATTTCACCAACCCCAAAATTTTCCTTGCTTACTCTAGCGTGCGCAAGCGTGCTAGCCCTAGCAGGATGTGGTAGTTCTTCAGATTCGCAGAGCGCACCTCCTGCGGCGACGAGCACTTCAGCAAGCACCAGCGCGAACACCTCAGCCAGCGCCAGATCCACCTCGACCCCTAAAGCATCTGCGACGGCGTCGGCTAGTGCGACCCCTTCGAAAGCGCCTACGACTGAAGCTCCTACGGCGACAGCAACCACCGACCCACCGCAGGGTACCGTAACTACCGTTCCTGCTACCGAAGAGAAACAACCAAGTGCCCCAGTAGCCAGCTCTGCACCAGTAGCTACCGGAGTACCCAGTGGACCTGCGGTGGCAGAACCTGCACAAACTGCAACCTGTGATTATGGTCAGGTACATCTCTCAGCAGATGTGGCTCCCGGCGGCGGTGCAGCAGGTTCCCGTTATCTCAACCTTACTTTTACTAACACCGGCGATTCTGCCTGTTCTTTGAGCGGCTACCCCTCGGTTAATTATGTGGACGGCGAAGGCAACCAAATCGGTGCCGGAGCACGTCAGGCGGCAGAATGGACCAGTTCCCCTAAAGTTATTCAGCCGGGAGAATCGGCACATGCTACTCTGCGTGAAACCCGTGCGAGTCTCTACGGCGCAACATGCCAGCCTACCCAGTCTGCAGGTTACCGCGTGAGCATTCCCGGTACGTCCTCGTCACTCATCTTGAACTTCCCCGCCGAAGCGTGCTCGTCATCGAGCATTTCGCAGCTCTCCGTGGGGCAAGTGGGAGCTAACGTAGGTTAAATCTAACGCGCCTATAGTTCATCAAAGAGGTCCCCCGTCGCTCTAAGAGCAACGGGGGGACCTTTTACTGTAAAAAATTAGATAATCTCTGCTGCCTCATCGAATGCGAAGCGGGGATTGCGATCATACGTTGGCTCAATGCCGTAGCCCAGGTTGACCACGAGGAACGCGCGGCGATCGTCGTTGGGGAAGAACTCCTGATTGATGCCTGCAAAATCAGCGCCGGTCATGGGACCAGCGGCAAGACCTACAGCACGAGTTGCCAGAATAAAGTAACCAGCGGCAATCTTTGCCGAGGTTTCGCCAGCGCCGTGACGCATCTGCTCGTTGTCTTGGAACATGGACGCCAAAGCAGCTGCGCGAGGGTTGAACTGCTCAAACTTATCGGACCAGTTGGTGTCAAAAGACAAAATAGCAGTAACGGGTGCCTTCTCGGTCTTTTCCCTGTTACCCTCCGTCAAAAGGGGTACCACACGGGCGCGTGACTGCTCCGAACGCAAGAAGGTAATGCGCAAAGTCTGCGAGTTGAACGCGGTGGGTCCCATTTTGGTGAGCTCATAAATTTTCTTGAGGTCGGCGTCGGTAACTTCTTGATCTGTGAAGTGATTGACGGTGCGGGGCTTCGTGAAAAGTTGCTCAAGAGCCTCAGCAGAGAGAGCGGTAGATTCAGTCACAATTAATTCCTTTCAATTTTTGCTTTACAGGTAAAGCTTATGAGAATTTGTTCCCACTTGTCACTCCTGCAGTTATGAATCTGCTCTCAGCAAGCTACTAAATTCATCGCATACGGCAACTATTGGCTGGCATAATAGAGCAATGACCTCTGCTGGCACCGCGCATCACTCGATTCAACACTTCTCGGTAGCTACCCGCGAGTGGTTCTTAGGCGCGTTCGCAGCCCCGACCGCGGCGCAGGACGGTGCCTGGCACGCGATCTCTGCCGGCAAGCATGCTTTGATTGTGGCACCAACCGGTTCGGGTAAAACGCTGGCAGCTTTTCTCTGGGCGCTCGATTGTCTTCACGTGCAAGATACTGCCACAGCACAAAAATCGGGCACCAAAGTTTTGTATATCTCCCCGCTTAAAGCGCTGGGCGTGGACGTTGAGCGCAACCTGCGCTCACCCCTGATCGGCATCTCGCAAACCGCCAAACGAATGGGCGGGGACGTCCCTAACATTACGGTGGGCGTACGTTCGGGTGATACTCCACCGCAGGAACGCCGTCAGCTCATTTCAAATCCACCAGATATTTTGATCACCACCCCCGAATCGCTGTATCTGATGCTCACTTCCAAAGCACGATCAACTCTGGCGAACGTGCATACCGTGATTATTGACGAAGTACACGCGGTGGCTGGCACCAAGCGCGGTGCGCATCTAGCTGTTTCGTTAGAGAGGCTCGATCAGATTCTTGAGAAGCCAGTACAGCGCATCGGGCTTTCGGCAACCGTGGAACCGGTAGAAACCGTGGCCCGATTCTTAGGCGGAGTGGCACCGGTTGATATTGTGCAACCGCCCTCGGAGAAAAAATGGGAACTCACCGTTTCGGTACCGGTTCCCGATATGACCAAACTCGGTGGCCCCAACGCCTACGGCGAGGGTGATAACTTTGGCACCGGCACCGAACCATCGGGCGAGCCAGTTGCGGGAGTGGGCGCCAAAGTAGGCGGGGCGTACGTGGACAAGCTCGCTGACCGCGCCCGCGCTCGTCAAAACGCCTTTGAAACCGGAGTGAAAAATTATGACGACGGCGTGGTTATGGGCGATTCACTACTTGAAGGTGCCGATGACCCCGACGGTGCAGGAGAGATAGCAAATCACCTCACCCGCGGCAACACCCTGGCTGAAGCGCTGGGAATTGAGCTCCCCACCCCGGGCGGGGTACGCGAAGCAGAGTCAGATTCTAACTCTGAAGCATCGCAGTCCACACCCACTACACTGCCATCCGACAAAAAATCAGCCTACGACACCGACCCTGGTTACACCCTCGCCGATGCGATTGGCACCTATACCCAACCGGTGAAGCGCGATGTTACGCCGTTCGTCATTGAGCAAAGCGAAATCGAAGAATTCGACCCCGCAGAACTTTCCCCCGCCGAAGAAGCGGCGAGCGCTACCCCCGATACTAACGGGTACCAGGCCTCAATTTGGCCCCATGTTGAAGAACGCATTGTTGATTTGGTGGAGCAATACCGCTCAACAATCGTCTTTACGAACTCGCGCGGATTAGCTGAAAAGCTCACCGCCCGGTTAAATGAAATTCATGCCGATCGCGTAGAAGCGCGAGCGCTTGCCGATTCGCCCAACCAAGATTCGGCGCCGAGTACCAATCCGCAAAGTATTTCGGAGGCACTTTCACAGGCACTCAACGCTCGATCCGGTGCAAAAATTGAGCGTGACGACCAGCGCCTCAAGAACACGTCAGGGTCGCGCACCCCGGCGCAAGTAATGGCGTCCTCAGCCACCGCTCAAGGAGCACCGCCGCTGTTAGCACGAGCACATCACGGGTCGGTGTCCAAAGACCAGCGTTCCATTATTGAAGAAGCCCTCAAAGCCGGCGAACTGCGCTGCGTGGTTGCCACTAGCTCACTCGAACTCGGCATCGATATGGGTGCCGTCGATTTGGTGGTTCAGGTGGAGTCCCCCGGTTCGGTTGCCTCCGGTTTGCAACGTGTAGGACGCGCGGGGCACCAGGTCGGTGAAATCTCGCGAGGTTACCTCTACCCCAAGCACCGGGGTGATTTGCTCAACGCCACCGTGACGGTGCAGCGGATGCTGAGCGGAAATATCGAACCGCTAGCGATTCCACAGAACCCCCTAGATATTTTGGCGCAACAAACCGTAGCCGCCTGCGCGCTAGGACCCATCGATGTGGAAGCGTGGTTCGAAGCGCTTCGCAACACCGCACCTTTTGCCACACTACCGCGCTCTGCCTACGAAGCCACCCTTGATTTGCTCTCTGGCAAATACCCCTCGGATGAGTTTGCCGAGTTGCGCCCGCGCCTGGTGTGGAATCGTAACGAGGGCACACTCGAGGGACGACCCGGCGCACAGCGCGTTGCGGTGACCTCTGGGGGAACGATTCCCGATCGCGGGCTGTTCCCCGTGTACATTGTAGGTTCCGAAGAGTCCAAAGCGCCTAAGCGGGTGGGTGAGCTCGATGAGGAAATGGTGTACGAGTCGCGAACCGGCGACGTCATTGCCCTTGGTGCCACCAGCTGGCGCATCGAAGATATTAGCCACGATCGCGTGAGCGTTACCCCCGCACCTGGCGTACCCGGCAAGTTACCGTTCTGGCATGGCGAAGGTCCCGGGCGTCCGGTGGAATTGGGCCGTGCCATCGGTAGTTTTACCCGCGAACTCAATGCGCAAATGCAATCCGATGCCGCAACCGCCCGCAAACAGGTAGAAAGCATTGGCTTAGACACTTGGGCAGCCGACAACGTGCAGGCATACGTGCGCGAACAATTCGAAGCAACCGGCGCGGTACCCTCTGATACCCAGTTCATTGTGGAGCGCTTTCGCGATGAAATTGGCGATTGGCGCGTAGTTCTGCATTCCCCCTTTGGCATGCCGGTGCACGCCCCATGGGCGCTGGCTGTGGGTCAGCGCGCTGAAGACCTCTTTGGCGTCAACGCTTCAGCCATGGCAGCCGACGACGGCATCGTGTTGCGCATCCCCTCGATCGAGGCGGAACCGCCAGGGGTGTCCCTTTTCTTTTTTGAACCGGACGAACTCGAAGATATCGTGACCGAACGCGTAAGTTCCTCGGCGCTCTTCACCAGCCGATTTAGAGAAAACGCCGCCCGAGCACTGCTACTTCCCCGTCGTGACCCCGGACGACGCACCCCTCTATGGCAGCAACGCCAACGTTCGGCGCAGTTGCTGGACGTCGCCCGCAAGTTCGATAATTTTCCCATCATTCTTGAAACCGTGCGTGAGTGTTTGCAAGATGTGTACGATTTGCCCTCGCTGATTGATATTCACAAGAAGATTGATTCGCGGGCGATTCGCGTGAGCGAAATCGAAACCGAATCGCCCTCCCCTTTTGCCCGTACCCTGCTCTTTGGTTACGTGGCGCAGTTCCTTTACGAAGGCGATTCACCGCTTGCCGAGCGTCGTGCCGCCGCGCTTTCCCTCGATCCCACCCTGCTTGCCGATTTGCTCGGTCGCGACGAACTTCGCGAGCTGTTGGACGCCGACGTGATTCGTCAAACCGAAGCGCGATTGCAGCACACGATTGAGGGTTACCGCTATCAGGGTGTTGAAGGTACCGCCGATTTGCTCAGACTGTTGGGCCCGCTCACCGCCCAGCAATTGTCTGCACGCCTTAAAATCACCCGTGACGAACACGAAACTACCGCCACCACAGAGCAAGCAGAGCAATTCGTGCGCGAACTAGTAGGCGCGAATCGTGCGCTGGCTTTCACCGTGCACGGCACCGAACACTTTGCAGCAATCGAGGACGCCGCGCGTCTGCGTGATGGGCTGGGCATCCCGCTACCCATGGGTGTACCACTGGCGTTCTTAGAACCGGTACCGCAACCCCTCTTTGATTTGATCGGGCGATATGCCCGTACCCACGCGCCCTTTACCACTGCCCAAGCCGCCGCTGCGCTGGGGCTGGGCATCGCCGTCGTGGAATCAACACTGCGCGCCATGGCTACCGAACGCCGGGTGCTCTCGGGAGAATTTCTACCAGAAGAAGTTCGCACTGACTTCGCGTTGGCACGCACCGGATCGATTGATCCGGCAAGTACCGAATGGGTTGACGCCACCGTGTTACGCACCCTACGCGCACGATCACTGGCGGCACTACGAGCCGAGGTAGAACCCGTTGCCGGGCACATTTACGGCAGGTTCTTACCACCGTGGCAACATGTGCAGTGCTGGAGTGTCTCAGAAGAAACCTTTGCCCCCGGCACCTTTGGCGCGCCGCTGGGCGGCAAACGCATTGCGGTCAAACCCGCCGATGATTCGATGCTCAGCGGTTACGATGGTCTACTCACCGCCATCGACCAAATCGCCGGTGTTCGAATTCCTGCCTCCGCGCTAGAACCACTCGTGTTAAGATCGCGCGTGAAAGATTATTCAGCGGCGCTCCTAGACCGCGCGCTGGCAAGCGGCGACGTTCTATGGGCCGGTGACGGTGAACTATCGGGCGACGGTTGGGTAACGCTACATCTAACCGAAGCGGCAGCCCTTACCCTACCCAACGAGGACGAGCGAGTAGCCGCTCTCGACGAACTGAGCCCGCTGGAAAAAGCCGTATTTGAAGTGCTAGGAAGCGGCGGTTTGTTCTTTCAACAGATTCGCGAAGCGCTCTCGCGCTACACCGCCGCCGCCCTTGACGCGGCGGGGGCAGATAGTTCTTCGCCTTCAACGGTTCCTTTTACCGCTAGCGATGTATCGGGTGCGCTATGGAACCTGGCATGGGCGGGATTGGTCACCAACGATACGTTTGCACCGGTTCGCGCGGTTCTTGCCGGTGGACATTCGGCACATAAACTCAAAAAACCTGCCCCCGCCCCGCGCGCTGCGGTTCGCCGTGGTGCGGCGCGGTTGAGTGGCTCCCGCCTTTCGGGCGGTTCTGCCGGGGCGATTCGTCGCGGTGCGGCAGCTACCATGGGTGCTGCCGAGGTTGTTGCGCCCATGGATTCAGGACGCTGGTCCCGGGTGTGGGTAGAGGCACTTGACCCCACGATTGCCGCCCATGCTCGCGCCGAACTGCTACTTGATCGCTACGGCGTACTGACGCGCGGGGCCGTCGCCACAGAGAACACCCCCGGCGGTTTCTCTGCGGTGTACCGGGTGCTCGCGGCCGCTGAAGAAAAGGGTATTGCGCGGCGAGGTTACTTTATTGAAGAACTCGGCGCGGCGCAGTTCTCTACCGCCAATACGGTGGATCGTTTGCGCGATTATGACCGCGCTGAAGAGAATCGAGGCGGCTCCACCAGAAAAACACGAACGCTCGTTCTATTAGCAGCAACAGACCCCGCCAACCCTTACGGGTCAGCTCTGCCCTGGCCCACCCCTGCCGCTTTAGGTGGAGAAGAATCTGCCCTCACCAAACATAAACCGGGCCGCAAGGCGGGAGCCATCGTCGTGCTGATTGATGGAGAACTCGCTCTATACTTGGAGCGCGGCGGACGCACAGTATTGCTATTTTCAACAGATAGTAACGACGCTCGGGCGGCTGCACCGCTGATTGGTGAACTGGTGCGCCGCGGGGCAGCAGAGAAAATCATGATCGAAAAAGTCAACGGACTCGAGATTTTAGAGAATCTTGCACCGTTACCGGTGAATAACGTATCAGAACCCGATACGGCAGAACCCAGCGAGCATCCCATTACGGCATTGCGCGCTGGATTATTAGATGCCGGTTTCTATTCCACGCCCAAGGGGTTGCGCATGCGTCGCGAATTTTAGGGTTCGCCACTCGGACAGGTGAAGTGGCATTAAAAGAAAAGTAGCTTCTGCTGGGGGAAGCAGAAGCTACTTTGGGGATGAATATTTGGGAATGCTATTTCGCTAGATCTACACCAGAAAAAGATCTAGGCAAAGTAACGTGAAGAGTTTTCACGAGTCTCCGCATAACCGAGACGAAATTCCTGAACCGCACGCATCACGTGTACTGAGATAGCACTTACAGTAAGCAATAAGAACGCTACTGCAAAATATGCGATTACAGTTGATACCAATGCTGACATCACTGTTACTTCTTTCCATTGGGGAATGCAATGGCGATACTTTTGGGGGATATATCGTCATCACAATGGTTGACAAAAATTGAGCTTACCAGCGGGTAAGTAGAAAACAAATTCATAAAATAATAATTATCTAACCTAAATATTATTTTATAAATAGAGTGTTTTATGTTTGCCCATGCCATTAGCATATATTCGGCCATACATGGAGTTCTCAAAGTTTAAGTCATATTATGTAACATGGAGAAAAGATGCCAGAAGGCGATACCGTTTGGCGGCAAGCGCGAAATTTACATCGTAGCTTAGCCCACAGAACAGCCCACAGAACGCAGTTCATGTTTCCCGCTTTCGCTGAGGTCGATTTAGCAGGTCAGCCCATTCATGGCGCCTTCGCCCGGGGCAAGCACCTCTTCATCCGCATCGGAGAAACTTCCATTCACTCACACCTGAAAATGGAAGGCATCTGGCATGTGTACAGCACAGATTCCAACGGCAAACAGGGGCGATGGAAGCGCCCGTCCACCGAGGCCCGCGCCGTCATTAAAGCCAACGCCCGGCTCGACTCAACAGGCAATGTAGTACCCGATTCAACTCCGGTTGAGGCAGTAGGCTTCAACTTAGGAATGCTCGATGTGGTGCCCATCAGCCAAGAATCCGCCCTGGTAGATCACCTCGGCCCCGATCTGCTGGGCCCCGATTGGAACGCAGAACGAGCGCTCGAAAACCTGCGCCAACGCCCCGAGCGATTCATTGGCCCAGCGCTACTGGATCAAAAGAATTTGGCAGGAATCGGCACTATTTTTCGCGCCGAGACACTCTTTTTGGCAGGTATCGATCCGCGCACCCCAGTGGGTGCAATTGCTGATTTGCCGCGAGTGGTAGAAATTGCTCATCTTTTGCTCAACGCCAATCGCACCCGCCCGCTACGGGTGACTCGCACTCCTGCCGAACCACTGTGGGTCTACGGACGCACCCGCCAGCAG
>JAUMUA010000068.1 GCA_030530925.1 Rothia sp. (in: high G+C Gram-positive bacteria) | reverse complement strand
AAGTTGCCACAAAATCTCTTCTGCATTCGAGAACTCAATGCGACCCTGCAACTCAATAATGAGTTCGTCTGCCACCTGGCGCACCGCACGCACTGCATGATAACTAAACGCTTCGGTTGCCATCATGTGCAATCCCATTTGCTGCGAAAGCTCTTTAAAAACCTTCACGCCTCGAACACTGTTTCCCTTGGAGTCCAAACGTGGAGAGAAAACACCAACACCCATCTGACCGGGCAAGACGCCCAAAATGCCACCTGAAACACCTGATTTAGCAGGAATTCCAACATCCGCGAACCACGTTCCAGAAGCGTCGTACATACCCGCTGAAACCATCACCGAAAGAACCTGACGGGCGACGTCGGGGCTCACCACTTGCTCACCGGTCAAGGGGTGCAAACCACCATTAGAGAGGGTGGCGCCCATAATGGAAAGATCACGAATATTCACCTTGATGGCGCACTGGGCAATATAGCCCGCTACCACCGAGTGAGGGTTTTGCGAGATGATATCTAGGCCTTTGAGCATATGACCCATAGCCATATTTCGGTCTGCGGTTTCTAGCTCAGATTCATAGACTGCTTGATCCATCGAGAGCTCGCGCCCAGCCAACCGAGAGAAAAAGTCTCTAATAAACTCACTGCGGGTTTCTAAGTCCGCTTTTTCATCGAGCAAAATGCTGTGGACGGTAATAGCTCCCACGTTGATCATGGGATTATCTGGTCGGTTACTGCCTTCTTCAAGGGACAACTCGTTAAAGGCTTCTCCAGAGGGCTCAACGCCAACTCGTTCGTTCACAAAATCTTTGCCATGAGTCTCTAATGCCGCTGCGTAAGCAAAGGGCTTTGAAACGGATTGTAGGCTGAACTCTAAATCAGTATCACCCACTTCATAAGTGCGTCCTTCAACAGTGGTGAGGGCGATGCCGAACCGTTGGGTATCGGCTTTTGCTAACTCAGGAATGTAGGAGGCAGGTTCTCCGCTATCTTGGTCTTTGGTGCGTTCTAATAAATTATTGAGGTAATCAAGTACAGGGCTCTTCACGCATCACAGACTATCTAATGAGCCCAAACTGTGCGAGTCGAATTTTGTTATCTCGGCTCTGGAAAATGCTCAGTGCTCTGGAAAGTACCAAAGTATCCCAGGCTTTGCGCTACTGAGCATAGCGAAGTGGTCCCACAATAACTCACACCAATTTTCTTGAGCATGCGTGCTAACTGATCGGATTCCGCGCATGTTTTGGGTAGCTCGGCAATGTCGTGCACTTCTTCGATGGCTCCAAAATATTCTTCGAAGAGGACTGAAAGATCAATCTGGTGCTCAACGATGACGCGTGCGTTGTTTCTACAAGCCAGTAGCTTGTTCTTGTTCCGAATGATGTCCGTGTTTTTCAGCGCCTCATCTAATTGTTGATCCGACAATTTGGCGCACTCTTCGATATCGAATTCAACTAAAGTGCGGCGCAGTCCTGCTCGGTATTTCAGTACGGTGCTAAACGTTAGCCCTATCTGAAATGTCATCAGGCACATTTGTTCGAAAATACCTGAAGGGGTGCGTTCAACATTGCCCCATTCGTCGGTGAAGTATGAGCGGGTGTTTTCATCGTTGACCCACGAAGGATAGTTCTGCGTGGGTTGATCAAGTTGGGTTGTCATGCCTTGATTCAAACCGTGAAGGGCAGAAATTGCCTAATTGATATAGAAAATGTGCACATAACCTCTCAATATGACGAACTTTTTATCCATAATGACAGGCGCTGAGCGAATGAGCGATGCGTTTTCCACAGATTAGGCATTTTAGTAGCGCAGACTCGCCTTAACAGGGTTTGCTAAAAGCGTTCACTTCGTTAAAAAAGACCTCAAATTTATAGGAGATACCGTGTCTGAGAACATCACTATCCGCGGATTCGTGGCCACTTCGCCTTCTACTCATACGCTTCCATCCGGAACAGCACTCACGAACTTCCGAGTGGCGTCAACACCGCGCTGGTACGACTCCAACCAGCAGGTATGGCGAGAGGGAAATACCAATTGGTTCACCGTCAACGCCTTTAGAAACCTTGCAGAAAACGCCAGCCGAAGTATTTTTGTGGGGCAGCCCGTAATTGTTACCGGCCGAATCAATATTAAGCAATGGCAAAATGACGACGGCAAGAAGGGAACGAGCGTTGAAATTGACGCCACAGCCATCGGTCATGATCTTTCGCTAGGGACGTCGTCATTCAACCGGGCTGTGAGCAATGCAGAGCAGCGACCAGGGACGAGCTCAGCTCAACAATCCCAAGGAGTTGCTACCGAAGAATTCAGTAACACCACTAGTGGCGTTGAGCAGCGCCCTAGTTCTTCAGAATCTTCATTCCAAAATTCTGAGGAATCATCACAGAATGAACCAGATTCTTCGCTAGTTGATCACTCGTTAGCTGAGAACAAAGAATTTTTAGCTATGACCTAAAAACCTTACGCTGTGGTGGGGAAGCTGCACTGCAGAGTTTCCCCACCTGTAAATTTTCACATGGTTTAGCTTAAGGTCTCATAAATTTGACTCAACACGGTAGCCTTAAGGGTATGGCTGAATTTATTTATACGATGAGCAACGCCCGCAAGACGGTGGGCGACAAAGTCATCCTCAATGACGTCTCGATGTCATTCTTCCCCGGTGCCAAGATTGGTATGGTTGGCCCCAACGGTGCTGGTAAGTCAACCATTTTGAAAATCATGGCCGGACTCGACACTCCATCCAACGGTGAAGCTCGACTCTCACCCGGATACAGTGTTGGCATTCTTCTGCAGGAACCACCTCTGAACGAAGAAAAAACCGTTCTGGGTAACGTTCAAGAAGGCGTTGGCGAAATCAAGGGCAAACTTGATCGCTACAACGAAATCTCAGAAGAAATGGCAAATCCAGAAGCTGATTTTGATTCCTTGATGGAAGAAATGGGCAAGCTTCAGGAGCAAATCGATGCCGCTAACGCATGGGATCTTGATTCGCAGCTTGAGCAGGCAATGGAGGCACTCCGATGCCCACCTGCCGACGCCCCTGTGAACAATCTGTCCGGTGGTGAGCGCCGCCGCGTAGCATTGTGCAAGCTATTGCTTGAAAAACCTGATCTTTTGTTGCTCGATGAGCCTACTAACCACCTCGACGCTGAATCGGTGCTTTGGCTAGAGCAGCACCTGCAGTCGTATGAGGGTGCAGTTATTGCAGTAACCCACGACCGTTACTTCCTGGATCACGTAGCACAGTGGATTGCCGAAGTTGACCGTGGCAACCTGTACCCCTACGAAGGTAACTACTCCACCTACCTCGAGAAGAAACGCGCGCGTCTTGAAGTTCAAGGTAAGAAGGACGCTAAGCTCGCGAAGCGACTTTCCGACGAATTGGACTGGGTACGCTCAAATACTAAGGGCCGCCAGGCAAAGTCTAAAGCTCGTTTGGCACGCTACGAAGAGATGGCAGCTGAAGCGGAGAAAACTCGCAAGCTAGACTTCGAAGAAATCCAGATTCCACCAGGACCTCGCCTAGGTAACGTTGTTATTGAAGCTGAAAACCTGCAAAAAGGTTTCGACGGACGTTCACTGATTAACGGTCTATCCTTTAGCCTGCCACGCAACGGCATCGTGGGCGTTATTGGTCCCAACGGTGTGGGTAAATCAACCCTCTTCAAAACCATTGTGGGATTTGAAGACCTTGACGGCGGTAACCTCAAGATCGGTGACACCGTCAAGATTTCCTACGTTGACCAGAACCGCGCCAACATTGACTCCGAAAAGACCCTCTGGGAAGTTGTCTCAGACGGTCTTGACTACATTCAGGTGGGTCAGGTTGAAATGTCATCGCGAGCCTACGTTTCAGCGTTCGGTTTCAAGGGTCCCGATCAGCAGAAGAAAGCAGGTGTGTTCTCCGGTGGTGAGCGCAACCGTTTGAATCTCGCTCTCACCCTTAAACAGGGCGGCAACCTGCTCCTGCTCGATGAGCCTACTAACGACCTCGACGTCGAGACCCTCACCTCTTTGGAAAATGCGTTGCTGGAATTCCCCGGCTGCGCCGTCGTCGTATCCCACGATCGTTGGTTCCTGGATCGAGTAGCAACCCACATCCTCGCCTGGGAAGGCACCGACGAACAACCCGATAATTGGTACTGGTACGAAGGTAACTTCGAATCCTACGAAGCCAACAAGGTTGAACGTCTTGGTCCTGAGGCTGCAAAGCCTAAGCGCGTAGTTCACCGCAAACTAACTCGCTAACCTTCGAGGACGTCTGTAAAAAGTGCCCCTGGTTGAAATTTCAACCAGGGGCACTTTTTATGCCAGCTTCTATCTCAGCGGCTCAAAAAACTAATCTTGATATGGGTTAACAATGCTTTCACGGTATTCAGGTAACCGCAGCATAGATTCCTGAGTTACCGTAGCCACGTGCTTTCCATCGCGAGTAAAAATCTTGCCCACCGATAGCGAGCGCGCATCTTGAGCGCTGGGGGACTCAAGAACATAGAGAAGCCACTCGTCGGCGCGTGCAGGGCGGTGGAACCAAATCGCGTGATCGAGTGAAGCGACCTTCATGCCTTGTTCCAACCAGAATTTACCGTGCGCTCGCAAACCCGGCTCTACCGGTACGTAGTCAGAAGCATAGGCAATGGCGGATTGATGCACCAAAGGATCATCGCCCAAAGAATCAAAGGCTTTAAACCACAGTGCCGAGGTGGGCTTGCGTTCTGAATCCGCAGCAAGCCACAAAGGTTGCTCCACATGCCGTAAATCAAAAGGACGCTCATAGGCAATAGCGCGGGCAATGGGCAGTGGCACATGGCCCACTAATTCAGCAACGGTGGGCAGAGTCTCGGGATCTGGCAGATCGCTGGGCATGGGGGAGCTGTGATCAACACCCTCAGAATGCGTTTGGTACGAGGCGATAGCAGAAAAAATTTCTTCAGAATCTTGATACGCCTGAATGCGTCGAGTAGAAAAAGATCGCCCATCAGCGAGCTTTTGAACGCCAAAGCTCAGCGGCTGATCGACGTCGCCAGGGCGAATAAAATACGCATGAATGGAATGCATCTGGTGATCGTCATTGATGGTCTGTGCACCCGCTATGATGGCCTGGGCTAAGACTTGGCCACCATAAATCCTACGAGACTCACGGTTGAGCGTTTCAGCATCGAAAATAATCTCTTTGCCCTCTTGCACCCCGTTGGTGATCGAGAGCATACGTTGTAGTTTTTTAACAGCGTCAGACCCTGATTGTTGAGTATCTGCTGGTTCTCTGTGTTCTCTCATACTGCCTATCTTTACACACCCGGTAAGGTTGAAAGGTAAAGATTAGCTCTTCGAAGAAAATGTGAAATTTTTTGACTATGACTTCTGCCCAGAACCCCCGCGTACTCTGTGAGAATTCTGCGAGTGTTCGGGATGTACTAAATTTTGTGCGCCGCGCTCGCGCTGCTGAGTCCGCGGTTGCCATTCATTTATCGTTGCAACCTGGTCTGCTAGCGGTCTACACCAGCTTGGTGCATCCTGCCTCGTTATTGGATAGCACCCCCACCATTTTGGCAATGCGAGCTTTGCGAGCCAAGAACGAGCAGACTGTTGTAGCCACGGTGAGCGCGAGCGATCTGGAGCGCAACTTATTGCAGGCGCTAGAACATGAGTCAAGCGATTTTGAGATACCTGCCGCTCAACTGCAGGTCTCATGGGCGGGGCAGTTGCCCCCGCAACGAGGCTGGGAAGCCCAGGACGGCGTTTCCGCACAGCTTCTCGAGCACGCGGCACAGTCTGGCATTGAACAAGTAGCGCACGCCCTCCCCGAGAACCCCGGCGCCGCCGTCGTCAATACAGTGCGCTCGCAAATTTGGTCGCAACCGCTTTCTGATGAGCGCGCAAATATTCCCACCGGTGCCGGCTTTACCGCGTTGGTGTTGGGTTTTCTCAAATCTGATGACGACGCCCAGCTTCCCGTGTACGTGAACGGACGGTGGACGCGCGTCGTCACCCCTGGCGGGTTTGTGCTTATCAAGAAATAGAATTCTTGAATTCTCTGTGGGAGAAAGCTATGCCCGGTTCTGCATGGCGTGCGCTGACCGCTCTAAATAATCCCACAGGGTGGCTTCGTGAAGAGGTGATAGCTCCAAAGTATCTACGGCCTCACGCATGCATCCCAGCCACATATCTCGCTCTTTGGGACCAATAGCAAAGGGCACATGGCGCATGCGAAGCCGCGGATGCCCACGCTCCATTTGATACGTTTTTGGGCCACCCCAGTACTGTTCCAGGAACATGCGTAAGCGGCGTTCTGCCGGTCCCAGGTCTTCTTCGGGGTACATAGCCTTGAACTCGGGAATTTCAGCAACACGCTTATAAAATTCGCGACATAATTTTTCAAAGATAGGAGCGCCGCCTACTTGCTCATAAAACGAGGTAACGGGCGGTACGGGAGTTTCAGACATAACTTCATGCTAACCGCTGAGGGCTCAAGAGACCTAGCTCAGCAGAATCTTGTACAGTGGCAAAAACTGCCGGAGTGGAAATCTCAAGGAGATACTCACCCCGGTAGTTTTTTCAGTATCGAGCTAAAAATTCTTAGCGCAATACTCTAGGAACAACATTTTAGGAATCTGCCTGCTGAACTTTCAGCGCACGAACCATTGCATCGCGTGATTCGGAGACCTGGCGGTGCAGTGATCCAGCATCTTCGGGCAGGCTCTGCAAGAACTTCTCAGTCTTTTCCAGAAGTTCTGGGGAGTAGTTGATGGGGAAGAGCCCACCAATAACCTGTTGCGAAATCTCGTGGCTACGCTCGCGCCACAGGCGCTCAATTTCTGCAAAATAACGATCTTCAAAGAGTGTTACCGCAGAATCGTTGTTGCCACCAAAGAAACCCATAATGGCAGAGCGTTGCAAGATGTTGGAGAGCACGTTAGTTTCTACCACCTGTGCCCAAACTTTCTTCTTGGCGTCCACGGTAGGAATCGATGCTTTCGCGGTGGCTGCAGCTTGCTGACCATTTGAGGTGTTATCAATCTCGAGAGCGGCGTCAATCGCTGCTTCGTCCCGGCGATTACCTGCAGCAAGTGAGGTCAACAGTGCCCACTTCAAATCGGTATCAATTTCCAGGCCCTCGAGTTCGAGCTTGCCCTCATAGAGCGATTCAACGGTGTCTAGCTGTTGCTCGGTGCGAGCAAGTTTTGCAAAGGTGCGAACAAACTGAAGCTGATTATCTGAATCTGGCTCAGCTGCCTGCGCGATTTCCCAGAGACGATCACCGGCATTCTCGCGGGTTTTCTCGGCTGTTTCTGGATTGATGTAAGAGCGCAACGTCAACTCAAGGTTGAGCAACTGGGTGCGAACAGCAGTTGAATTGCTTTCCTTGCCAATGTTGTTCAATACCAATTCGACGAAGGAGCGAGCGGGCATCTGCGCATCACGAGTGGTATCCCAGAATGAGCCCCACACGACGCCGCGAGCAACGGGCGAATCAATGTCGCCCAAGTGCGCAATAGCGGTTTGCTGCGATTTCTCATCGAGGCGGATCTTTGCGTAGGCAAGATCTTCATCGTTGAGCAAAATCAAGTCGGGACGCTCTGGTCCTGCCGCTTCGGCAACCTCAGTGAGTTCGCCGTCGACGTCCAGCTCAATGCGCTGGCTGCGGGTGAGCTTGCCGTCTACTAGATTGTAGAAACCCACCACCAGGCGGTGCGGGCGCAGCGTCTCGTAGCCCTCGGCAAAGCTCTGGCGAATGACGAGGCGGGAAATCACGCCGTCGTTCTCTTCAACTTCGGTGCTCAAAGTGTTGACGCCTGCGGTTTCGAGCCATTTTGCTGACCAGCTCTTGACGTCGCGGCCCGAGGCCTTTTCAAGTTCAACCAAGAGATCATCGAGCACGGTGTTCTGATAGGCATACTTGCTAAAGTATTCGCTTAATGCAGCCATGAAGTTTTCTTGACCTACCCATGCCACCATCTGCCGTAGCACGGATGCGCCCTTGGCGTAGGTGATGCCGTCAAAGTTGACCTGCACATCGTTGAGGTCGCGAATCGGCGCCACAATGGGGTGGGTTGAAGAAAGCTGATCCTGGCGGTAAGCCCAGGTCTTCTCAGAAGCGGAGAACGTAGCCCACGCTTGCGAGGCAAAACGAGTGTTTTCTGCAGTTGCAAGAGTGGACATAAATTCAGCAAACGATTCGTTGAGCCACAAATCGTTCCACCACTTCATGGTGACAAGGTCGCCAAACCACATATGCGCCAGCTCGTGCAGAACAGTGACGGCGCGGCGTTCGATGAGCGCCTCAGTAGTTTTGGAACGGAAAATGTAGTTTTCCAAGAAGGTAACAGCGCCTGCGTTTTCCATTGCGCCGGCGTTGAATTCAGGTACGAAAAGCTGATCGTACTTTTCAAAGGGGTAGGGGGTTTTGAACTGCTCTTCAAAGAATTCAAAGCCCTGACCGGTGATGGTGAAAATTTCTTCTGAATCGAGGAACGGCATCAGCGATTTGCGGGCAAAGACGCCGAGCTGAATTTCGCGACCCTCTGAGTTGGTAAGGGACGAGGTGACTTTGTCGTAGGGACCCGCAATGATCGCGGTGATGTAAGAGGAAATACGGGGAGTGGGCTTGAATGACCACACTTTGTGTTCCGCCGCGTCATCAACCGAGGACGCTGGCTGATTAGAGATAACTTCCCAATGCGCAGGAGCAGTCACGATGAACTCGAACTCTGCTTTGAGATCTGGCTGTTCAAATACGGGGTATACACGGCGAGAATCGGGTACCTCAAACTGTGAGTACAGGTAGACTTCGCCGTCTACCGGATCCACGAAGCGGTGGAGTCCCTCACCAGTGTTGGTGTACAGAAAATCTGCGTCAATTTTAAGGACGTTTTTTTCAGCCAACTCAGGCAACTGGATACGAACGCCATCTGCCAGCGTGGGGTCAAGTGCCGTGCCGTTGAGCTCAATGCTGCGCACAGCGTCAGTAATCGCATCAATAAAGGTGGCTTGCCCAGCCTGCGCCTCAAAGTGAATTTCAGATTTTACAGAGAAAATTCGTTCACCCTGGGTGAGATCGATTTCTACTTTGTAAGAATCTACGTGAGTAATAATATTTGCTCGCTGAGTAGCTTCTTCGCGAGTTAGATTCATGCCTGGCATTGAGCCTCAATTCTTCTCTCCAAATGATCAGTGCTCAGCGAATGGGGTATCTCTTCACCGTCTACTAGACTGATGAATGTCACCTCAAAGTGAGCCTTCTACACACTGTAATGGCATCAGAAGTGATTTGAAACTCTTTTACTGAGCCGTGACGTCATGATAAAGGGGGTCAAGAATCCTCAAATAGCTGTTCTATAAGGAGAAACACGTGCGAGTACACATCGCAACTGATCATGCTGGTCTTGAAATGAGCAACTTTTTGAAGACTGAGTTGCAAAAAGCGGGTTATGAGATGGTTGATCATGGTCCTAGCTCTTATGACCCTCTCGATGATTACCCCAGCTTTTGCATCAAT
>JAUMUA010000067.1 GCA_030530925.1 Rothia sp. (in: high G+C Gram-positive bacteria) | reverse complement strand
GCCGCAACCAAAAGCGCTGCAATAGCCAAAATGGATTTAATGGGGATAATCGCGTTGACGTCGGTGTACATAGCACCAGCCCAGGGACCGGCTTGGCTTTGAGTAGCGTTATAACGCTCCAACCAAAACTGCACCCCGCGCAACACCAAATAGCAAGCAGCCAAAACTGCGGCGTGGACGCGGAACGGACGGGACGTATGAATCCCTTTTTCATCAACAGAAATACCACCGTAGAAATAGTGCATGACGGCGCCTGCTAAAGCGGCAAGAAGCACAACGGTGCTCAAGAAGGTCACCACAAGGTTCCAAAACGGCAAAGCAAAAATAAAGAAACCTAGATCCATGCCGAATTCAGGATCTTGCTGATTGAAGCTCTCTTGATGGAAAAACATCGCAATAGTGTCCCACTGCGAGGCAATACCAGAACCAACAAACAAACCAATCACCAGTGGAATAACGCTCAGCAAAACCTTGCGCATATTCTCAACAGACTGGCGATAACGCCCCATGTTTTGAGCAAAAATCTGATTAAAGTCTGCAAACGGATCATTGGAGCCAACTCCAGCAGACCCAGCTCGCTGATTCGGTGAAGAGCCCTGTCCCGCAAAAGTTGGCTCTTGCACGCCGTGCTTAAAAGCAAAACGCATAGAGGCCCACACACACACCGCCGCAATCGCAGCAGAAACCACGAAAGCCGCAATCTTAATCAAATACTGCGTGTAAAAAACCTGAGAAAAACCCAGCTGATCAAACCACAAAACATTGGTATAAACCTGAGTGGCCGCCACAAAGAGCGCAATAAGCGCCGCAACAATAACGGCAGTGATTGCCAAAGTATTGGGCTTACGCTGAGACTTTCTGGGGGGCGTGCTAGGTACTGCTGTACTCACGTCGTCCTCATCTTCTACTAGAGCATTTAAATAGAGCCGTGCACCGCAAATTAAAAACAGCTGAAAAGCTGCTCAAAATGCATGCAGAGTGTTTCCTCCATTGTGCCAAAGATTAGGCAGGTGATGGGCGGACTAGGCAGAATAAGCCGGGCTATACTGTTGCCATGTCTAACGATGTACAGCTTGAAGCTATCAAAAACGGCTACGCCTTTGACGGGGCCACCATCAACCTTGGTGTGGCGCTCAGCAATGGCGAACCCCAGCCCGACGTCCGCGTTTGTCTCCCCCTCTCGATGATGAACCGCCACGGGCTCATCGCCGGCGCCACAGGTACCGGCAAAACCAAGACCCTGCAGTTGCTCGCCGAGCAACTATCATCCCAGGGTGTGCCCGTATTCCTTGCCGACGTCAAAGGCGACCTTTCAGGTCTTGCTGCCGCCGGTGAACCCAACGACAAACTTTCCGCACGCACCCAGGCGCTGGGCCAGCAATGGCAACCGCAGGACTACCCCAGCGAATTTTTCAGCCTCGGTGGAGTGGGCGTTGGTGTACCGATTCGGGCAACCATCGAATCTTTTGGACCCATTTTGCTCGCGCGCGTCATGGATCTCAACCCCACCCAAGAATCTGCGTTGCAGCTCATTTTCCACTACGCCGATCAAAAAGAACTCGAACTGTATAACCTTGCTGATTTGCGCGCGGTCATTCAATTCTTGACCTCTGCAGAAGGAAAATCTGAACTAGAGAATTTGGGTGGTGTTTCTAAAGCGACTGCAGGTGTGATTTTGCGAGGTTTGGTGGGGCTCGAAGCAGACGGTATGGATCAGTTCTTTGGCGAACCAGAATTCGATACCGCAGAATTTTTGCGCCTCAATGATTCCCAACAGGGCATCATCAATATTTTGGAACTCGCAAATTTGCAGTCAAAACCGCACGTATTCTCTACCTTTTTGATGTGGCTCTTGGCAGATCTTTTTGCAGATTTACCCGAGGTAGGCGATGTTGACAAGCCTAAACTCGTGTTCTTCTTGGACGAGGCGCATCTCTTGTTCAACGGCTCATCGAAGGCGTTCAAAGAGGCAATTACTCAGACCGTTCGATTGATTCGCTCTAAGGGTGTGGGAATTTTCTTTATTACGCAGACACCCAAGGATATTCCCGCCGAAGTTTTGGGGCAATTGGCAAACCGCGTGCAACATGCATTGCGCGCTTTTACTCCCGACGATCAAAAAGCACTCAACGCCACCGCCAAGACTTTTCCCAAGTCAGCCTATGACTTGGAAGAAGTTTTAACCTCAGCTGGAACCGGTGAAGCCATTGTGACCGTTATGACCGAAACCGGTGCGCCGTCACCAGTCGCACTGACCCGCATGTTCGCGCCGCAGTCACTTATGGGTCCATCTCCTGAAAAACTCGCTAAAGTTGTTGCGGCAAGCTCACTACAGCAGAAATACGGCACCACTGTTGATTCTGTTTCTGCCTTTGAAAAACTCACTCAGCAAGCGGAAGAAAAAGTACAGGTGGCTGCGGACGCAGCGGCGCAGACCTCTGCGGACGCCGAAGCTAAAGAAGCCGAAAAGCGAGCACGAGAAGAAGCTAAGCTTGCCGAAAAGCAAGCTAAAGAGGAAGAACGCGAGCGCCAAAAGCGTAACGACGCCATGATGCGTGTTGGCACCAACATTGCCAACACTTTGGGACGTGAGATCGTGCGCTCTATCTTTGGCACCAAACGACGCGGCGGCGGTCTAGGTGGGCTGTTCAAGTAAGGGTTAGATTGGCTCGGTGGCGTTGAACCTTGTCAAAATAAAAACCCCTCATCCAGAAATCTGGGTGAGGGATTTTTGTTTCCGTTCTATTTCGCCGTGCATGTTGGTAGTGATGCCGGATCTTTGCCCTTGCCAACCTCGGTGACGGCCTCCACGGCGTCGGAGAGCTTCGAAACTTTGATAACGCTCATACCATCGGGCACATGGTCCACCACTTCATCACAGTTATCCGACGGTGCCAAGAAAATAGTTGCCCCCGATTCGTGAGCGCCCACCATCTTCTGGGCGATGCCGCCAATGGGTCCCACGGTGCCGTCAGATTCAATAGTTCCGGTGCCGGCAAAGTGCTTGCCGCCCGTCATATCATCAGGAGTCAACTCGTCGATAATTCCCAACGAGAACATCATGCCGGCGCTGGGTCCGCCTACTTCTTCAAGACCGTACTTCACGGTGAAAGGGAAGTTATAGTCGCGTTTGATCGATACACCTAAAAGGTACTGGTTATTAGCTGTGTTGAGCTTAGGAGTAATTTTTTCGGTCACAGTTTTACCATCGCGCAAAACCGTGACGTTCACCGGCTGATCTTTCGTTTTGCTCAGAACATCAAAAATCTGCCCAAAAGCGGTAATAGATGTGGAATCAATCTTTTGCAGAACGTCGCCCTCCTGCAATTTGCCCACGCTAGCGCCGTCGTTCACTACGCTGCTTACCGTCAACTTTTCGGTCACCGGCTTCTTGAGGTAATTGAGCGCTGCTGCCTGAGCGATTTCCTGCGAATTGGTCATATCCGCGGTGTTCTGCTCGTGCACTTCCTGGCTGGTGACCGTATGGCTGTACAACAAATCTGAGGGCAAAACCGTGGTATTTGGTTGTAGCCATGTACCCAAAGCTTGCAGTGCGCCCAAATGCGTATTGGGTCCACCAGCCACCGACACCGTGGTCATATCCAAGTTTCCCGATACGCCGTAGGTCTTGGTGCCCTCAATATCAATGAGCTGCTTACCCTCATAATCGCCAATCGTATTAAACGTTGGCCCGGGTTCTTCCGTCACAAAATTCACCGGAATCACAAAACCTGCCAGCAACATTGCCGCGGTGGCTAAACCAGCTGCATGCCGCAACGTAGGACGACGTGATGCGCCGCGCTCAGATACAGAAACGGAACGCTGACGGCGGGGTAAAGCAGAAAGAGGTGAACGCATTGTTCTAGGTTACCGCGCAGTCTCAAATTTGGACGGAAATCGGCACCTGATGGTTAGCTGTGCATTTTTCATGCTTTGGGCAAAAAGCATTCGCAAGGGCACCGTCGCTTAGGTAACGTAGAGAAGAATAAGGATTTCTTGACGACTGAAAGAGTGATATTGATGGCTAACTCGCAAAACCCAAACAATAATAATGATGGTTCTGACCCGTTTGAAGAGTTCTTCAAAAAGCTCTCTGAAAACGGTGGTTTTGAGTCAGGGAATTTAGACCCCTCAGCCATGGGCATTGACCCTGAGATGATGAAAAACATGGGCGGGTTGCCCATGGATCCTGCCATGATGCAAGGCATTTTTGCCCAGGTCAGCGCCATGATGAATTCAACTTCTTCAGATCAGCCGGTGAATTGGGATTTGGCGCGCCAGACCGCGCGTCAGGTGGTTTCTGCTCAGGGCGACTCCTCAGTGAGCGCCCAGCAAAAGTCGGCGGTTGCCGATGCGACTCAGCTGGCAGAACTTTGGCTAGACCCAGCTACCTCATTCGAGCGTCAGACCTCGCGCACCGAGGCGTGGTCCAAGGCGGAATACGTGGAAAACACTTTTGAGGTATTCCAAGAGATTGCCGGGCCTATTGCTACCTCGATGTCCCAGGCAATGAACAGCTCTATGGACACCCAGTTGCCAGAAGAAATCAAATCGCTTCTTGGCGGGCAGAGCAACATTCTCTCGGGCATCGGCGGCATGATGTTCGGCGCGCAGGCAGGTCAGTCCATTGGTCGCCTTGCCGCTGAGGTTGTCTCCTCCACCGACATTGGTATTCCTATGGCCGATGGGCGTTCGGCTTTGGTTCCTGCCGGCGTCAAAGAATTTAGCGAAGGCCTTGAGATTCCCGCCCAAGAAGTGATGTTGTATCTGGCAGTTCGCGAGGCGGCATTGATTCGTCTGTACAAAGCGAATCCTTGGTTGCGCGAAGACATTATTTCGCTCATCAAGCGATACGCGCGCGGCATTCATATTGATTTTGAGCGCATGCACGAGGCAGCGCAAGACATTGATCCTATGGATCCTGACGCAATGCACGAGGCATTCACCGCCGACTTCTTTACCCCGGAAAACACCGAGGATCAGCAGCTTGCTCTTGAGCGTTTGGAAACTCTTTTGGCACTTGTTGAGGGTTGGGTAACGGTCGTGACCGAAGCCGCTACCAAAAACCTCCCCATGTCGGCACAGCTTGCTGAAACCATGAATCGCCGTCATGCTAACGGGGGCCCCGCTGAGCACATTTTTACCGCTCTGGTTGGACTGGAACTGCACCCCAAGAAGAACCGTGAGGCGGCAGCTTTTTGGCGTCAGTTTGAAGAAGAGCACGGGATTGACGCCCGTGATGAGCTCTGGAAGGCACCTGAAACTTTGCCTACCGCCGACGAACTTGAAGACATGAAGGCATACCAGCAGCGAGTGCAGATGGTTACTGCCTCTGACGATGAGTTTGACGCGGCGCTAGAGAAGCTTTTGGCAGGCGGTTTTGACGAACCCGCCGAGGGAACGAACGGTTCAGACGACAGCTCAGCAGAAGGCAAGACTCATACCGACGACGAAGACCCCGAGGCCGGTTCTTCGCCAGAGAAGTAAGACCTGGGAAAACTGAGAAGTAATAAAGCTAGGCGCTTATAAAGCCAAGCGCAGATGATCCTGCGAGTTTGCGCGCTCTAGTTGGGTGCTCTAGTATTGTCGCTCGAGTTTTTGCCCGAGGGTGAGCCCCTCAAGAAATGCCTCTGCTTCCGCTTTGCGGGGGTAGAGGCTTTCTAATGCCCTAAATCGCGCCGAATGATTGAGTTCTACAAAATGGCAGAGCTCATGAAAAAGCACAAAGTCTTTGACGTATTCCGGTGCCTGTTGCAGAACGTGCGAGAGCCTAATTCGCCCCTGACTAGGAGTGGCAGAGCCCCAGCGGGTGTTCTGGTTAGTGACCCAGCGAATGGAGGCTGGCATTTCTAACTCGGGTAAATACGCTTTGATGAGCACGCGAGCGCGCTCTTGCAAATACTCGTCACTGGCAAAATGCCGTTTACGGTTGCCAGATTGCCGGTGAGTTGCCAGCACCTGTGGCGCCAGTTTCTCGATATATTCGCTAATATCGCTGACAGTGCTGCGTGCCGGAACCATTAGTTTCAATCGACCATCGGGTTGCAAACGTGCGCCCACCGTTTTAGTTCTGCGCGGCGATCGCACCACAATAATCTCTGGCATCTCTCCGGTGGCTGCAATAACTTCGGTGGTTTTGGTTGGCTTTCGTTGGGGCATTAGCGCCCTGATCTCTGTTGCGGCGCAATCGAATCAAGAAAACGCGAACGCTTACGATTCGCGCGTCCACCGGGGGTTCGTGCACGAGACCACGAGAACGTCAGGTGCTTGCGAGCGCGAGTAATACCCACGTACAGAAGACGTCGTTCCTCATCGATTTCATCGCCGGTTTTAGCGAATGAGATAGGCATGAGCCCCTCATTGAGTCCGCACAGAAAAACAGCGTCCCATTCCAAACCTTTAGCAGAGTGTAGCGACGCCAGCGTGACACCGTTGACTTGTGGTGGGTTCTGGTGCGCCATGCGTTGCGCTAACACTGCAACGAACTCGCTCATCGTGAGCGGATGCGGTAGCTTCTCACCGTTGCGTTCGGCAGCTGCACGCTCGTCGTCGCGATCTTTTTGAAGCTTATCTGCCATAGACACAATTGCCGCTAGCGATTCCCATTTCTGCCGCACCGCACCCGATGCCGACGGCCCTTTAGCGGTGTAGCCTAACGATTTAAGAATATCGCGGGTCATTTGCGGCACCGAGTCGTTAGATTCTGCGGCAGCCGCGCCGCGTAACTGAGCGTGAGCGTTGCGTACCTCGGGGCGGGAATAGAAATTCTCCGCACCTCGTAGCTGATAAGGAATACCCTCGTCGGTGAGTGCTTGCTCAATGGCAGCTGACTGGCCGTTCGTGCGAAACAGCACGGCAATGTTGACCGGTTCTAAGCCCTCTTTGGTGATGAGGTCTTGAATGTCCTCGGCAATTCCCGCCGCTTCGTCTTCATCATCAGCATATTCAAAAAATTCTGCGTGCGGTCCAGCCCCTACCTGCGATTGTAGATGCAACGGTGTTGCCCACGAACCGGCAGTGGAATCTTTAGCTGGACGACGCGCCGCCAACAAAGTATTCGCCAGCGTGACCACCTGGTGAGTGGAACGGTAATCGCGAATCAGTTTGACCACGTTCGCCTGCTCGTATTTTTTGGTGAAGTCCAACAGATGCCGGCTGGTTGCGCCAGTAAAAGAGTAGATAGTCTGCGAGGCATCACCCACCACGCACAAATCGTCGCGCCCACCAAGCCACGCGTCAAGAAGTCGTTGCTGTAGTGGGGAGACGTCCTGATACTCATCCACCACAAAGTGGCGGTATTGTTTGCGTACTTCAGCGGCAACTTGAGGGTCTTCTTCGAGCACTCCCACGGTGAGTAGCAGAACGTCTTCAAAGTCAATAATATTGCGCTCATCTTTGAGATCTTCATACGCCTTGAAGAGGCGGCACATGTTCTGCGGGGTGATGTCTGAGGGCAGAACGCGATCAGCCAAACGCGGCATGAGGGTATCGGGGGTCAGCATATTGACCTTAGCCCACTCAATTTCTGAGGCAAGATCGCGAATCATGGCGCGATCGGTGGTAATACGCAAACGATTCGCTGCCTCAGTAAGGAGCTGTGCTTTGTGTGCCACAATTGTAGGTTCGGTGCCACCCACCGCCTGGGGCCAGAAGAAGCGCAGTTGGCGCAATGCTGCTGAGTGGAACGTGCGAGCTTGAACGCCCACCGCGCCCAATGAGCGCAAGCGCACTCGCATCTCATCAGCGGCGCGAGTAGTAAAAGAGAGTGCCATAACGCGTTGCGGCACATAACGTCCGGTGGCAATTCCATAGGCAATGCGATGCGTAATAGCGCGCGTCTTACCAGTGCCCGCCCCCGCCAAAACACACATGGGGCCGCTGAGTTCAGTAGCCACGCGGCGCTGTTCAGGATCAAGGCCCTTCAAAATATCTTCGGGGCTAGGAGGCGCCGCTACTGCGGGATTCGAGGTTGCTGACAAGGAACCGGCCGAATTCGGCAGAGCAGACATAACACTCCTGAACGTGGGATTTTGATGGGATGTATAAAATTTTAGGCTACGAAAGCGGTGTGCCGAGAAAATTCTCAATGAGCATACGTGAAATTGACGAGGCTCCCGGTAGCTGAATCTCACCCGAACGATGCGCCGAAACCAACTCGCCGCGGGTAAACCAACGGATTGTTTCAATCTCTTCGCCGTCGGCAACCACACTCTGCGGATTAGAAATCTGTGCGGTGAATCCGAGCATCAGCGAGCGCGGAAACGGCCAGGGTTGAGAACCAAGATATTGCAGGGTCTCCACCTGGGCGCCACATTCTTCATAGAGTTCACGGCATACGGCGTTTTCAATGGACTCCCCCGCTTCAACAAACCCTGCAAATGTGGAATATCGTTGCTTACCCCAGGCGCGTGCTTGTCCCAGCAAAATTTTCTGTTCGTTGTCAAATTCTGCGGTGACGGCGGTAATCACCGCTGGATCGGTGCGGGGAAACAGTTCGCGCCCTTGTGCGGTGGTGCGGCTCCAACCGCTGTGGGTGACGAACGTGGGTTCACCGGTGCGCGGATCGAAACTAGCGGAGGCGTGCCAATTATTGAGGGCTGCGGCAATGCTGGCTAGTTGCGCCCATTGCTGGGTATCTTCCTGGGCAGAGTCCGCGGTGGTGGGGCTTTCGTTGTTGCAGTGCTCTGCCAGCACTCGGGCGGAAACCCACTGCCCGCCCCGCTCGGTGGCAAAGACGTGCGTGAGCTCTTGCTGTTCGCCGTCGAATCCTAGTAAATGTA
This sequence comes from Rothia sp. (in: high G+C Gram-positive bacteria), assembly GCA_030530925.1. Lineage (GTDB taxonomy): Bacteria > Actinomycetota > Actinomycetes > Actinomycetales > Micrococcaceae > Rothia. Next base: position 805 of record JAUMUA010000067.1, on the reverse strand, counting down.
CTTGCGGCGCAGAGAAGGTGAGGGCTTTTTCCCACTGCCCGGTAAGGGCAAGCACGGGCACTGCCGATTGAGATCCCGCTGGTTCGCTGGGCATCCACTCACCCACATAGAGCAAGGACGCTCGCGACTGATGGGGTTGAGCAAGCTCTTGAAGCACTGAATGATTAAGGTGTTCTGTGCTGAGTTGCAGCGGGCGATATTGAGAATCAACCAGAACTTCGCTTTTATTCACCGCAATAATCTTAACCGATTCACCATCTAATTCAGTTGAGACCGTAGAGGACGCTGCCCAACGTTTCACCAAATCAGAGAGGAATTGCGGATCAGCGCGCACCACAGCGTCAGTTCGCACCCGCACCGCCGATAACGGGGTGTACCCCAACGGTGATAACTTCGCGCTCTCAAAGCCTACAAGCCGGGATTTTTCGCTGAATTTAGCCTGAGCCTGCTGTTCCATTGCTGTGACCTGCCGTTTCTCTTGTACCCTGGTATGGTGACTGTTACACCGCTTCAACTTGCCGCTATTGTTTCTGCAGGAGTGCCCGGGCTCTACCCCGTTGCCGCGCTCCCCTCAGCTGATGACGCCGTCGATTTCGATTCGGCGATCATTATTGACTCTGCAGACAAACGATGGAGAGTCCGCTCACCAAAGCATCCAGAAGCTAGCGTACGTCTTGAAGCTGAGCATGTCATCCTGCAATCTTTCTCTGCCGGTTTGCGTGCCCGCCTCTCATTTCAAGTGCCCACCATTGTGGGTTCTGTTCCGGTCAACGGAATGCAGACTTTCATATACACCCACATTCCC
>JAUMUA010000066.1 GCA_030530925.1 Rothia sp. (in: high G+C Gram-positive bacteria) | reverse complement strand
TGAGGCGAACAATACCGCCAGAAATAATCAGAATAATGTTTGTAATGACCACAGAGTACGCCATGGTTTTAACCCACGGTGTATATCTGGTGGGCAATAACCGCGTTCTGAGGGATTCAAGAGAGGGCGAGGCCATGACTTCCTAACGTAATTGAGAGTTTATGCAGACCATTTGAAGTATTTGGAGGCAAGAAGCCCACTGAGGGCAGTCCATGCCAAGAGCACCAGGTGCGGCATCAGCAAAAAGTGGTGAGAGATAAATTCTGCGCGTAGAGCTGAGCCTAGAGCGCCTGAAGGCAGAAAATCTACCAAGGTGTTGAAAAAGCTGGGCAGGTGATGTTGGGGGATGAGCGTTCCGCCGCCGGCAGCTAAAATTCCCCACGCCATATTGACGATCACCAGAGTAGCTTCGGCACGAACGGTTCCTGCAATGAGCAATCCCAGCGAAGTAAATGCCGCCGCGCCCAAAAGCACAGTGGGAATACTCATGAGAATACCCGTGACGCTTAGGTGCCAACCCAATAAAAGGCTAAGAAGTATAACCAAGGCATACTGAATACAAATCACTAAAAGTACCGCTATTACTTTGCCCAGTACCAAGCCGGATTTACCCAGCGGCGTAGTGGACAAGAAGCGAAGGACTCCGTAGCGGCGATCAAACCCTGTGGCAATGCCTTGACCTGATAATGCGGTGGACACAATACACAGTGCCAACACGCCGGGAACCGCGAAGTCTAGGCGCGAAGCAGAAAACTCGCGCGCATACGGATCTAAGAAAGCAGTGTGAGCAAGCACGACGAGCGCGGTGAGCGGCAACGCGATGTTGAGCATGAGCTGTTCGCCGTTTTTGAGCATTGCCATGAGCTCGTAGCGTCCCTGAGCTGCTACTCGGGTGGCGTAGGGCGCCGCAGCGTGGGGTGCGTTCATCGAATATCACGTCCAGAAATATCTAAAAATACATCTTCTAATGAGCGTGCGGCTAGCTGGAATGCCAGGGGCATACGCTGCAGGGAATTGAAAGAGGCGAAAAGTTCTGCCAGGGTCTGTGGGGTGAAGGGCCCGTGCAAAGAATATTTGTGTTCTTCAAGTAGTTGCATCGTAAATTGTGATGCGGAGCGGGGGAGTAAATCAGATAGCGTGACCGGGGTGCCCATAAGGGTGAAAGTGAGGGTCTTATCGTCACTTGCCGAATCCATCAGCAATTCTTCGATGGTTCCTGAGCGAACGTTTTGACCTTGATTCACAATATAGACATAGTCAGCGAGCTTTTGTGCGTCGTCGAGCAAATGGGTGGTGAGAATAATTGCCGCCCCTTGTTGTTTTTGCTCTTCGATGATTTCGAAAACTACATTGCGAGATTGGGGATCCAGCCCAGCAGAAGGCTCGTCTAAGAAGAGAACTTCGGGTTGCCCGATCAGGGCAGCAGCCAATGATACGCGTTGTTTTTGCCCCCCGGAGAGGCGGCGGATCGTAGTGCCGTTGAATGAATCGATACCGAGCCGTTCAACGAGTCCATCAACGGACGCCGGTCTGGCGTACATCTTTGAGATGTGATGGAGCAACGGAATGGGGTGCATTGCTTGGGGTAATCCGCCATCTTGCAACATAATTCCCACGCGTGCCCGCAGTTCAGGATCGGCACCCCAGGGAGTGTGCCCCAAAAGCTTGATAGATCCCGCGGTGGGTTTTTGCAATCCCTGTGCGCATGCGAGCGTTGTTGTTTTTCCGGCGCCGTTTGCGCCAAGCAGCACGGTGACCTCGCCGGATTTAGCTTGTAAGCTAATGCCGTTGACCGCCCGAACCATGCCCTCATCTGTGACTTTTTCAGGATGCTTTTTGAGGTAGTCGCGAGAGGGCTTAAATTCTTTGACCAAACCCTCGATAGCTAGAGCCACGGCGGGTGATTCTGCGGAATGGGAATTTTGCGAAATTGACACCGTTTTATTCTACGCGCCCGAAAATTACTGATGAAATTTCAACGGCGGTTGAGCTTGAACTTGCAGGAGATACACAGATTAAGGACCACGCCGCACGCCGCAGAATTGCGTGCGGTGAGTTGTGAGCGAACAAAGGTTAGCCTTACTAGACTTAGTTCAACGAATTAGGTCATACTTTATTTGTGTATTCCGTGAATCAAACCCCTCAGAAGAAAAAGTCTGGTGCGCGCAATACAGAAGCAGAAGAAAAAACGCGAGATCGCGTCTTATCTGGCGTGCTAACCCACGGACCTGTTTCTGCCGCCAGCCTCGGTGAAGAACTCAACCTCACCCCAGCGGCCGTGCGTCGTCATCTTGATGCACTCGAAAAAGACGGTTTGATTATTGTGGCTCCCTTGAAAATGTACGGCGCAGGCGCCGGACGTCCAGCGCGACGCTACGTTGTAGCACCACAGGGACACTCACAAATCGGCAACGACTATTTGGACATTGCCCGCGAAGCACTCCACATGTTGCAAGAACAAGTAGGTTCAGATGCGCTGAAAACCTTTGCAACTGCCCGTGCACGCGAGATGGAAGCTAAATACAAGCCCATTGTTGACGCCGCCGGGGACGACATCATGGATCGCGCGCAAGCGCTTGCCTCAGCGATGTCTCAAGACGGCTTTGTTGCCTCGGCGCAGGTGATGGAACCCGCCAAAGGTAAGCAACTACCGCAACATTTACTGGCCAGCATTCAGCTGTGCCAAGGGCATTGCCCCGTTCGAGATTTAGCAGAAGACTTTCACGTGTTCTGCGACCAAGAAACCAAAATTATTGCAGATCTACTCGGAGTAGATGTGCGCCGACTATCGACTATGGCAGATGGGGCACACGTGTGCACCACCCATATTCCGTTAGAACGCGGACCACAACGCTCTGAATCAACCCTGTAATGATTGAAAACTTGGCGGTGAAAACCGCTAAAGAAACCCACAAAGAAAGGCCAAAATGACTGAACAAGTTGAGCAAAAAGCCAACAGCACCGTCATTTCAGAAATTCTGGAGGCGAACCCCGAACTCGAAGGTATCGGTACCTACGAGTACGGTTGGTACGATTCCGATGACGCGGGCCAGGCTGCAAAGCGTGGTCTTTCTGAAGACGTTGTACGCGATATTTCCGAGAAGAAGAATGAGCCTGAATGGATGCTAAACATGCGTCTGAAGGCCCTGAAGTTCTTTGATCGCAAGCCAATGCCTACCTGGGGTGCTGATCTTTCAGAAATCGATTTCGATAACATCAAGTACTTCGTTCGCTCCACCGAGCGTCAGGCGGAATCATGGGAAGACCTTCCTGAAGATATCCGCAATACCTACGAAAAATTAGGTATTCCTGAGGCTGAGCGTGAGCGTCTTGTTGCTGGTGTGGCTGCACAGTACGAGTCTGAAGTTGTGTACCACCAGATTCGCGAAGACTTGGAAGAGCAAGGCGTCATCTTTGTTGATACCGATACCGCTTTGCGCGAGCACGAAGATATTTTCCGTGAATACTTCGGCACCGTTATTCCTACCGGTGACAACAAATTCGCAGCTCTCAACACCGCCGTATGGTCCGGCGGCTCCTTCATTTACGTACCCCCAGGTGTGCACGTAGATATCCCGTTGCAGGCGTACTTCCGCATCAACACCGAAAACATGGGACAGTTCGAGCGAACCCTCATCATTGCTGATGAAGGCTCCTATGTTCACTATATTGAGGGTTGCACCGCGCCAATCTACAAGTCCGATTCGTTGCACTCCGCCGTCGTTGAAATTGTGGTTAAGAAGAACGCGCGCGTTCGCTACACCACCATTCAGAACTGGTCGAACAACGTCTACAACTTGGTGACCAAGCGCACCCTCTGCGAAGAGGGCGCAACCATGGAATGGGTCGATGGCAACATCGGTTCAAAGGTCACCCAGAAGTACCCCGCTGTATACATGGTGGGCGAGCACGCTAAGGGCGAGACTCTCTCTATTGCTTTCGCAGGTGAAGGTCAGCACCAGGACACCGGATCCAAGATGGTGCACATTGCACCTCACACGTCATCGTCTATTGTTTCTAAATCAATTGCACGTAACGGTGGTCGTTCGGCATACCGCGGCTTGGTGCAGGTTCGCGAAGGTGCTCACCACTCAAAGTCCAGCGTGGTCTGTGATGCACTGTTGGTAGATACCATCTCGCGTTCAGATACCTACCCCTACGTTGACGTGCGTGAAGACGACGTCACCATGGGGCACGAAGCAACGGTTTCGAGAGTTTCCGAAGAGCAGTTGTTCTACCTCATGCAGCGCGGTCTTGCTGAAGAAGAAGCAATGGCAATGATTGTTCGCGGCTTTATCGAACCGATTGCTCGCGAGTTGCCCATGGAATATGCGCTTGAGTTGAACCGCTTGATCGAACTTCAGATGGAAGGATCTGTAGGCTAAATATGTCAAATACAGAAAAAGTCAGCCATAACGCTCCTGCAATTCCGGGTATGACCGATGAGGGCGAGAAGCTTGCAACCGAGCATGTAAAAGATGACACCGTTCGTGTTGAAAAGAAGTCTTTTGACAACTCTCGCGCGGGTCGCCCCACATCCTACGACGTCAACGATTTTCCTGAGCTTACTGGCCGTGAAGAAGACTGGCGTTTTACCCCGCTCAAGCGCCTCAAAGGTCTTCACTCCGAGGCACTCACCGGTGCATCTGTACCCGTTGAGGTTTCTGCTCCTGATGCTGTCAGCGTTGAGACCGTGGGCCGCGACGACGCTCGCATTGGTTCGGCAGGTATTCCTGAAGACCGTGTAGCTGCTAATGCGTGGAGTCACTTCACCGAAGCAACCGTGATTACTGTTCCTGAAGAAACAGAACTTTCTGAGCACATTCAGATCAGCATCAACGGTGATTCGGCAGAAGCTTCGGCTCAGCACATTGTGGTTGAAACCAAGCCTTTCTCCAAGGCGGTTGTGGTAATTCGCCACACCGGTACCGTCGTGCTATCGCAGAACATTGAGTTCAAGGTGGGGGATTCCTCCACTTTGAACGTGATCACTGTTCAGCAGTGGAAAGACGACGCCGTCCACGCCTCAGCGCAGTACGCCAAGCTGGGCCGCGACGCACGTTTCAAGCACGTCAACATCTCACTCGGCGGTAGCCTAGTGCGCGTTACCCCGTCAACGAAGTTCACCGCACCCGGTGCTGAAACTGAAATGTACGGTCTGTACTTCGTCGACGCTGGTCAGCACATTGAGTCCCGCCTCTTCGTGGATCACTCAGTACCCAACTGCCGCTCACGAGTCACCTACAAGGGTGCTCTTCAGGGCCGCAACGCACACTCTGTGTGGGTTGGCGACGTCCTCATCGGTAAAGAAGCTGAAGGCACTGACACCTACGAATTGAACCGTAACCTCATTCTCGAAGACGGTCCTCGTGCGGATTCTGTACCTAACCTCGAGATCGAAACCGGTCTCATTGACGGCGCAGGTCACGCATCCACCACCGGTCAGCTCGATAGCGAACATCTCTGGTACTTGCAGGCTCGCGGTATTCCCGAAGCTGAGTCACGCCGCCTAGTGGTTCGTGGCTTCCTCTACGAAATCATTCAGCAGGTACGCATTCCTGAGCTTGAAGAGAAGCTTCAAGAAGCTCTCGAAGCCGAATTGGCGATCAGCAATAACTAGCGCTTGGGCGCTCCAAAGACTTTTAGGAGAAACATGTCAACACTTGAAATTAAAGATCTGCACGTTTCAGTCATTCTCGATGACGAAAATTCAAAGCAGATTCTCAAAGGCGTCAACCTCACCATCAAATCCGGTGAAATCCACGCCATCATGGGCCCCAACGGTTCAGGTAAGTCCACTCTTGCCTCCACCATTGCAGGTCACCCCAAGTACCGCGTAGATTCCGGTGAAATCTTGCTCGATGGCGAAGACGTCACCCAAATGTCAGTTGACGAGCGTGCCCGTGCAGGCTTGTTCTTGGCTATGCAGTACCCCGTGGAAATCCCCGGCGTCACCATGTCAAACTTCTTGCGTTCAGCAAAGACCGCAGTAGATGGGAAGGCTCCTTCACTGCGTACCTGGACCAAAGACGTTAAAGAAGCAATGGGCGAGCTCAAGATTGACCCCGACTTCATTGCTCGTAACGTGAATGAAGGCTTCTCTGGTGGCGAGAAAAAGCGTCACGAAATCTTGCAGCTAGAACTTTTGAAGCCTAAATTCGGCATCCTTGACGAAACCGACTCCGGTCTTGACGTCGATGCGCTGAAAATTGTTTCTGAGGGCGTTAACCGCGCGCACGAAAACAACGACATGGGCGTTATGCTCATTACCCACTACACCCGCATCTTGCGCTACATCAAGCCTGAATTCGTTCACGTATTCGTTGATGGACACATGGTTGACCAGGGTGGCCCCGAGCTTGCTGAGCGTCTTGAAGAAGAAGGCTACGTTAGCTACTTGGGTAAGTAATTCAGCGGTCACTAACAGAGGAGTCTGAAATGACTGAAGAGAACGTGGCTACGCGTCCTTCGCAAGAAGACCTAGAAGAAACCCTGAAAAACGTGATTGACCCCGAACTCGGTGTCAACGTGGTGGATCTTGGTTTGCTCTACGGCATGCGTTGGAGCGACGAAGGCGCATTGATTCTTGATATGACGCTCACAACGGCTGCTTGCCCGTTGCAAGACGTCATTGAAGAACAGGTTAAACAAAACCTTGAACTGATGGTCGATGAATGGCACATCAACTGGGTTTGGATGCCCCCATGGGGTCCTGAGCGCATTACCGACGACGGTCGGGATATGATGCGTGCGCTAGGCTTCAATATCTAAGATTTGTTCTGGATAAAGAACTCCCGCTCTCACCTGAAGGTGAGAGCGGGAGTTTTTTATGTATAAAAATGGTATGAGAGTTTCTACTCAGAGGGAGAAGCGGACTCAACAGTCTTTTCGTTGAATTGAAAATTATACAAATCAGCGTAGAAACCGCCAATTGTAAGAAGTTGCTGGTGCGAGCCCGACTCGACGATGTCGCCGTCCTTCATAGCAAAGATAACGTCGGCATCGCGAATAGTAGAGAGACGGTGCGCAATCACAAAACTGGTTTTGCCTTGGGCAAGATTTGTGAGCGCGCGTTGAATTAATAATTCTGTGCGGGTATCCACTGAACTAGTTGCTTCATCAAGAATGAGCAGGGGCTTGTTGGCAATCATGGCGCGGGCAATAGTCACCAACTGTTTTTGACCAGCCGAGATCTGAGTTTGGTCAGAGAGAACGGTCTCATAACCGTGCGGCAACTGGCGTACCATTTCGTCTACTCCCACAGATTCTATGACGCGCTCTAACTTGGCTTCAGAGACATTTTCAGCACCGTAGATGAGGTTTTCGCGCAGAGTACCCTCGAACACCCAGGTATCTTGGAGAACCATAGCAAAGAGGGAATTGACCTGTTCGCGCGTCATGGTAGAGAGCGGAACGTTACCAATAAGGATTTCACCAGAGGCAACCTCATAGAACCGTGTGAGTGGATTTACCTAGGTGGTTTTACCTGTGCAAATTGATCCCACAATCCCAACTTTTTGGCCCAGTTGAACTGAAGCTGTAATACCGTGAATGGTTTCGTGCCCAGAATCATAGCCGCATCGAACGTCCCTAAACTCTACTTTTCCGTGAACCTCGGCAGGAGCAACCTGCTTGTGCGATTCATCAGAAAGTTCTTCGGCTTCAAGGAACTCAAAAACGCGACCGCCCGTAGCGGAGGCTAACTGAAACACCGTCGCCGATTGCGCTAACTGGCCCAGCGGATTGGTGAACTGACGAACATACACAATCAATGCCATGATGGCACCAAAAGTTGTTGGACCGTGCTATACCAAAATGGCGCCCACAATGCAGACGGCGAGGTAGCCGAGATTGCCCATGAACGTCATAACCGGCATCATCGACCCAGAGAAAAAGGTTGACTTTCACGAGACATTAAAGAGTGCTTCATTGCGTTCTGCAAATTCTTCGCGAGAGCTACTTTCTGCGTTATAGGCACGGATGATGTTGTGCCCTGAGAGGGTTTCCTCGACGTGTCCGTTGAGGTTGCCGAGGGGTTGTTGTTGGGTGATGAAGTATTTTTGGCTACGGGTTAATACCCCGGTGATGGCGGCGATGATCGCGATGGTCATTGCTGGGAGCACTGGGCGGATGTAGTTTAACAGTTTTTGAGAGTGTCTGTGGTAGAGACGGTGCTTTTAACTGGGAAGAAAGCGACTGCGCGCCTGCCCCTTGGTCCGGATTGGCGTTGCGGGCCACGGGAGTCGAAGGGGTTTTCTTCTAACTGGGTTTAAGATGTTGAATCCAATTCGCGCTGGATGAAGTCTACGAGTTGTTGCTCTTTCTCAGTGTATTGCTGGTGAACTTGGGGTTGTGGGTTGTTCGCAAGGCTAGTTCCTCTTCTGAAAGTTGAGACAGCGCGATGTCGTGATACACCGAATTGTTTGCCATGAGTTCGGTGTGGGTTCCGATTACAGCGATTCACCCCTTATCGAGCACGTTGATGGTGTCGGTCTCTCGCACGGTGCCGATACGCAGAGCTACCATAATGATGGTTTGTCGGAGAGATTTTATTGTAGTTGGGTGCGGATATCTCGTTTGGTGCGGAAATCAAGAGATAAGAATGAATCATCAAAGCTCATGATTTCTCCAGCGCGGGCGAATGCGCTTACCAAAAGAGTCTTTGCTTTTGTCCGCCGGAGAAGTTGCTTCCGTCCTGGGCGACGGCGGAGGCAAAGCCGTCTTTTTTGATGGCGATAAAGTCTGTGACCACTGCGGTTTGTGCTGATTCCAGCACATGGTGGGTGCTAATGTTTAGGGTCTTTGCCAAAGGCGATGTTGGAGGCAACGGTTCTATAGAACAGTGTATTTTTCTGAGGTACGCACGAGATGGGCACTCTATTGCTGGGTTGAGCCCATTTGTGAACGTCAACTCCATCGACGAGTACCGCGCATGGCGCACGTCATAAAAGCAGGGAATGAGATTAATGAGGGACGATTTACCAGAGTCTGTGGAATCGCTAATCGCGACGCTCTGCCCGGGATGGGCTGTGAAAGAAATATCATGGAGATCGTCGCCCTCTGCTTCGGGATAGCAAAAATCTACGTTTCAAAATTCTAGGGGGTCTCGTAAATCGCTGTGCGGAACTTCGCCGTCGTGAATTGAGGGCACCAGTTGCAGGACTTCTCAAATCCGTCGCCACGAATTGATACAGCTGCGGTCCCGTTAATGAGCACCGCGCCCAGAATATAAATGGCTAGCGATAATCCGGTCATGATGGTTGAGAGGATGGGCAAAATGAATTCCATACCGGTGTTGATAAACAATGAGGTATTGCAGAGCTCGGTATGGACGGTTTCGAATCGGTGCTGGTGAAACTTTTGTGGCGAATAGGCACGGATAACGCGCATACCGGTTAGATGCTCACGGGTTACTCGGCTGAGGTTATCGGTGATTTTTGCATCACGCCTAGGAGGAGAAGAAATAATGGTGGTTATGGACTCCATATCCTCAGGAACCACTAACTCAAAATACCCTTGGGAAAAATAGTAATCACAGAAAGCGCTAGAAGTAGCCATTCTCTGCGATGCATAAAACGTAAAAAGGTCACCAAAAGTCCTGTCTAAAAAGGCGCTGAAACCACTCTGTAGGTGGTCCCAGCGCCTTTGATATTACTT
>JAUMUA010000065.1:8055-9908 GCA_030530925.1 Rothia sp. (in: high G+C Gram-positive bacteria) | reverse complement strand
TCGGGTATCTCTACGTGATCTGTCTGTTCAATCAACGGGATGACTTCTACGGCCGCAAATGACGTCATTCGTTTACCCTGGCTATTGAAAGGAGAGATGCGCACCAACCGGTGCGTGCCCGCTTCAATAGATAGACGACCGAATGCATAGGGTGCTTTGACCTCAAAGGTGGTGGATTTGATACCTGCTTCTTCGGCATATGAGGTATCTAGCACTGTGGCTGGATACTGATGGGCTTCAGCCCAACGCAGGTACATACGCTGGAGCATCTCGGCAAAGTCTGCGGCGTCAACTCCCCCAGCGCCCGAACGAATGGTGATTACCGCTTCACGCTCGTCGTACTCCCCCGAGAGCAACGTGACAACTTCAAGTTCGTCCAAGGAGTGCTGAATTTGCACCAGTTCGCTTTCAGCTTCAGACAACAGCTCAGCATCATTTTCTTCGCTAGCTAACTCCACCATGGCTTGCAAATCATCGATTCGCTCTTCGAGTTTGGTGAGTCGCTCCAACTCTGATTGCTTATGCGACAGCGCCGAAGTGATCTTTTGGGCTTCGTCAGGGTTATCCCACAAATCAGGCGCACCAGCTTCTTCAGACAGCTCAGCGATGGACCTTTTGAGCCCCCCAATATCGCTCACCTGCGCAATGGATGCAAAGGTAGAACGTAGTGTTTTGATTTCTGAAGCAAAGTCTATTGAAGCCATGACTCTTAAGAGTAGCGGAAATGAAGGCGTACTGCTGTTAGCTACTGCTCAAGCTCGCTTCTAGCTGAGCTCGTCGCAGAGATAGGAACGCCGTCGGGCATAATCAAAGACAGCATGGGTAATCGAGCATAGGCGCTCAACGATACCTGTGCCGTATTTTGGTTCGATGCACCCGTTGGCGCTGCGACGGTTAGCTGCGTAAAGTCTGCGCTTGCCCCTGACGTTTGCAGGGTCTGGGTAACGCACGCTTGAACAGAACTATCGGTCAACTGCACTGCCGGTTTCTCGCCGTCGTTGGAGAGACCAGTAACCTGTTGCGCTGCCGCGCTGCTCATCTGATCCGCAAGCGATTGCAGCCGTTTATGTTCTATATAAACGGCTGTAATATTCACAATCGCGGTAGCAATAAGTATAAGGATGACACACAGCCCAATAAGTAAGGGCGTAATGCTCCCCTCTTCGGTGTGGTCAAGATCCGTGTGCTCAGGTTTTATGTGATCAGTCTTTTCTGCACGTGTTTTCATCGGTAGCGTCCTCCCCACACCGTTGCATGAGAATGTACTTGCCCCAAGGTAGCCCCAGAAATCCACGGTATCAGCGGTACATGAACCTGAACTGTTACCGCTACTTGCACCGCTTGTTGTTCTGAACAATCAGTAGCGCAGTTGACGGAAACCGATAGGTCTTGGGCTGGCACCGAATAATCTTGTGCCGCCAGTTGCGCCGCTTGAGTCACCGAGGAACTGTTCAACGATTCAAGACCCTGGTTTTCAATAGATTGTGCAGCTTGTTCTGCAGCAGCATTAGCCGCCATGGAACCAGACTGAATTGTAAAGACGGCGAGGAGAAAATACATGGTGGGAACCATGAGCATAAAACCCAACACCACAAATTCCACCATGGCATTGCCTGCTTCTGGGTCAAAGTCATGGTTCTGCGAGTCCGCACTTTGAGCGCATCTATTCTTGAACAAGAGCATGCCCTGATACGTTAATGCCTTGATCAAAACCGAACGGCCCCACCACCGGCAAAGTTCCATCCACGGTTACTTCCAACAGACGCTCCCCATTGACATTCACCTCATGAGTCGACACTGATGTTTGATACTGAGGAGGTAAGTTATGGTTGATAATTTCTTGGGTACGGGCA
>JAUMUA010000065.1:0-8045 GCA_030530925.1 Rothia sp. (in: high G+C Gram-positive bacteria) | reverse complement strand
CGTCAGAATATGAACGGTCTAACAGGGTTCCATAACGAGCACCGGACGACGCAGCGTCAATCAAAATATTGCGTGCGTAGAGAGCAAAAGACACCTGCAAAACTACGCCAAAGAGCAACATCACCAATGCCATGACCATAACGAACTCTGCCGGGGCATTTCCTCGTTCATTCGCCCTGTGCCCCTGCAGATATCTATCTTCTTGTAAAGATGACGACGTCGCCCAAAAGCTTTGAGACATTACCCGCTCACTAGAGACATTGCGTTATTGAACATGTTGACTAGTGCGTCTTGGGCTACTACGAGTAGGGCCGCAACAAGAATCGCCGTCATCATGGTAATCATGACCCAGCCTGGTACATCGCCGCGTTCGGCGTCGTCAGCCTGCGGCTGGGCAGTGAAAGCGGTCAAGAAGGTGATGAGTTTCCACATAAGAGTAACCATTAGATTTTCCTTTGATAATTGTTATCGAGTATTGAATTGTTAGAAGTTAAAGTTGATGATGCTCAGCCCTGGGAACAAAGCAAAAATTACAGTGAGCGGAAGAATGCAGAAGATGATAGGAGCCATCATGGCTATTTCTTTTTTGCCCGCAGCTTCCATCAGATCTCGTTTTGCTGAGTCTCGAACGTCTTGAGCTTGTGCCCGAAGAACTTCAGATAAAGGTGTTCCTCTCTCAATAGCCACCACAATTCCATCCACAAAGCGGGCAAGTTGGGGCACTTCAGTTCGCTGAGAAAAGTCCTGTAATGCAGTAACCAAACCATCTCCGGTTCGCATTTGGCTCAAGATATTTCCAAATTCTTGGGAAAGCACCCCGGTCGACGAGCGGCACACCCGCTCCAATGCTCCAACCGCTGATTCACCAGCGGTCACGGAAAGAGCCATCAATTCTGCTAAGGCTGGAAATTCAGCAAGCATCAGACTTTCACGTTTCTTGATTGACTCAGAAAGCCACCAATCTCTAGCAAAGAATCCACAAACGCTACACAAAATGCATAACACCAAAGCTCCCGGCACCGATAGATTGCCTTTAACGACTCCGGCAGATAGCAGGACGACGCTGCCCAACAGCCCCAGCACAGCCCAAAGAATCTGCTCCGCTCGGAACCCTGTGAGTGTGAGCGAGGTACCCGATCTTGCCAGGCGCATTTCAAGTCTTTGAGAATTGATGGTGGATTGTTGAAAGACGCCAATAAAGTTTCCGAAAAAGGGTCGAAAAAGTTCAACGTAACCTTCGAGAATTCCCAATTGCTTTTGATTCAGCTCATTTAGCAAAGACGTCTGAATTTGTTGCGACTTGAGCTGAGGCGCAATTCTCTCCACAAAATTGGTGGTTCGTGAACGATGCACCGAACTTGCAACTAACCAAATACCTGCGGCTAAAACTAACCCGATCAGAATCATTCCGCTCATGAGAGCACCCGCTGTTCTTTGGGGAGCTCGCCAATCTTGAGCATAATTCGATAAGCAATCAATGAAATCGCCAGGCCGCCCAGCATCACCATGAGACCAACAAAAGAGTTATACGCCTGGACCGTGCCGGGCTGAGTAGCCATCAAGCACAGAACAATCCATGGGGCAACTACAGCAAGTTTTGCGGCATTCACTGTCCACGATTGTCTGGCTTCAATCTCAGATCTGGTGCGAGCGTTATCTCGTAAGAACTCGCTGAGAGTACCGAGCAGACGCCCCAAATCAGTACCGCCAACCTCGCGCGTTACTTTGAGTGCTTCCACAATGTTGTCTGCAATGGGATCAGCCATATACTCTTTGAACCGGTTCAAAGCAGCAACAAATTCTCCGGTAGAACGGTAATCTGCAGCAAATTGTTCAAAAGGTGGCCGAAGCTGCTCTGGCCCTCGATATTGCAATTGCATCAGCGCTTCGGGCAACGACAGCCCCGCGCGAATTGCAGAACGTAGATGATCAACCACGTCTGGCCACAGCTCTCTTACTGCCGCAGTCCTCTTTTTAGCACGCTGTGCTACCAGCATTCGGGGCATGAAAAAGCCCAGAAGAGAAACAATAAGAGCTAAGTAATTGAGATTAGTAAGTGACCAAATAATGAGCCCCGTTAGCAGTGCCAAAATGGTCGAAAGTAGATAAAACAGTTGCGGCGAAACCTTTTGAATGTCTGCCTGACGCAAAAGCGTCACAATCTTAGGTTCGCGTCTTATGTGGATTTTCTTGTTTTCGGTGGCTGGCCAAAAGGATAACCACACCAGAAAAACTCCTAGACCCAAGCAGAGACCCACTACAACACTCATCGGTGCGCCCCTGAATGATGAGTGGGCAACACAGTAGCAGAATTTAGTCCCTTCAGCGCAAATTTGTGAGCGGCAGGTAGCTCGGAAGCAACACAGACCAGGTCACGGTTTTCACGGTGAAAGATCGTGCTTGTTTCAATCACTGAATTCTCTACCCGATTACCTAATGCCACAATTTCACTCACGTACCGACGTCCTCGATCGTCGCGGGCGCAGTGAACTACAACGTCAAAACACGAGGCAACGGTTGGCACGACAAACTGGGAGGAAATATTTTCGCCTGCCAGCAGAGGTAGCGTGCACATCTTGGTGACGGCGTCGCGCGCCGAGTTAGCGTGAACTGTACACATACCGGGTAAGCCAGAGTTCAAAGCAATCAACATATCAAGAGATTCTGCCTCTCGGACCTCGCCGATTAAGAGCCTGTCAGGTCTCATACGTAAGGCTTCTTTGACCAAACGACGAAGAGGGATTTCTCCTGTACCTTCGAGGTTTTGTTGCCGGCATTGCAACCCCACAACATCGCGCAGGGGTACTTGGAGTTCAAAAATTTCTTCGCAGGTAATGACGCGTTCTCGTTGACCAATACTTGCGGTCAAGCAATTGAGCATGGTGGTTTTACCGGCTTGCGTAGCACCTGACACCAAAATATTCAGGCCGCTCGACACAGCGGCATCTAAGAAACTGGCTGCTTCCGCACTCAACGAACCCAGTTTTACAAGGTCATTCAGACGACGCGCTCGAGCAATAAATTTGCGGATATTTACTGACCAATATTTTCTAGTGATATCCGGAATAACCACATGAAGGCGACTTCCATTGGGCAAAGACGCATCTACGAATGGGCTCGATAGATCCAGACGACGACCAGACTGCTTAAGCATTCTCTCCACCAAGAACCGAACTTGATCGTTGGTTAGGGTAATACCTGTTAGCTCTGATTCGCCTGCCCGTGCAATAAAAATTTCAGAAGGAGAGTTAATCCAAATTTCCTCGATGGCTGGGTCATCAAGCAATGGCTGAAGAGCTCCAAAACCACACACGGAGTTGATGAGATTTTTACGAATATCTGCGAAATCATCGATGAACGGTAATGATCCGCGCAACATGCGCAACTCGTACTGCGCAATTGCTTCGTCAATAATTCGCGTTGTTTCATTCTGCTCAGCAAAGGGATCAATACCTTTTTGGCGAATAAGCTCGCGGACGTCGCTTTCCAAGAGCTTATAGCCGGGAAGCTTATCCAAAACTGGCATGGGGAAATCCTCTGAACGCTGTTGTTTGAAGTAGATGAAAGACTTACTGAACATCAATCTATGCGCAACAAACAACATCAAACAAGCAGAAATAACTAGCATCTGTGGATAACTTCTTACGAAAACCGAGAAACTCACCAACGCCACCGTTTAAAAAGAAACAGTGACTAGCTTCTATAAATCTTTTGTCCCCTCTCCCAACCGCCACTGTCCCCATTTGTGAAACACACTACATATTTCGTCATAATCTATACAATTGTCAACACACAAAAGGCGCCAGATGATGAATCTGACGCCTTGTGTGAAAGTAGCTTAGTGAAAAAATTATGCGTTCAGTTGATGCAACCGTTCGCGCTTCTTTTCTAAGCGATGAATCTCTGAATTTACAATCTCAAGCTTTTTCTCATTACTCATCGCATCGATTTCAGCCTGAGAATCCTCAGCGATATCAGCCAACGCTACGTTAACGGGCTCTAGAGAACCTGAGTCGATTGCCTGCATCAGCTCGTGACGGCTCACTTCCATGGTCTCAAGCTTCTGCTGAGCAGCCAACAAATCTCCTTCATATCGGTTGCGCTTAGTCGTCCCAAAAGGCAAATCACGCATCACGTCAACTGCCTCCATGGCCTCGCCGTCAAACCTGATTGCACCTTTCTCCAGAACTACACCACGGTCACAAATCTGCGATACCAAATCAAGATCGTGGCTCACCACCACCAATGTTTTACCGCTGGCACACAATTCCTTGATCTTAGCCAAGCACTTGCGCTGGAATGGCTCATCGCCTACCGCCAGAATTTCATCAACCAAGAAAATCTCTGGGTCAGTATGAATCGCCACGGCAAAGGCCAGGCGAAGATACATACCGGATGAATAGAACTTCACCTCGGTGTCAATGAAGTCACCAATCTCAGAAAAAGCAACAATCTCATCGAATTTTGCCTCGATTTGTTCTTTTTCCATCCCCAAAATAGCCGCGTTCATGAATACGTTATCGCGGCCAGTTAGGTCTGGGTGAAAACCAGCACCTACTTCAATCAGCCCAGCAATACGCCCCCTGGTGAGCACGCTACCATCGTCGGGCTGCATAACACCAGAGATAAGCTTCAACAACGTTGACTTGCCTGAGCCGTTATATCCCAAAAGCGCTACACGCTCGCCTTGGCGAATATTCATCGTGACGTCGTTGAGCGCGTTGAACTTTTCGCTCAAGTCACCTTTACGCCCTTTTACCAGCCAAATGAAAGCTTCTTTCATCGACCGGGTGTGACGCAATACAAATCGTTTGACGAGATGATTTATTTGAATGACATCCGGGGCGTCTGTTGCCACTGGAGGTAGATCAAATATATCCAGTTTCATATTTACAGCTCCTGTGCGAAGTCGCCCTCGAACTTGCGAAATAGAACGTTGCCCAGCAATACCAAAACCAGAGAAATGGCGATTGCTACCGGTACCCAAATCGTTAGTAGATGCGGGAACATATGCCAGTTACCTTCCTGAAACAAGAATCCTTGTTGTTCAGGAGTGAGAGTTGGTTGCCAAAAAGCATAATGAAAAAGCTCGACAGCAACGCTCAACGGGTTCGTCATATAAATTTGTTCGATATGTGGAATGTGAACTTCACGAGCAACCATCGTCCAGGAATACATAACCGGTGAGAGCCAGGTAGCCATCATGAGGAACATATCTACTAGATTTTCTGAGTCGCGGAAGAAAACATTGGCGACGCCAAAAATCATTCCTAGTCCCAACCCGAAAATCATGACAATCAGAATTCCCACCATCGCAGCTAACATCTGTTTCAAGTCTGGATGCCAGCCCACAACAAAACAAGCCACAATGAGAACGAGAATCTGCGGGATGAAGTGGATGAGACCCACCCAAATCGTTGAGATAGAAAATAGTTGCCGGGGAAGATAAATCTTTTTAATCAGAGCACCGTTTACTACAAACGCCTTTGCACCATTGCTAAAACATTCTGCAAAGAAATTGATAACAATGATGCCTGAAAAAAGAAATACTGAATAATTAGGGAGACCCTTTTCAAGCCCTAGAAATATACCCAGTGCGAGGTAAAAAACCAAGAACTGAACAGCTGGTTTGATATAAGACCATAAGATACCTAAGACCGATCCTCGGTATCGTACCTGTATTTCTTTATCAACTAGGAGTTTGAGCAGGTAACCGTTCTTAAAAACGTCCTTGAGCCCCAGACCGCGGCCTGGGACTCGCAGAGGCTCTTTTGCTATATCACTCATCGAGTAATTTCTGACTCCGTATATTTGTCGAAGGTTTTCTTCCACTCTTCAAATGAAGTAATTCTTGATGACGCCTCACGATACTGCTTGCGCAAAGTGGGCCACTCACGAAGAATCTGAGCAGTAAGCTTTGTGGACTCTAACAGCTTTACACGAAGTTGCTCAGGATCTCGCTTGTACCAAGACACCGCGGAACCCTCAGCGTTCGAGACTAAAGCTGAGTCATATTGAGACATCCTCCACCAACGATTATCTTGGTGAGCAATGTGCGCTTGAGGATGTTCCTCGTACTCTGGCTTAACCGGTTTCACTAATTGTTTAGTGACAGTCTTTATTGCCCAAGGCACCAAAGATTTATAAGAAGGCGCCGAGAACCCGCGCCCATTACGCGGAGGTTTAGCCATCCTGGGCTCAGGATAAGCATCAATATCATCGCTAAACTGAGCGTCAGAATATTGCTTCGAGAGCTCACGGATTTCTGAAAGACGTCGGGGTTGCAATTCATGCAAAACATCCGGGCCACGCAAGACGTCGCGAAGCGCCATTATGCGCCCATGTTCTGTGAAATATTGCATGGAAATAAGGTGTTTCACATCAGCATACGAAGACTCTCGTAATAGACGCCCACCGCGCTCATAAGGTGAGTGCAAGAGTGATGCGATAATGCGGTTGCGGATGTGGAAGTATGCTTGCCAGCCTACCAAATCGTCTTTATCGATCCACGAAACATGCCATACTGCAGCGCCTGGAAGGGAAACGGTATGATACCCAGCTTCTTTGGCACGCAGACCAAACTCAACGTCATCCCATTTGATGAAGATGGGCAAAGAGAGACCTACATCTTTGATGACCTTGGTAGGGATAAGGTCCATCCACCAACCATTGTAATCAACATCAGTTCGGCGATGTAACCACGGAGTATTACGAAGGTTTGATTGCAGAAAATCGTGACCCAAAGACTGATCATGATGTGGCAAATCAGGCTGGAAACGATACTTGTTGACGACTTCCCCGAAGGTATGTAGCACAGTTCGGTTATAGAGATCGAACATGTGCCCACCCACGAGAGTAGGCTTGCGGCACATATCTGCAAAAGTAAGCAATCGGGTAATGGACTCTGGTTCTACTACGACATCGTCATCCAACAACAAAGCGTAATCGCTACCATTTTCTACTGCTTCATACATACCCCGTGAGAAACCACCTGAACCTCCTAGGTTGCCTTGGTTGATGATGCGAAGTTTGCCTTGAAGGGTGGCAGCAACTTCCTCAAATTCTTCCTCATCCTGCAGTTTATTGCTTCCTTGATCAACGATGAGGATTTCCTGCAGGTTCTCAAGAATTTCAGGATTTGCAGCAAGCGAGCGCAGATTGTTTAGGCAGAATTCCTGCTTATTCATGGTGGTAATCTGCAAGGTAATTTTGCCCGGTGTAACACCTGAGTCCTCGCCCTGCCATTCAGCGGAATCAAGAATAAGATTTTGATTTCCTGCTGCAACCTCAAACCAGTACCAACCACCATCGCCAAAGGGCTTAAGTGATAGTTCGAAATTTGATGTTTCCTTACCGGAGACACGCTTAGAATCTACGCGTTGTAGTGAGCCTCGAGCATTGGACTTATACACGATAATGGTGCCTTCACCCTGCGTTACAACCTTTAGGTTCACACTTGTAAGGTCAGTCCATCGTTTCCAATATGATGCGGGAAAAGCATTAAAGTAGGTCGCGAATGAAAGTCGGGTACCGGTTCGAATCAGGGTGGAACGGCGTCCAATAAAATCTTCGGCATGTGCCGCTCCATCAGAGGAAACTGTACCTGCACTGGATGAAGTTTCATTAGAAGGTTTGTGAACTGAATCGTTAGAAGATAAGGAACCATTCATAGTCGAAAGTTGCACACCGGTTGCTACACCTGAGTCAACGTACAAAGAGACGGTATCCATCTCTTCACGATTTGGAAAGATCACTCGCTGTAACGTTTTGAGGGGTTGCGTGTGCTTTTTTAGTTGAGTATTAGTTACCATCATTAAGCGTCTACCCCTCCTGATACAAGCTTTTGACCATTTTGGAAATGGGGTTTGATCTTGTTATCGAACATTGACAAAGCAGCACCGATTGCCATGTGCATATCGAGGTACTTATACGTTCCCAAACGACCGCCAAAGAGAACCTGGTCCTCCCCCTTGGTCAGATTACGGTAAGCCAAAAGTTTTTCGCGATCGACCGAAGTGTTGACGGGGTAGTAGGGTTCGTCTTCC
>JAUMUA010000064.1 GCA_030530925.1 Rothia sp. (in: high G+C Gram-positive bacteria) | reverse complement strand
TCAGCCATGTGGTTTGCAAAGCCGCCCACTGTGGGTGCGTAAGAGCGGCCGTTGTCGTTGACGATAATGACCACTTTGCGGTTCTTATCGCTAGCAATGTTGTTCACAGCTTCCCATGCCATGCCGCCGGTGAGCGCGCCGTCGCCAATGAGGGCAACGGTATAGCGGTCGTCTTCTCCATTGATGGAACGAGCACGGGAGATACCGTCTGCCCAACTCAACGACGACGAAGCGTGCGAAGATTCGACGATGTCGTGCACCGACTCGCGGCGGTCAGGATAACCAGCCAGTCCGCCCTTCTGGCGCAGGTGGGAGAAGTCTTGGCGGCCGGTCACGAGCTTGTGAACGTAGGACTGGTGCCCGGTATCAAAAATGATGGAATCTTTAGGTGAATCAAAGACGCGGTGAATGCCCAGAGTCAGCTCCACCACGCCCAAGTTTGGGCCTAAGTGACCGCCGGTTTGAGCCACGTGCTCTACGAGAAAATCACGGATTTCTTGCGCGAGCTCCAGCATCTGCTGCTCAGAAAGATCACGCAGGTCTTTCGGCTCTGAGATCTTCTCAAGAAATCCCACGGTTTTCTCCTTCAATCATTCAAAACTTTTCTCAGGTTCTTTCAGGGGTTTTAAGAAACTGATGCTTTGGTAACTTTACTCGCCTGAACTAGCAACTGTGAATTTTTAACCCTCAATGAGGCGAACGGGTCGTTGCCGAAATTTTGCAAACTGAATTTCGGGGGTCTGCTCGTCCGTTTCTTGCAACTGCAAAAAGCGAGCTTTCATGGTGTCATAAGCCTGTTTGTTCTTATCAATGAGCAAAAATTTTCGCCCTAATTGATACGCGGCAGCGCCGGTTGTGCCGCTTCCGCCAAAGAAATCAAGCACCCAGTCATCGGCGGTGGTGCTGGCCTGAATTACGCGGCGTAAAACACCCAGCGGTTTTTGCGTGGGGTACCCCGTTTTTTCGCGGCCGCTCGGGGAAACAATGGTATGCCACCAGACGTCGGTGGGTAATTTGCCCAGCGCAACTTTCTCGGGTGTTACCAGCCCCGGCGCCATATAGGGCTCGCGGTCCACCTCGGTGTTATTGAAGTAATATTGTTTGGGGTCTTTTACGTACACCAAAATGTTGTCGTGTTTAGTGGGCCACCGCTTCTTAGAGCGAGCGCCGTAGTCATAAGCCCAAATAATTTCGTTGAGAAAGCAATCGCGCCCAAAGAGTGCGTCTAGGAGAACTTTTGCATAGTGCACTTCGCGGTAATCCAGATGCAAATAGAGGGTGCCGCTAGGTTTGAGTAAACGCCACGCTTCTTCAAGTCGGGGTTCTAAAAACTCCCAGAAGTCTTCAAAAGAATCGTTGTAACTGGTAACTTTTCCGCGAATCGTCTCGTAGGTTTGCCCCTTGTACCCCACTCGTGTGCCTTCGGCGGAGCGCACCGTTTTGAGCGACTGCCGCTTCTGAACTTTGCCGGTATTAAACGGCGGATCAATATAAACAAGTTGAAAAGACTCATCTGGTAATTCACGGATGACGTTAAGGTTATCCCCTTGCACCACCATGTTGGGTGAATCGGGGGTCCAGATGGGTTCTTTGGGCATGAACTCTATTTTAACAGTATGAACAGGGGAAACAAGAATTTAGCCGGCAGTGCACAAGCTACTTTCTCTGCCAGTTACTACGGCATGATGGGAAGATGAGCACCTTACATCCATCACCTCTGGGCGGACGCCGTCCGCATAAAGAAGAACTCACCCAGTTTGAAAATGCTGAGATTACCGACCGCCTCCCCACACCCGAGTACCCATATTCGGTGAAGTTACTCATGGTGGGAATTAACCCCGGATTATGGACGGCGGCAGTCAACGCCCCGTTTTCGCATCCGGGCAATCGGTTCTGGCCTTCGTTAGATCGCGCTGGAATAATTAGCCCCAAAATCGATTGCACCGCCGGTATGAGTGACGCCGATGAACAGCGTCTTGAAGACTTAGGTATCGCCATCACCAACTTGGTTCCTCGCGCTACCGCGCGTGCCGATGAGCTCACTACCGAGGAATTACGCGAGTCCCCTGCACGAATTATTGACCTTGCGGAACGGTTGAAACCCCAAGCAGTTGCCGTGATTGGTATTACGGCTTATCGCGTGGCATTCAAAAACAACAAAGCAAAGTTGGGCCAACAAGATACATCTTCCATCGACGGCTGGCCACAAGATGTTCAGCTATGGGTAGTACCGCAACCGAGCGGTCTCAACGCCCACGAGAACATCGATACCCTGGGGGAGAAATGGAAAGCGGTGTGGGATTCAATAGCTGAGCCAGAGGCAGCTGACTCCCCCAGCGCCTCGTAAACTCAATTTGGACTAAACCAAGCTGTTCTAAACCAAACCGTGTTAAACCAAAATGAGCCCCTCAAGAAGAGGGGCTCATTTTTGAATGGCATGCGTGATTACTCAGCGCAATGGGTGCCTAACAATTAGTTCGAGCTACGAACCAGGTTACGCAGAACGTACTGCAAGATACCACCGTTGCGGTAGTAATCAGCTTCACCGGGGGTGTCGATACGAACTACTGCATCGAATTCGGTCTTTGAACCGTCTTCTGCCACAGCGGTAACCTTCACGGTCTTAGGAGTGGTGCCGTTGTTCAGTTCGGTCAAGCCTGAGATCGAGTAGGTCTCGGTACCGGTCAAGCCCAATGACTCATGTGACTCACCCTCAGGGAACTGAAGAGGCACAACGCCCATACCAATGAGGTTTGAACGGTGAATACGCTCGAAGGACTCAGCAATAACAGCCTTTACACCCAAGAGGGTGGTGCCCTTAGCAGCCCAGTCACGAGATGAACCGGTGCCGTATTCCTTACCGCCCAAAACAACCAACGGAATACCAGCAGCCTGGTAGTTCTGTGATGCATCGTAAACGGTGGACTGTGCGCCGTCCTTAGTGAAGTCGCGGGTAAAGCCACCCTCAACGCCGTCAAGAAGCTGGTTCTTGATACGGATGTTAGCGAAGGTACCGCGAATCATGACCTCATGGTTACCACGGCGTGAGCCGTAGGAGTTGAAGTCTTTACGCTCCACACCGTTCTCGATTAGGTACTTACCAGCAGGGGTATCTGACTTGAACGAACCAGCAGGTGAAATGTGGTCGGTGGTTACCGAATCGCCGAGCTTGAGAAGCACGCGAGCGCCCTCAATATCTGCAACAGGGTCGATATCCATGGTCATACCCTCGAAGTATGGGGGCTTGCGAACATAGGTTGATTCGCTGTCCCATTCGAAGGTGTTACCGGTAGGAGTATCGAGTGACTTCCAACGATCGTCGCCATCAAAGATGGTGCCGTATTCGCTGTTGTACATATCGGTATCTACTGCTGAAGCAATGATCTTCTCAACTTCAGCGGGATCGGGCCAGATGTCCTTGAGGTAGACGTCGTTGCCGTCCTGGTCCTTGCCCAGTGCGTCCTTCTCAAAGTCGAAGTCCATGGTGCCAGCTAGTGCGTAAGCAATAACCAGCGGAGGCGAAGCCAAGTAGTTCATCTTCACGTCAGGTGAGATGCGACCTTCGAAGTTACGGTTACCCGAGAGAACTGCGGTAACGGAAAGATCGTTCTGGTTGATAGCTTCGGAGATCTCTGGCTCCAAGGGGCCGGAGTTACCAATGCAGGTTGCGCAACCGTAGCCAACAACGTAGAAACCGAGCTTCTCAAGGTCAGGAAGCAAGCCTGCCTTTTCGTAGTAGTCGGTAACAACCTTTGAACCCGGAGCGATGGAGGTCTTGACCCAAGGCTGTGAGGTAAGACCCTTAGCCGCTGCGTTGCGTGCAAGAATACCTGCTGCAAGCATGACGGAGGGGTTGGAGGTGTTGGTGCAGGAGGTGATGGATGCGATGGAAACCGCACCGTGATCCAAGGTGAATTCACGGTTGTCTGACATCTTCACATCAAC
The DNA here is from genome assembly GCA_030530925.1 of Rothia sp. (in: high G+C Gram-positive bacteria). Classification (GTDB taxonomy): domain Bacteria; phylum Actinomycetota; class Actinomycetes; order Actinomycetales; family Micrococcaceae; genus Rothia. The sequence goes on along the minus strand of JAUMUA010000064.1, from coordinate 6,065 downwards.
AGGGTTCGACGCGCGACCAAAGAGCTTCTTTGGTGCGGACTTCTCGAACTCGCCCACCTTTTCTTCGTCAGACTCCGCACCGGGTACAGCGCCGCCGTCAGAAGCGGGGAAAGATTCTTCGATCTCTGCGTCAACGTTGGTCTGCTCAACATAGTTGGGAAGATCAGCGCGGAACTGCTTCTTTGCATTGTCTAGCTCAATGCGGTCCTGAGGACGCTTGGGGCCAGCGATGGAAGGAACAACAGTTGAAAGATCCAGTTCGAGGTACTCGGAGTACTCAACTTCCTTTGAAGGATCGTGCCAGAGGCCCTGTTCCTTGGTGTATGCCTCAACCAATGCAAGCTGCTCTTCGGAGCGGCCGGTCAAACGCAAGTATTCCAGGGTGACGTCGTCAATCGGGAAGATTGCGGCGGTTGAGCCGAACTCGGGGCTCATGTTACCGATGGTTGCGCGGTTAGCCAGGGGAACCTGGGTAACGCCTTCGCCGTAGAATTCCACGAACTTACCCACAACGCCCTGCTTACGGAGCATTTCGGTGATGGTGAGCACGACGTCGGTTGCGGTAGCGCCAGAAGGAATTGCACCGGTGAGTTTGAAACCAACAACGCGAGGAATCAGCATGGATACGGGCTGGCCGAGCATTGCTGCTTCTGCTTCAATACCGCCAACGCCCCAGCCGAGAACACCCAGACCGTTCACCATGGTGGTGTGGGAGTCGGTGCCGACGAGGGTATCGGGGTATGCGCGGCGTACGCCGTCAACTTCGCGATCCATGACAACGCGTGCAAGGTATTCAATGTTGACCTGGTGAACAATGCCCATTCCAGGAGGAACTACCTTGAAGTCATCGAATGCGCCCTGGCCCCAGCGAAGGAACTTGTAGCGTTCGCCGTTGCGCTGGTATTCGATGTCCATGTTGCGAGTAATCGCATCTGCGGTACCGAAGTTATCGATCTGAACTGAGTGGTCAATAACCAATTCAGCAGGTGCTAGGGGGTTGATCTTTGAGGGATCACCGCCCAAATCTTTCACAGCTTCACGCATGGTTGCAAGGTCAACGATGCAAGGAACACCGGTGAAGTCCTGCATGATCACGCGTGCGGGGGTGAACTGAATTTCGGTGTCTGGATCCGCTTTAGGGTTCCAGTTTGCGAGAGCTTCAATGTGCTTCTCGGTGATGTTTGCGCCGTCTTCGGTGCGCAATAGGTTCTCCAAAAGAACCTTGAGTGAGTAGGGAAGTTTCTCTGATCCCTTAACCGCATTCAGGCGGTAAATTTCGTATTCGGTTCCCTTGACGTCTAAGACGCCTTTTGAACCAAAGCTATCCACAGTGCTCATGTGTGGGACTCCTCTCGACACTGTCTTTGAATTAGCTTGTGCCGTAATGAATGAAGAGCTAAAGAGCCCCGAAACGGGGCTACTGTGTGTGATGCACACTTTAGAGACATTCTGACACTAAGCCGTTGATTACAGTCTACCCTTAGCCCCTAATATCCCGCATTCTCAGTAGGGACAAAGCTTATTATTTCGACATGAAATTCACGCTCAGCGCACTGCGGTTACATTTGAGGGGCGAAAAATCAACTTAGGAAAAACTTCTGTGCGCTAAATATATTGCGTGTTCAAACAACACTTTTTGAGACTTAAACGCCAACCGGCTCACTGTAAGAATCACAGTAAGCCGGTTGGTTCGTAAAAATTAGGGCAAAAACCGTCAGTCTTTAACGAGTAAAGAGCACCACCGTCTCCACGTGGTGCGTATTGGGGTACAAATCAAACGCTTCAATACGCGCCGGCGTCCAACCCAATTCGCGCAAGTACCCTGCATCGCGCCCCAAAGCTGCAGGATCGCACGCTACGTAAATAATCTTTTGCGGAGCAAGCTCTGCTACCTGCTGCATGACTTTTTGCCCCGCGCCCTCGCGGGAGGGATCAAGAATCACGGTGTCGGGGTGTGCGGTGCACGCGTCTTTGGCTCGCTTGAGCTGTTCGAGGGTGCGGCTCACATCTCCACGGCGGATATTAATTTCGGTTTCTGCGGACTGCTCGGTGCGGCTCACTCCCCCAATGGCAAAGTTACGTTGCGCATCAGCATTAGTCAGTGCAGAACCTTCAACGCTCAGCACATAACCTTCGGGACCCACAGCGTGCGCTGCGATAGCGGTAAACAATCCAGCACCTGCATACAAATCAATGATGGTCTGGCCCTCTTGGAATTCGGCAAAATCATCGACGACCGTGCACAGGGTTCGCGGTGCGTCTTTGTGGTTCTGCCAGAACCCGTTACCGGAAATTTCGTATTCGAACTCGGTGCCGCGCACGTAAAACTTTTCGTGAACCGTAGGCGAGCCCAACAGAATATCGGCGGGTCGCTTGCCCGGGCCGCGTCCGGCTTTACGCTCTGGGGTGAGCAACAGCGAAATCTTCTGCGGCACTAACTCACCCAGCACTCGGGAAAATTCCCAGTCCAGGCGCTCGGCAAGTTCCTCGGGAGTTTTACCGTCGGCAATCGTACACTGAATAAAGGTTTCCCCGGTTGAGGAAGACGCAACATCTACTCGCTTGACCCCCTTCATGACCACCTGCGCTAGATTCAGTTCTTGAAGAGGAGCAACCATGAGTGGAAAATTCTCAATGACGCGCGGGGTGGAGGAATGGAACGGGTACATTGCCAAGCGGCCCTCGTCGGTCACGGCAAAGTGCGCGCGAGTTCGCACGCCTAAATCTCCACCGGGTACCTCTTGCACCGTCAGCTCGCTCAACAGCTGATCCGCCGAATCCATACCGCCCAAACGAACCAACTGCTCACGGACGACGTCGGCCTTGTACTCGCGCTGAACAGCGGGGTCCACATGGGCAAACTCCATGCCACCCAAGGGCTCCTGCCCTGCTTGTGCAGCGGTCAAAGCGTTAGCTGGCTGCCAAGGATGCTCGCGGCGATTCGCCGAGGGTTCAAGAACTTCAATAACATCGGCAAAGAAGAAACGGCCTTTAGGGCCAATTTTGGTAATGCGAGCGCGGGCAGATTCACCGATGACGCCGTGACGAACAAACACCACACGTCCGTTGACGCGAGCCACCATAGCGCCGCCGTGGGCTACGCGTTCAGGCTGAACTTCTACTACATCTCCTACCTCAAACGTGATAGATGCTGATGAGTTATTGTTCTGAGTAGACACTAAATTGTCTGCTTTCTGTTGATTGTTCACAGTAATAAATTCTTAAGATTTCTAGCTGATAGTCCAGGGCACTGTGGCAATCACAATACCCGTTTCGTGCCGTAGCGCCGCAGCGATTTTATGTACCGTGCGTCGATGAATCAAGCCCTCCCACCAGTGGCTCACCACGTATTCAGGGAGATAAACGATCACCAGATCATCGGGATGTTCGGTCTTTTGACGTCGGATAAATTCGAGTGCTGGCTTCACCTGATCGCGATACGGGGAATCCAAAATAGTGAGCGGGACAGGCACTGCAAGTTCTTCCCACTTTTTCACCATAGCGCGAGTTCGCTCTTCCACCACATTCACCGCGATTGCTTCGATGGTTGATGGACGCGCGGCGCGAGCGTACGCCACTGCGCGAGCTACGGGTTTGCGCACCCTGGGAACATAGATAATAGCGTGTACGCGAGCCGGCAGAGCCCGTGCTTGCGCCAGGCTATTGGCGTCTGAGGGGAGCTTCAAAGCGGCGTCGACCGATGAGTAATGTTGACGAGTCAAGAGCATAATCCCAACTGTTGCGAGAATGATGAGCACGGTAATCCATGCGCCCTGGGAAAGTTTAGTGAGAAGTACCATCACCAACGCCAACACCGTAACGGAAAGTCCCACCAGCGTAATGGCAAAGTCGCGAATCAATTTGCGACGTTTAAACCTGTTGAGCGTCACGCGCAACTGTTTGTATCGATGCCAGGCGACAGCCGATTGGGTGAGCGACATCGAGGTAAAAGCACCCACAATATAGAGCTGAATCAGCGAGTTGACGTCGGTGCCAAAAATCAGAATCAGCACAATAGCGGCACCGGAAAGAATCTGGATCGCGTTCGCATATAAGCGCCGAGAATAGCGAGCGCTCAGTTGCTCGGGCAAATACTGGTGTTCGGCAATAGTTGCGGTGAGTACAGGGAACCCGACGAATGATGTCACTGCAGCCATCATCAGAATGCCAATAATTGCGCCTGTAAAGAGCACCGGCATCCAACCGTCGCCAAAGACTGTTTGGCAAATTTGATATAACAGGGGTTGTTGGTGAAAGTCTGCACCAACGAGTTTGCCGTTGACGAGCAAATGCTGGTCGGCATCCTGCACCACCACGGCACCTGTTTGCTTGACCAAGTACAGAATGCTCACCATCAGGACGGCGCTCAGACCGCCTAGGAGCATCAGGGTTTGCGCGGCGTTTTTCTTCTTGGGGCGCTGAAAGAATTTGGTGGAATTATTCACCGTGGAGATGCCTGTAATAGCTACTGCACCCGATGAAAAAGCACGGGAAAACAGCAGAAAAAGCCCAGTTCCGTGCAATAGCGTTTCAGCGCTGCCCTGCGGAATGATCTGATAATAACTGCTGTCAGCGCGAGCTAAATGTCCGGTGAGATTCTGGGTGAGTCCCACCGCCACCGTGAGTCCCACCAACAGCAAAAAGGTATAGGTGGGAATAGGTGCGAACCGCCCCATTACCCTCAGACCACGTAACGAAAACCAGGTCAGCAAAATAACCATGGCTACCGCAAGCCACCGGCTATACGGCAACAAAGTGGGAAAAACAGTGACAAGATAGGTGGTAGCAGATGCAACCGACACCACGACCGTTAGTAGATAATCCACCATTGACGAGGCACCCTGCACCATTGCCGGCACAGGTCCTAGTCGGTTATGCACTAACAGGTAATCGCCGCGTTCAGAAATTTGAGAAAGGTTATAGCGGTAGGTTCCCACCACAATAAGTAGCGTCAGAGCAATGCCAAAGGCAACCCAAGGCGAATACATCACTCCCGCAGTGCCTGCAAGAGTGAGCATCAAAATAATCTCGTCTGGGGCATAGGCCACCGAAGAAATACCATCTGCGCCCAGCAATGGAAGGGCACGCCACTTAGACAGCCCAAGAGCTGCCACGTTGGCACGATGGGCAGGTGAGCCCAGAACCGACGTACCAATTCTTTCCCAAAGATTCTTCACAGCCACTAACAGTAGTCACTTGGGACTCAATTCAACAGCTACGGCACTCAAAACGCACAGATTATCACCGGCATCACGAGCGCTAATCACTATAATCAACGTAGTCTGGGATAAGTATTATCCTTGACTTCACTGTCAAAACCCTTAGAGATAGATCGGATTCTTTCAGTGCCACATTTTGTGATTATGGGAGCAGGACGAGTTGGCGTGATGCTCGCTCACACCCTCGAAGACTCTGGGCACTCGGTGGCGGTGATAGACCAAAACGAGCAAGCGTTTAGACGGCTCCGCAAAGACTTTAGCGGCCAAAAAGTTTGCGGTGTGGGTTTTGACCGTCTCACCCTAGAACGCGCCGGTATTGAACGTGCCTACGCGTTTGCCGCCGTCTCTTCCGGTGACAACTCCAACATTATTTCTTCCCGCGTTGCCCGCGAAATGTACAAAGTTTCCCATGTGGTAGCGCGCATCAATGACCCTAACCGCGCCGAATTCTTTCAACGCTTAGGCATTCCCACCGTAGCTGCGGTGCGTTGGTCAACCGACCAGGTACTACGTCGTATCTTGCCCGAGCAGTCCATGTCTGGTGACTTTCGTGAAGCTTCAGGACGTTTAATCCTCGCGGAGCTACAGCTCCATCAAGATTGGGCAGGGCACGCGCTGACGGACATTGAAGAAGCCGCAAAAGTTCGAGTTGCTTACATTACCCGCTTTGGCGAGGGCATCCTCCCTTCGGCAGAAGCTATCTATCAACAGGGCGATATTGTGCACGCAATGATGCGCACCGAAGAAATTGGCGACATCTCACGGATTCTTTCGCAGCCGCCGCTCAGCGATGAAGACCTCGAAGAACAGGAAAAATAAATAAGATGATTGTTCTCATTGTTGGAG
>JAUMUA010000063.1:4526-10246 GCA_030530925.1 Rothia sp. (in: high G+C Gram-positive bacteria) | reverse complement strand
TGTGACCCCAACCGGATTTGAACCGGTGTTGCCGCCGTGAGAGGGCGGAGTACTAGGCCGCTATACGATGGGGCCATAAACATCAGATGATGCTCGCTGGGATACCAGGACTCGAACCTAGAATGACGGTACCAGAAACCGTAGTGTTGCCAATTACACCATATCCCAATGTGTTGTTTAGCTCGAAAAATTCCTTCTTCATTCCTTGCAACGAGTAATAACTCTATACGAGCTAGCAATGCTTGGCAAATCAAAATGAGTAGACTTGCATCACATTAGCAAGCCCTCTGAGAAAAGTGGGACTGATTTTTTTAAAAAACTCAGTCCCACTCCTCTTATCTATCAGATGACATTATGCCAAAAGATCACCCAAGAGAGCCTTGAGACGGTTCATAGAAGACTCTTTACCCAAAATCTCCATGGACTCAAACAGCGGGGGGCTCACTTTCGCGCCAGACATTGCGGTACGAATAGGACCAAATGCCAAACGAGGCTTAATTTCCAAGCCCTCCACGATGGCTTCACGCAATGCGTTCTGAATGGGATCAGCAGTGAAATCCTCCAATGGCTCGAGCGCATCAATTGCCGCCTGAAGAACCTGCGGGGCCGACTCTTTGAGCTGCTTACGCGCGTCGTCGGCAATAACGATCTCTGAATCTTCTGCAAAGAGGAATCCCAACAACGCAGGAGCCTCACCAAGAAGCTGCATGCGCTCTTGTACCAAAGGTGCAGCCTCAATCAGAATGTGCTGCTCGCGCTCAGTCAACTGATCGAAAGTTTCTGCGGACACAATATCCTTGGCTTTCAGGTACCACACTAGGCGGTTGCGGAAGTCTTCTGCATCAAGCTGGCGAATGTGCGTGCCGTTGATAGCCTCAGCCTTTTTCACATCAAAACGTGCGGGGTTCGCAAGAACGTCTTTCACATCGAAGTGCTCAACCAACTCATCAATCGAGAAAACGTCCTGATCGTGCGAAAGTGACCAACCCAGCAAAGAGAGGTAGTTCAGCAAACCTTCTTTGATGAATCCAGCCTCTTGTAGCAAGAACAGGTTTGATTCAGGATCACGCTTTGAGAGCTTCTTGTTGCCCTGGCCCATCACATAAGGAAGGTGACCGAAGTGAGGAATGAACTTTGCGACTCCCACCTTGACCAATGCACGGTACAGTGCAATCTGGCGAGGAGTTGAAGAGAGCAAATCCTCACCGCGCAACACGTGGGTGATGCCCATGAGAGCGTCGTCCACAGGGTTTACCAGAGTATAAAGCGGCTTGCCATTAGCACGCACGACGACGAAGTCAGGAACGCTTCCAGCTTTGAAGGTAATCTCGCCGCGGACAAGGTCGTTGAACGTGATGTCTTCATCGGGCATGCGCAAACGCAACACGGGCTCGCGGCCTTCGGCGCGGAAAGCCTCTTTTTGCTCATCGGTGAGGTCACGATCAAAGTTGTCATAACCTAGCTTGGGGTCTTCACCCTTGGCACGGTGGCGCTCTTCTACCTCAGCAGGAGTAGAGAAATCTTCGTAAACGTAACCGCCCTCTTTGAGCTTTTCAATAACCTCTTGGTAGAGGTCTCCACGCTGTGATTGACGGTAAGGCTCGTGAGGCCCCCCCACGCCCACGCCTTCATCCCATTCAATGCCCAACCAGTGCAAAGAATCGAGCACCTGGTTGAAGGATTCCTCGGAGTCACGGGCGGCATCGGTATCTTCAATACGAAAGATTAATTTACCGCCGGTATGACGAGCGTACGCCCAGTTAAATAGCGCAGTGCGCACCATACCCACGTGTGGGGTGCCGGTGGGTGATGGGCAGAATCGAACCCGGGTTTCGCTCGGATCGTTGAGCGTTACGGACATATCGGTCATAGCCAATATTCACAACTCTTTCTATGAGATAGATAGGATAATCAAAAAAATTTTTAGCGGCGCATCTTGTTGACGAGGGAGCCAATGCCCTCAATTTCAATCTCGACTTCGTTGTCTTCATCAACGCGTCCCACACCGGCTGGGGTGCCCGTCAAAATGACGTCGCCCGGCAATAGCGTGAAGCCTTCAGAAATAGCCGAGACCACTTCTGCAACCGAGAAAATCATGTCAGCGGTGGTGCCGTCTTGCTTGAGATCGCCGTCCACCCAGGTTTTGATTTCTAGGTCATCGGTATCAAGTTCAGTCTCAATCCAAGGACCCAAGGGGCATGCGCCGTCAAAGCCTTTTGCACGAGCCCACTGCAGATCGGTTTGCTGCGCATCGCGGGCGGTGAGATCGTTAGCAACGGTGTATCCAAAAATGATTTCTGGAACGCGTTCTACCGGCACTGACTTAGCAATGCGTCCGATAACGACCGCAAGCTCGCCTTCGAAAGAGACGTTCTCTGACCACTCCGGCAATGTGATGGGATCGCCAGGACCTGCAATTGAGGTATTGGGCTTCAAGAAATACTGCGGCGATGTAGGAGCCTCATTACCGAGTTCTTGCGCGTGATCCCGCCAGTTGCGGGCTACGCCCACCACTTTTGAGCGAGGAATAATCGGTGAGAGCAAGCGAACTTCTTCAAGCTTATAAGTCTTTTCTGTGGGTTGAACGCCCATGTAGAAAGGATCTCCGGCAAGCACGGTGAGGGTTTCTTCGCCCTCTGACCCGTTGACAACACCGAAATGTAGCTGGTCTTCAACTGTAAATCGAGCAATACGCATACCTCTAAGGCTACCGTGCAAGCAGATTTCGCGCATAGTATCGCCGGATTAGCTACTAAAAACCATCCAACTTCACAAGTAAAGCCGCGGTGCATTAGAGCACCGCGGCTTTGCGACAGATTGTTTAGGGTGGTTTTAGACCAAACGAGTAAGCCAACCGTGACGGTCTTCTACTGTGCCGGTTTGCATTCCTACCAGCTCATCGCGCAAGCTTTCAGAGATTTCTCCAAAGCCATCTGAGACGGCGGGGATCTCAAAATCTTCTGCTTTGAGCTTGCCAAAGGGTGCCACGACTGCGGCGGTACCGCAGGCAGCAACCTCGGTGAGCGAGCCGTCCTCAGCCGCTTTTTGCCATTCCTGCAAAGTAATGGTGCGTTCTTGTACATCAATCCCGCGATCTTTTGCCAGTTGCAAGATTGATCGGCGGGTCACACCGTTGAGAATGGTGCCGGTCAATGCGGGGGTCACCAAGGTGTTATCTTGGCCAAAAATGAAGAAGACGTTCATGCCGCCGAGCTCTTCAATGGCGTCGTCACGGTTAGGGTCTTTGAAAATGACCTGTTTACAACCGTGCTGCTCAGCTTCAATCTGACCCATCATGGCAGCGGCATAGTTACCACCGCATTTTGCGTATCCGGTACCGCCAGCGCCTGCGCGGGCATATTTGGTGGACATCCAAATATCGACGGGCTCTGGGGAGCCAAAATAGTTACCAGCAGGTGAGGCAATCACCATGAACTTCACCTGATGAGCAGGACGTACACCCAAATAGGACTCAGTGGCGATCATAAACGGACGCAGATAAAGCGCCTCTCCCTCACCATTGGGCACCCAAGCTTCGTCGATAGCAACCAGTTGTTTGAGGGACTCGATGAAGAGTTCCTCAGGTAGCTCAGGAAGAGCCAAGCGAGCTGCCGATTCCTGCAAACGCTGAGCGTTTAGTTCAGGGCGAAAGGTATACACCGAACCATCGGAATGGCGGTACGCCTTGATGCCTTCAAAAATTTCTTGCCCGTAGTGGAATACGGCTGCTGCGGGGTCTAGCTGCAGAGGACCGTAGGGCATGATCTTAGCGTCTGACCACTCGCCGCCGTCTTCATAGTTACCGTTCCACTCGATGCTAATCATGTGGTCGGTAAAGTGATTGCCGAACCCGGGGTTTTCAAGAATTTTTGCGCGTTCGGCGTCGGTAGCGGGGTGAGGATTTTTCTCAATGGTGAACTGCAGTGTCATAAGAAATCTTCTTTCGTGAGAGGTCTGATGCAAGTGCGAAGAGCGGACCGTTCTTTTATTCAGTGTAGCGATAATCGCTTATGAGGACTGAGTTTTGATGAGGTCCACAATGGCAGAACCAATCTGCTCGGTGCTCAGCTTTTGGTCCGCTTGATTCTGCAAGAACTTCTCTACTGCCTGCTCAATGCGAACTGCGCCCGATTCAATATTGACGTGGCGCAACAGCATAGCTGCCGACAAAATGCTGGCCGTGGGATCTGCAATATTTTGTCCCGCGATATCAGGGGCTGAACCATGGACCGGCTCAAACATCGAGGGGAACTCCCCCGTGGCGTTGATGTTACCGCAGGCAGCAAGCCCAATGCCGCCGGTAATTGCACCGGCTTGATCAGTAATAATGTCCCCAAAAAGATTATCGGTAACGATCACATCGAACCGGGCGGGGTCTGTGGTGAGGTAAATAGTTGCCGCATCAATATGGCAGTATTCGGTGCTCACCTGAGGGAACTCGGCAGCGATTTCGTTGAAGATGCGCGAGTACAATTGACCGGCGTTCGTCAGCACATTGGTTTTATGAATCAACGTGATGTTTTGACGCTCGCGAGAATTTGCTAGTTCGAAAGCGTATCGAATGAGTCGGCGCACGCCATAAGCGGTGTTCACCGAAACTTCTGTGGCGATTTCGGCGTCGGTTCCCTGGCGCATCACTCCGCCGTTGCCGGCATAGGGGCCCTCGGTGCCCTCGCGGACGACGACGAAGTCAATGTCCCCAGGATTTTTCAGCGGGGACTCGGCGCCGGGAAATAGTTTTGAAGGACGCAAATTGATGAAATGGTCCAGAGCAAAACGAAGTTTTAGAAGAATCTCGCGCTCAACCAGCCCGGAAGGTACTTGCGTCGATCGTGGATCAGCACCTACCGCGCCGAAGAGAATCGCATGGTGAGTTTTGAGATCCTGCAGGGTTTGGTCAGTCAGGGTCTCCCCGGTTGCAAGCCAATGATCAGCGCCCAAAGAATAATCGGTGGTTTGCAAAGTGAAGCCTTCTATTTCTGCAACACACTGGAGTACGCGCTCGGCTTGTGCCACAACTTCGGGGCCAATTCCATCGCCTGCGATAACGGCTAGATTCAAGGATCGAGATTCAGTCATGCTTTTACGTTAGTCCGACACATCACACCTGAAAAAATGTCCGGGATACCTTCTCACAATATGAAAGACTCCCCCTTTTCGCTCTTGAAAGGAGGGAGTCTTTTCTAGTTGTTAGGAGTGAGTATTCTCCGCAATAAACTTTTTTACAGCTTCTGCGTCATTGGGCAAATCGCTCACATGGCGGTCAGCTTTCATGATCTCAGCGAAGCGTTCTGGAACCTGCGGCTCCTTCCCAATCGCCTCTTTAATCGTGTCTGCGAACTTCACCGGGAGCGCCGTTTCAAGGCACACAATCGGGGTTTCTACCCCTTCAATATCGCGGGCAACTTTCACGCCGTCTGCAGTATGCGGGTCCATGAGTACGTCAAGGCGTTCATAATAATCACGAATCGTTGCCACGCGGTCAGCGTGGGTTGACTTACCCGAAACGAAACCGAACTCTTTACTCAACGTTCCAAACGCGACGTCGTCGGTCAGGGAGAACCCGCCCTCACGCACTTTCTCGCCAAAGTATTCGCGAGTTCGATCAGCGTCGCGACCCAGAGCATCAAAAATGAAACGTTCAAAGTTGGACGCACGGGAAATATCCATCGAGGGGCTGGACGTCACAAAAGTATCGACAGAACTGCGCACTCGGTAGT